>JAOACQ010000091.1 GCA_026417755.1 Brevinematales bacterium | reverse complement strand
GTTGAGGGCTTTTGAAATTGGCTAACTAAAGGTCTAATTAGATAAGTTAACAGAAAGAGGTAGCTTTCTAAAGGTTTCGCAAAGTTTTTGAATAAACATCCGAAGACAGGATGTCGAGTTGCTGTCGATTTTTGCTACAGTTGGCTAAAGCGGAAAAATTCATTTACTTAGATAGCAGAGACGGCTGGCGGTAGAAAGCCACATCCCGCCTGTTGATAGAATTTAAAACAAATTTTTATCTTGACTTTTGGTTTGTCAGTAAATATATTATTAATTATGAGATTCAACAATAAGATTTTTATTATATTTTTTCTTATTACTCCACTTTTTGCAGAAAAGCCTGTAATTATTGTAAGTATTTTACCACAGGTTGAATTTGTTGAAAGGATAGCTAAAGATAGAGTGACAATTCAAGTATTAGCAGGTAAGGGAGCAAACCCTCATAACTATGAGCCAACACCTACTCAACTTCTTGCTATGAATAAAGCAAAAATATGGTTAGCGATAGGTATAGATTTTGAAAGGGCTTTAAAACCTAAAGTAAGCTCATTATATCATAATATAAAAATAGTAGATATAACAAATGGAGTTAAATATAGAAAACTCGAAGAACATAACCATAATGAAGAGAATGAACATCTCCCATATGATCCCCATATATGGCTTGGTTATGAACAGGTGAAGATAATTATTTACAATACTTTTATTGTTTTAAAGGATATTTCTCCAGAAAATTCAAAATTTTTTGAAAAAAATTATAAAGAATATATTAAAGAAATAGATGAAACTTTTTCATATTTAATTAAAAAATTATCACCCTTGAGAGGAAAAACTGTTTTTGTTTATCATCCAGCATTTGGATATTTTTTTGACAATTTTGGTATTATTCAAAGATCATTTGAAGTAAGAGGAAAAGAACCAACTCAAAAAGAAATAGTTAGACTTATAGAAGAGATGAGAATTAAGAATGCAAAGGTTATACTTGTTCAAAAACAATTTTCTAAAAATGCGGCTAAAATTATTGCAAGATCAATAGGAGGAAAAGTTATAGAGATTGATCATCTTGAAAAAGACTGGCTTAAAAATATAAAAAATATTGGAGAACTAATGTCAGAGGTAATTAATTAAATGGAGCATAGAATTGCTATATCTTTTAAAAATGTTAGTTTTTCTTATAAGAATATAAAAGTCCTTGAAAATATATCTTTTCATATTCATGAAAATGAGTTTGTTTCTCTTATTGGTCCAAATGGAGCGGGGAAAACAACAATTTTAAAATTGATACTTGGTTTACTTCTTCCTGACGGTGGAGAAATTAAGATTTTTGGCAACAGCCCTTTCAGATTTACTACCTTAATTGGATATGTGCCTCAAAATCTTAGTTCTGAAAGCAGCCTTCCAATAACAGTTGAAGAAATTATAGAAATGGGATTATTAAATGGATTTGATTTGTTCAAAAAAAGTAGATATAGAGAGAAATTAGAAAAAAGCCTAGAGTTAATGGAAATAAAAAATTTAAAAAAAAGGCAATACAATGAATTGTCAGGTGGAGAAAAAAGAAGAGTTCTTCTGGCAAGAGCACTTGTTTCAGAACCAAAAATTTTAATTCTTGATGAACCAACGACAAATATGGATGGAGAGAGTGAAGACAAACTTTTTCACATCCTTGAAAACTTAAAGAGATCAACCACCATAATTGTTGTTACTCATGATACGGAGTTCGTTTCTGAACTTACTGACGTTGTACTATGCACAGGTAAAGAAAATGAGAAGGCTCATAAAGTTATAAGACATAATATTGAAGTAATAAAGGATTTGGAGAATAAAAAGATTTTCAGGGTTTTACACAATACAGAATTAAAGGAAGATTGTTGTTGTAAAAGAGAGGAATAATGGAATTCATAGAAGCTATTTTAAACAATAATGTGCCATTTATCAGAAATGCTATTTTTGCAAGTTTATTGTCTTCTATACTGTTTGGGGTTATTGGTTCTATAGTTTCTGTCAAACGTATTAGTGGTCTTGCAGGTGCTATCTCTCATGCTATTCTTGGTGGAGTGGGCATTGGTTTATTTCTTGCCTCCAATAAAATTATTTCAAATTTTTCTCCCATATTAGGTGCAATTATTTTTGCTATTATAACTGCTGTAATCATTGGGGTTATTTCGATAAAAGCAAAGCAAAGAGAAGATACGGTTATAAATGCTTTATGGGCAATAGGAATGAGCATTGGTATAGTATTTATAGCTAAAACACCAGAGTATGTGGATCCAATGAGTTATTTATTTGGAAATATTCTTCTTATTTCAGATTTGAATTTATTTCTTATTTTTATAATGGATATTTTAGTTATTCTTTTAACTTATAGATATTATAGACAAATACAGGCTATAACATTTGATGAGGAATTTGCAAGAGTAAGAGGAATAAATACCAACCTTATCTTTATCATTTTATTGATAATAACTGCGATATCTATAGTATTACTCCAGACTTTTGTTGGAATTGTTATGGTTATAGCTATGTTAACTATTCCAGTTGGTGTGGCTTTTCATTTTTCCAAAAATTTATTTGGCTTAATGATTTTTTCTTCTATCTTTTCTTTTTTGTTTTCTATTTTTGGGCTTATTATAAGCTGGCTACTTGACCTTCCAGCAGGAGCTGTGATTGTTCTATTTGCTGGGGTTGTATATTTTTTAGTTTCTTTATTTAAACTAAGAAAATAACTTTTTTTTAATTAAAAAAACTATTTATTTTTATCTTTTTGCTCAGGATTATCATTGGGAGAATTTTGGATATTATTTTCCTTAGTTATATCCTTATCATTGGTGTTTTTCTCTTCTTTTTTGACACCTTCTTTGTCTTTATCCTTTTTAAATTCAAGACTTAACTTTTTCAAAACTTCAAGAGCTTTTTCGTCGTCAATAATCTTTTCAATAGCTCTTGTCTGATCAACCTCAAGCATAACTACAATAGGAAATTTTACCTTTTGTTGTTTTGAATTTATATAGATCTTGACAGTTGGTTTAAGTGTAGATTTATCAGATAATTCTACTATTTCAGCTATTTCTTTTGTATTCAAGATGACAAAATCACCAACTTTAAGCACTGGTTCTCCAGCGAGTTTTTGAGGCATTTTATTAACAAACTCAATAGCAAGTCTTGGAATGAATTTTGTCCCTGTATTTTGCTGGATTGCTAAAAAAGCATTCCACAAGGGATAACCTGGTTTATAACTTCTCTTTGTAACTATGGCATCAAAGAAGTCAGCTATAGAAACAATCTGAGCTACTTCATCTATCTTTTCTCCAGAAAGCCCAAAGGGATATCCTGTTCCGTTATAACATTCATGATGAAGTAAAGGAATTATTTGGACAGTTTCATTAAATTCCTTGTAAGCCTTTACTATCTCGTATCCATAGATAGTGTGTTTTTTTACAAGTTCATATTCTTCGTTTGATAGTTTGCCGTTCTTGTTTATTATTTCTTTTGGGACAAGTATCTTACCCATATCGTGTAATATAGCACCTACACCAAGGTCTTTAATTTTCTTATCATCCCATTTCAAAAAATTTGCAAACATTATAGAAAGTAGACTTACGTTTATTGAATGGGTATATGTATATTCATCATATTCCTTTAATTCAAGCATATTAAGAACTGCTTCTGGTTTTGATGAGCTTATTTCACCCATAAAAGTTTCTACTGTACTTTCAATATCTTTAACAGGTAGAGGTTTATCCCCTTCTATACTTTTTGCCACTTCCTGCGAAACTAAAAAACCTTTCTCAAGTGTCTCGGGTTTAATTACCTCAGGCAGCTCTTTAATTTTTTTTGGAACTGGCTTTGAATAATAAACTTTTTTTACACCTTTTAATTTTAGTTCTTCTATCAATTGTTTTGAAAGGGGTTCTTTAGCATTTGCGACCTTTTCCCCCAACTCTGTATATAAATCTCCATGAAGTACCATTCCCTCATATAAAAATGAGGTATAAAGTTCAATCTTAAGCCATCTTTCTTCTTTTTCGGCCATTTTTCTACACCATAAGTAATATTAACATACCAAGTAGTAAAACTGCAATTATTCCTATAGCTATAAAGATAAAATGAAAAGGTATTTCAAGTGATTTTGCTTTTTTTTCTATATTTACTGTATCCTGAATCTGTTTTTCAACTGCTGGGATAGCTCCTTTCTGTTTTCTTTTATCAAGCATAGGATCATACATTTTAACTTTAACATTATCTTCATCAAGAGACTTACCATATATACCGGGACCAATATTTACAATTACAACATAAATCTTACCTTCTTTTGTAACCTTAACAACAGATGCTGGAATAGGAAGTAACTCACCATCTTGAGAAGCATTGAGCAAATCTATAAAATATTGGCCTCTATTGCTTTGTTCAGTTATTTTTATAAATATTTTATCTCCCTCTTTAAGTTCATATACAGGGACACCACTTACAGGAGATAAAACCAGTGAAACCTCAAGTAAAACAGCAGAGTCATCAGGTACATAAGATTCTTTTTGTTGTCTGGGTTGAGCTTCCTGGGAAGGAGTTAAAGCAGAGAGAATATCTTTACCACTTGTCTCAGCTTGATTTCTTCTTACGGATTCAATCTGGCTGGCTGGTAGAGTCTCTATAGCAATCTCAACTTTTATATTCTTATCACCTGCTGGTCTTGAAAGCACTTCTTCAAAAATATTTTCAACTTTGTTGAATTGTAGTTTTTTTATATTTGACCATATTTCTGGTGCCCTTCCTGTTCCAGTTTGGAACAAATCATCAAAGGTTGCTTGAACATCATGGGTAAGGCTTGTTGCATATTCTCCTTTCCACTTGAGCTTGGTAATAATATTTTCAAGTTCATTCCACGGCATAGAGATGTTATTTTCATATAAAGTGCTGAAATGTGAACTGACGACATCAAATTTCTCAACAGATTTTGATGAATTATCCATAAATATTATAAAAAGTCCGAAGGAACTTACGGCAGGTGCTTTGAAACGTCCTTTTATTATTATTGTTGTTTTTTCAGTTATTTCACTCATAATTACTCCTAATTTTAATTGAAAATTGATATAAAGTCAAGAATAAAGCCCCCAAATATTTACTAAAATTAAAAAATATTTTATAATCTTTTAGAGAAAATATCGGAAGTTAATAGAATTAAATTGAATATTTTTTATTTTATTCTGGAAAGGTAAAAAAATGAAGAAAATTTTGTACTTTGCTATTAAATATTTAAAATTTAAATCAAGTGAAAGAGGGCTTTCTGCTATTGCAATAATCGCTTTTCTTACAATTGTTATAAGTAGTATGGCTTCAGTTGTTATTTTATCAGCAGCTAACGGGATTCATGAAAATTTTCTTAAAAAAATTATGGCGAAAGATGCTCATCTAGTTTTCATAGGTTCAGGTAAAGGAATAGCTAACTATGAAGAGTATGTAAATAAACTTAAAGAAATAAAAGGAGTAATTTCAGTAGAACCATACTTTGAAAAGCAAGCCTTGATAAAAGGTAGACTTAATGTGATGGGCGTAAATATTATGGCTTTCAATCCTGATATTTTTAAAAAAGATAAAGACTTAAAAGATCAGTTTCATCTTGAATCTGGAGAATTCAATCTTCACAGTAATAATTCAATACTTTTAGGTTATAATCTTGCCTATAATTTGGGTGCAACAGTTGGGGACTATGTTGATATTACTATTTTCAGTGAGGATTATTTAGGACTACAGTACAAATTCAAGGTAACCGGGATCTTTACAGCCGGTCACAAAGATTATGATTCATCTCTTGCTTTTATTTCTTTTAATGATGCCCAGGAAATTTTTGATTCAGAGGGATATGCTTATGGGATAGCTCTCAAAGTCGAAAAGCCTTATGAGATTGAAAAATATCTTCCTGAAATTAAAAAAGCCTGTCCTCTCTATTACTTTACCTGGAAAAGGTTGCATAGAAATGATATTGCTGCTTTAGAAGATGAGAAGATGCTAATAAAGATAATTTTATTCTTTTTCTTTATGGTTGTCGCATTTAATATTTTGAGTACAATGATTGCTATGGTGCTTGATAAAAAAGAAGAGATAGCAATACTTAAGGCAATGGGTTTAAAACCAAGTAGTACGATGCAAATCTTTTTGCTTGATGGCTTTTTTATCGGAATGGCCGGAGGAATTTTTGGTTCATTTATGGGATTATTTTTGACTGTATCACTTAACGACATTCTTAAACTTATTGAAAATTTTGTAAATTTTAATTTTAATCTTGCGTATTCAATATTAAAATGGACTGGAAAATTTAATCCTCTTCCAAAATTTGAGTTTTTTAAATCTGATGTATATTACATAAGTAGTTTTCCAATAAAGATTGAATATGGAGATATTGTCTTTATAATGATATTGTCACTATTGCTTGGAATATTAGCTGTAATATTTCCGGCAATGAAGGCTGGAAAATTAAAGCCCGTTGAGGTATTAAGAAATGACTGAAATAATAAAAGCAATTAATATAAACAAAATATACAAAACTATAGTTGACGAAGTATGTGTCTTTGAGAATATTAATTTATCTATAAATAGGGGTGAAGCTGTAGCTATTGTCGGTGAAAGTGGAAGAGGAAAGACCACTTTACTTAATATATTAAGCGGGCTCGACAAACCAACACAAGGTGAAGTTATATTTAATAATATAAGAATTGATAATCTTTCGGAAGAGGAGATTTCAGATTTCAGAAACAATAATATAGGTTTTATATTTCAACATCATTATCTACTTAATGATTTTAATGCTCTTGAGAACGTGTTAATACCTTTTAAGATTAGAGAAAATAGAACCGATAAAAATATTCTGAATTATGCGAAAGAATTGCTAGAAAGGGTTGGGCTTAAAGATAGAATCTATCACTATCCTGATCAGTTGTCAGGTGGAGAAAGGCAGAGAGTTGCTGTTGCAAGGGCTATTGTTCATAAACCTCTTGTTATATTTGCAGATGAGCCTACAGGAAGTCTCGATAGAAAAAATGCAGAGAAGGTTGAAAATATTCTGTGGGAATTGAAAAAAGATTTTAATATCACACTTATTATTGCAACGCATAGCAAGGAAATAGCTTCAATGTGTGATAGAAAGATAGAGATGTGAAAATTAATTTTAGAGGTGATATATATGGGTAAAATGGTTTATCTTAATGGAAGATTGGTAGAAGCTGAAAATGCAATGGTCTCAGTTTTTGATCATGGACTTTTATATGGAGATGGTGTTTTTGAGGGAATAAGAGCCTATAACAAAAGAATTTTTAAACTTGATGAACATATTGATAGGCTCTATAACTCTGCTAAAATTATTATGCTTAATATTCCAATCTCAAAAGAAGAATTTAAAAAAGCAATAATTGAAACCTGCAAAGCCAACAAGATAGTGGATGGCTACATTAGGCCTGTAGTAACAAGAGGAGCCGGGACACTTGGTCTATCTCCATGGTTATGTCCAAATCCAAATTACTTTATCATAGCTGATACTATTCAGCTATACCCAAAAGAAATGTATGAAAATGGGCTTGAGGTTGTTACTGTAGCTACTAGGAGAAATCTAACTGAAGCTGTAAATCCAATGATAAAATCATTAAACTATCTCAATAATATTCTTGCAAAGATTGAAGGAAAAATTGCCGGTGTAGAAGAAGTCATAATGCTCAATCAGGAAGGTTATGTTGCAGAATGCTCTGGCGACAACATTTTTATAGTGAAAAATAACAAGATTTATACTCCACCAATTGTTGTAGGAGCTTTGCCAGGTATAACACAGGCAACTGTTAACGAACTAGCAGAGAAAGAAGGTTATCAGGTTATAGAAAAGATATTCTCAAGAGCTGAAATGTATATTGCGGATGAAGTTTTTCTTACTGGGACTGCTGCTGAGATTGTGCCTGTAGTTAAAGTTGATGGTAGGGTTATTGGAGATGGAAAACCTGGAAAAATTACAAAGGTTTTAATGGATAAATTTAAGAAATATGTTGTTGAAACAGGGACACCGATAGAGTAAGTATAGATAGGGCTGTCCAAAAGATGTTTTTTGATTCTCTTACGAGAGCTTTTTCTTTTATAAGAGATTGCAATGATTGACTTGTTTTTGATTATAAAAAGTGATAACTAAAGAAGCATCTTCTTAAGAATACACGTTTTGGGCAGCCATTTTTTATTGTTTTGGTTTACCATAAAGTGAAACAATTTTATCAATCATTTTAAGTTGCCCTTGAGAGGCAAGATAACTTTCAAGTTTCTGATAGTAGTTATAATTCCTATCTGATAGAACATAAGCAAGCACATAGTTGTACAGAGCTTCTGGATTATTAACCATTCGTTGCAATTCTGCCATTGCTAGATGATTTTTGGGATCGGCTGGATATATTGATAAAACAGAATTCATATAAAAAAATGCGTTTTTAAAATCTTTTCTGGTTATAAAATCATTTATGACCATATTAAATAATTCATCTTCCTGTAACTTATATGAAGCTTCATTTGTTAAGAATGGGTTTCTATTATCAATAGAAGGATGATACTTAATCAACATTTCACTATATGGTGGCTGCTTTGAAAGCAGTAGAATTGAACGAAAAGCAAGGAATTCGGCAAGGGGAGTAATATAAACTTTCTCTCTTACAAGATTTTTATCGTTTAAGAAGTTAATCAGAATTTTCCTCTCTTGCTCATTAAGATTATATATGTCTGAGATTTTTTCTGCTATAACATTTGCCATAAGTAAATGCCCATCATAGTTAAAGTGCAAATGATCTATAAAATAATTATTACCAAAACCTGAATATCCAAGATTCTTAAATATTTTTTCTTCAAGAGGAATATAGATAAAATTTGTGTTTTTGTAGGAATTCGCAAAATTTCTTAAGTTGTAAACAAGTCTATTTCTTATTCTGAAAGGAACAATATCCATTTCTTTGGCAAAAATAAAATTAGAAATACTTAAGTCTTTGTTATAAATAAGATTATAAAGAGCTTTGAGGTAAAGTAGGTTGGCATTTCTGGTGTTTTCAAAAAGTTTTGTATCTATATTTTTTTTATTTCCCTTTAAGATATTTTCATAAAGAAGAACAATATCATTTGAAAGTTTTTCATCATCTTCACCCTTAAATGGAGGCATGCTGACAAGATTACAAACAGGCTCAATTAATATAACTTTCACTCCATTTTTTGTAAATAGTTCAACTGTTTCTTTAATATTTTTTATATAATTTTCTGCAACCTTACCATCAAATTTTTCATTATTAGGTATAACTCTGTTATTGAATTGCTCAGCCATCATTGTTCTGGTTTTAATATTTTTCCACCTGGATTTTCCAAGCATCTCAAATATAAGTTGAAAAATTCTTAATTCTTTAAGGGAGAGGTAAATTTTTTTTGCAATATGTCCTCCACCAGTTGTAGCAGAGATTGTGCCGTAGTATTCATTATGTCCAGAATATATTATTACAAAATCCGGTTTATACTTAAGAAGCTTTTTTGAAACATCGGCAACATAATAAGATGACATTGCAGAGAAACCAAGATTAATAATCTCAACCTTTTTAAACTTCTTGATTTCATTAAGTCCGGTTTCAAGTATTTTTGAGAAAGAATTATTAGAATAATAGGGAAATCCTTCTGCAGCAGATCCCCCAAGAACAAAGCCTCTTAGGACTCCATCAAGTTTGTTATAGAGAAATATATTCTTTATGGGATCTCTTGTTAAATCTATCCTTTTGGGATAATATTTGTATCTTAGTTCCCTATTATCAATATAAAATTCTTTTATTTTTGGGTGTCTGATGAAAGGTTCAGTATTATAACCTATGTTCATTACTCGCAAAGTAATCTCAATCAAAACAAAAATTAACAATATTATAGTAGTGAAAACAATATTAAAAATAAATTTTTTCATAACTCTCCCCTAATATAACTTTTCTATTTTTTCTGGATTATTTTCCTCAGGACTAATTTCTTTCCATTCGGGAGTGCTTGAAATTTTTTTTATCTCATCTTTATTGAATATTCTTAATAAAACGGCAATTGGCGTAAAAATAAAATAGTAAAAAATAATTAGCGTAAAATTAGTAATAACTAATCCTAAAGTTTTGAGTATAGCTGAAATTAAAGTATATTGAAACTTCAAAAATTCTGGCTTTATTATTGCAAATAAAAAAGTTTCAAGAAATATTATAGCAATTATTGTGTTAAAAATCAAATTGAAATGTTTTAAGAAGCCAATTAATAATAAAATAAGCATTCCGAGAGAGAAAGAAAATCCAAATTTTCTTAATTCTAATCTTTTATCAATTTTCTTTTCCATTCCGTAAGCTCCACTTTAGAATCTTGTTCAGATTTATATAAAATATAGTTTTCAATTACCAGAATATCTATATTTGTGCCCATAAAACATAGATAAGCATCTTGAGGAGTGCAGACTATGGGCTCGCCTCTTACATTAAAAGAAGTATTAATCAGAACTGGGCATCCTGTTAACTTTTCAAACTCATCAAGTAGTTCATAAAATATTGGATTATCCTCTTGAGAAACTGTCTGTAATCTTGCAGAATTATCCACATGAGTAATCGCCGGTAAGATAGATCTCTTTAACTTCAAAAGTTCAAGTCCTGTTTTCCCATTTGTATTAACTTCTAATAAGCAGTCTTTCTTAATATTTGCAACAAATAGCATATAGGGAGAAGGTCTATCCCACTCAAAATATTTTGAAACCTTATCAAGTTTTACAGAAGGGGCAAATGGTCTGAAAGATTCTCTGAACTTAATTTTAAGGTTCATTGTAGTTTGCATTTTTTCGTCTCTTGGATCTCCTAATATTGATCTATTTCCAAGAGCTCTTGGTCCAAATTCCATTCTTCCTTGAAAGAATCCTACAATCTTTCCATGAGCCAATTCTTTAGCCACTTGTTTTAACAACTCTTTTCTTTCTTTAAAGTGATATTTTGCCTTATACCTGTCAAGAATATTTTTTACTTCCTCGTTTGAAAAGGAGGGACCTAGATAAGATCCTTTCTGAAAATCTTTTCCTTTAACATTTCTTTCATTATTGAAGTAGGCATAATAGGCATACAGTGCGGCCCCAAGAGCACCTCCTGCGTCACCGGCTGCGGGTTGCACCCATACGTCTTTAAATCCGGCTTCTCTAAGTATATGAGAATTTGAAACACAATTCAATCCTACTCCACCAGCTATTGTTAAATATTCAAGCCCAGTTGCTTTTTTTGCTTCTTTGGCAATGAGAACCAATATCTCATTGAACAAAGCCTGAATTGATGCTGCAATGTCCATATAAAATTGATCAGGTACTTCATCTGGTTTTAATGCTTTTCTACCGAATAGTTTTTCAAATTTTCTATTTATCATCTTAAGTCCAGAAATATAGTCAAAGTATTTTAAATTTAAAAGATAGGAACCATCTTCTTTTATTCTTATCAACTCCTTTTTTATTAAATCTAGAAAAATAGGTTTGCCATAAGGAGCAAGCCCCATAAGTTTATATTCACCAGAGTTTACTTTGAATCCACAGTAATATGTAAAAGCAGAATATAAAAGTCCAAGGGAGTGGGGAAAACAAATCTTTTTTAGTAATGTAATTTTATTATTTTCTCCATACCCAATGGTAGTTGTGTCCCATTCCCCAACTCCATCTACTGTTAATATTGCAGCTTCTTTAAAAGGAGAAGGGAAAAAAGCACTTGCTGCATGAGATTGATGATGGGAGGTAAATAAAATTTTGCCTCTGTAGTCAAGATTTTTTCTTATCTCATCTTCTGTCCATAACTTAGATTTAAGCCAGAGTGGTATAGCCTGTAGAAATGATTTTAAACCATAAGGGGCCCTGTGAATGTGTGAGTTTAAAATTCTCTCAAACTTAACTATAGGTTTGTCATAAAAAACGATGGCATCAAGTTCATTGACTTTAATATTTGCTTCTTTGAGACAATAATTTATAGAATTGACAGGGAAAGAAGAATCCCCTTTTCTTCTTGTCCATCTTTCTTCCTGAGCTGCAGCAATTATTTCTCCATTGCATACTAATGCAGCGGCAGAGTCATGATAAAAAGCGGAAATACCAAGTATTTTCATAGAACTAAAATAAAGAGTAAATAAAGGGTGCTATAGCTTGTGATTGGGATACTAGTATTGCAAGTCCTATTAAAGCAAAAAGAATCAACAAAGGAATAAGCCATAGCTTTTTATTCTTTATAACATATTCAAAAAACTCTTTTACCAATCTGAACTTACTCACTTCATACCTCCATCGCGAAAACATATAACTTCTATCTCAACAAGAGCATTTTTTGGTAGATTTGAAACCTCTATAGTTGTTCTGATAGGTTTATGCCCATTGAAGAATTTTTCATATACTTCATTCATATATTTAAAGTCATTTATATTTTTTAAGTAAACAGTGCATTTAATTATATCCTGAATAGTATAATTTTTTTCAGCAAGTATTTTTTTTATATTTTCTAAAATATTTTGTGTTTGCTCTTTTGTATTTTCTCCGATAATTTCCCCTGTATTTGAAATAGAAATTTGCCCGGAAAGGAAAAGAAAACCATTTTCAAGTAGAACTCCTGTAGAATATGGACCTACAGGAGAAGGGGTAGAATTTGAATTAAATAACTCAAAACCAGACATATTATCCTCTATTTAAATTTTAATACTTACCACGAAAATTTTCAATGTTTTTTTTATTTTCATTATTGAGATAACAAATCATATTGATCAATAAACTCTGAAAAGAAGATTTTATTATGCTCTTCGTTATATTTTTTTGCTTTTTCTTCTGCATGGTAAAAATTTCCAGAATAATATCTTTCAGCAAAAGATAAAGCAATAAAAATGGCATCAAGATAGTTTGCTTTTAATATCATATCAATAGTAAAATAAAATATAACACCATTTAATGCAAGGGCATTTAGTCCAGCACCTAAGTCTCCGGCATATATCTGACCGAGTCCTGGTAAAATTGAAAGCCATTTTGCAAGTTCTGGAGATTTATAACTAAATTTTTTTGCTCTTTTAAATAAATCTTTAATATTTCTTTTTATCAAACTATATTTTTCACTATCAGGGAAAAACTTACTTAATCTGTCAAAACTCTCTTCCGCTTCATTCCATTGATAATTCATAGCATATCCGATTGTAAGGTAAAAGAGGGCTCTTTTTTTGAGTTCTTCATTTTCAGAAAAATTTTCTATCTTTAAAAATTGATACACAGCCATACTGATATTTGTTGAATATAGATAAGTAATTCCTAATTCAAGAAACCCATTATATTTTTCTTCATCCTCTTCACACATATCTATATATTCTTTGATGACTTTTTCAGAAAAATTGAATAGTTGAGCATCTCTATAACATTTGGCTATTTTTAATTTAATCAATCTTTTGTTTTTTATGTCATTTTCAAAAAATAAGGCTCTTTTGTATTCATGAATCGCTTCTTCATATAAAAAATCGCTGTAAAGTTTGTCAGCAAAACTCAAAATATCTGAAGTGGCAAAGGAGAGATTAAAAACAAACAAAAAATTAATCAGAAATTTCATTCAGTAATTCTTCCTTTTGTTTTTCAAGTGATGACAACTTTGTTTTATTATAATTTTCTGCAGCTTTAAATGCGCCATATATATCGCCAATGTAAAATACAACACCTGTTCCAGTAAGTACCCAACCCTGCCAGGATTCTATGCCATTATTCATAAAATATAAAGTTGCAAAAATAGCAGTCGAAGCAATAAAACTTAAGGAAAAAAGCCCATCAAACCACCTTTCAGCATAGAATTTTCCGCTCCCCGGCAGAATAGTAGAATAAAAAGCCGCAAGATAGGGGTTTTTAGGTTGAAATCCCTCGTAACTTTTTATGAGGTTACCAAGTTTATTGGTCATATTCTGATAATAAACCTGTTCAAAAACAGATTCTTTGACAAGCATTTCTTTTGCAAGGGTATAGTTTGAGATAGAAACAAGGTTTAAAGTATATAAAACTCCATTTTTGTCAAAAATAATCTCTTTATTATATGTTTTTAAAGTAGTTATGGAAGAAAAAAAGTCTTTAAGCCTTGTCTGATTTAAAGCTATTTTAAAACCAACAAACTCATTTTCATTTACAGCTTTTTCATAATTGGAGATTGCATTTTTATAATCTTTTAGTTTTTCATAACACAAAGCGATCTTAAAATATATTTTAGATTCCAGAGTTTTTCGTTTATCAATTGTAAGAATTCGCCTATATTCAAGTAAAGCTCCTTTATAATCGGCTTCATTATAAAGACTATCCGCAAATTTGAGAAGTGAATCCTCAGAAAAATAGTCAATGGCAAAAGAAAAATTGAAAATTAAAAATAAGAAGATTATCTTTTTCATAATCATGGCACCGGATCAAAGTTTTTTTGGGTTTCTTCATGAATTGGATAATTACCAAAAGCCTGAGGGTGACATCTTTCAAGCCTATCAGCCCCCATTATTACCCCCTTAATAATACCATATTTCTTTATTGCTTCCTCTGTATATCTTGAGCAACTTGGATAGAAAACACAGGATGGTCTATCTTGAGAAGATATAAAATTTTGGTATAACTTTATCATTAAAAGTCCTGTCCATTCTAAAACGTTAGGAGATTCAGGTGGAACAAACACTTTTTTTTCCTCTTTTATATTCTCTTTTATTTTACTTATTAATTTGTCATTAGCAAAAATAAGACTTGAAAATAATATTAAAATGTAGGCAATCCTTACCATCTTGTTTCCTTTATTTTTGCATTTTCTGGAATTTTGAAGTTTATAATTTCTTGAGGCAATTTTATATTAACTTTTGGATTAGTATAAATTACCTCTTCCTCTCTTACAATATTGTTTTGAAAAGTTGTTGTCTTAATCCTTTTCGGGAAGGTAAGATCATTGATTTTTTCAAAATCATCATATTCAGCTGTAAGCAAAAGTTTACCATCAGGTGAATACATTTTGTTTAAAACAATTCTATTTTTTCTTAACCCAAGCTCTACATTACCAAGTTGTTTTTTATATTTATCTGGAGGTGTCCATAAACTCATAAGCATATCATTTGTTTTGTATGACTTTTCTACTTTATAACCTGCTTCAGAAAGTCCCATATCATCTCTTGAAAAGAGATCAAACTGCATTTTCATCTGGGAAATTACAGGCCTTGAATAGATAATTGCTATACCGCTATTTTCGTCGGGATAGTAAAAAATATTTGTAAATTTAGTAATGATAACAAGTTGATTCAAAGGTTTATAAACCTTGATTAAAATATTTTCTCCACCGGTAAAATATATTATTCCTTCCACAATTTCGGTTTGCTTTTGATCTATTTTCACTGTTTTTTTAAAAGGAACCTCTGCAGTTTTTACCTCTCCAGCATGGAGGAGGAATGTAACAAAAATCAAAAAAAATAAGATTAAAATCTTTTTCATAATGTTTAATATCCTGCTGAAGAAGCAGTTCTGGCAACCACTATTATTTGAACTATATAAATAACAAGATAAACACCAAGTTGTGCAAGACAACCAGCAAGTGCCTGGTTAAAATTTGCATCCTTTGCTTTCTTTTTATACCCTGTTGTAAAACCAACGGTATATGAGGAAGACTTCCCAATAAAGTGTTCCATTGGAACTTCAGGTTCAAATACAAAAGGCAAAATGAGGCCAATTCCATATGGCAACAAACATCCACCAATAAAATACATAAAATTACCACCCTTCTTCCCAGCTTCCATGCCGTCCCTTAAACCAATAGAATAATCATTATCTTGGACTTCTGAAGCAGATTTGAATGTCACACCTGAAAGAGTAAACTTTTCAACATTTTCACCTTTTGATTTTTTATAAAGCCTTTCAGCAAGAAGAGGAATTATATCTAAGAATTGTTTTTCAGTTTTACAATAAACCTGATCAGCATATTCAATAACTCCTGATTTAGTATCAATAGATTTTAAAGTGAGAACATAAACCTCATCAAGAAATGTAATAGAACCAAGCCATATGCTATCTGCTCCTGCGAGTAAACCTATCTGGGCTGCCCTCTCTTCTTTTGTAAGACCTGATAGGTTTAACTTCTTTTCTTCCATTATCTTACTTAACATCTTTCTTTCTACTACAGTAAAATACTTTTTACTTACTATTTCCATTTGTAGTGTTTCTGCTAAAAATTTAGTATCTATCTCCTTTGATGTTGTGTTCTCAATCTCAAGAATTGCAATTTTAGTTTTATCCTCAGAAAAAACAACCCCAGTTAATAAAAACAAAAGAAAAAATACTCTTTTCATTTATTTCCTCCCTCCATTATAGGCTAAAAATAAAGACAAAGGGGAGAAATACCTCCCCATATTGATATTTATTTTGGAGTCGCCATTAAAGATACAACTGACATAACAACATTAACAGCTAGACATACACCAGTTCCAACAAGACAACCATTCATAGCTTGTTTAAAATTAGCATCTTTTGCTTTTTTCTTATAACCTTCTATATAACCCAAAATATAAGGAATAGATTTACCAACAAGATTTTCTGAAGGAACTGCAGGGTTACTAACACGAGAAATAATAAGACCTGTAACACCCAATAAACAACCAAGCCAAAAATACATGGATTGTCCAGCTTTTGCACCATATGCCTCTCCCGCTTTTTTCCCCTTAATAAAATAGTTATCAGCAGAAAAAGCAACTATAAGAACTGAAAAATAGGTAATAATACAAAAATGGGCATAGACTTTTTTAAGATTTTTGTAAAAATTTCCTCCTTAAAATAAAATTAACACGATAATTTTAAAAAACAAAACTGAAAAAATCAAATATTATATATTTCATCTATAAAAAAACAAGAATTATTAACCCGTCCTTTAAATAAATAACTTTCACCAGTACTTATTGCTACACCAAAAT
>JAOACQ010000081.1 GCA_026417755.1 Brevinematales bacterium | reverse complement strand
GGGGCTTTTCTTACAGCTTTTATTTCTCTTTTTAAGATTATCAGGGATATTGAATTTCAGTTTCTTTTCTTTTTTGTGAGTTCTACAATATTTTTATTAATCTGGTTTTTCTGGATAAAAAAATATTTTATCAAAGAACAGTCTGTTGAGATCGATGATCCTGCTCTTGCAGAGGCAAGAGGGAGGGTTATAAAAGAGATAAAACCAGGGGTACCGGGAGAGGTAGAACTCTATGATATTTATCATGGTAGTAAAAAATGGAAGGCAAAGTCTGATGAAGAAATAGAAATAGGTGACGAGGTTTTTGTAAAGAAAGTTGATGGAATCGGATTGATTGTTGGTAAATTAAAGACGAGGAGGAAATAAATGACAGCATTTAATTTTTTTGTTATCAGTATCGGGGTTGTAGTAATTTTTCTTATTCTCAAAGGTGTAAGAATGGTGCCACAAGCTGAAAACTGGATTATTGAAACCTTTGGAAAATACTCAAAAACTTTGAAGGCGGGACTCAATCTTATTAATCCTTTGTTTTCTAGAGTGGCTTATAAAGTTGATATGAGGGAGAGAGTACTTGATTTGCCTGCTCAAAGCATTATTACCGCTGATAATGCTACGGCAAGTGTTGATGGGGTTGTTTTTTACAAGGTAATGGATCCTTATAAAGCCTGTTATGGGATTGAAAATTTGCAGTTTGCTATTGCCAATCTTGGCATAACAACACTTCGTTCTATAATGGGTAGAATGACATTGGATGAAGCTTTTTCTTCAAGAGAGAAAATTAATGCAGAACTTCTTACCATTCTTGATGAGGCTACAGATTCATGGGGGACAAAGGTAACAAGGGTAGAGATTAAAGATATAAAACCTCCAGCAGAGCTTGCAAAGGCAATGGCTCTTCAGAAACAAGCTGAACAGGAGAAGAGGGCTAGAATTCTTGAGGCTGAAGCAAAGAAGGAAGCTGCGGAAAGAGAGGCTGAGGGTTATAAGAGGGCGAGGATTCTTGAAGCTGAAGCAAGGAGAGAATCTGCTGAGAGAGATGCAGAGGCAAGAGAAAGACTTGCTCAGGCTGAAGCAAATGCTATTAAAGTAGTTGCCGAGTCACTTCTTTCCTCAAAAGGAGATCCTGTGATTTATCTACTTGGTCAGGAATATATCAAGAGTCTTCTTAAACTTGGCGAATCTGCTAATACTAAGTTTTTTGTTTTACCACCGGACATAATTCAGACTGTAAAGAGTTTGCTTAATAAAGGTGAAAAATAAAGTATTATTATCCTATTTTATAAAACAGGAAGCTGGGTTTTGATAATTAGTCTTGTATTTTAGATCTAGTTGTTGTTTTATGTTTGTTTTTTAGTAAAGAGGTTGAAAAAATGTATAAACATCACGAGGATTCGTTAAATAATTTTATTAAAAAATATTCTGAAAATAAAGAAGTTTTGGCAATTTTATTGTGTGGTTCATTGGCTCATGGATATGGAAGAGAGGATTCAGATATAGATTTGATATTAATTGTTACTGATGATGAATATGAAAAAAGAAAAAAAGAAAATAAGCTAACATTTGTAGAATTTGATATATGTACATATAAAGGTGGATATATTGATTGTAAGGTAGTAAATCTTGATTTTCTGAGTCTTGTTGCTGAAAAAGGAAGTGATCCTGCGAGATATGCGTTTAAAGATGTTAAAATTATATTTTCTAAGATTATGGGTTTAGAAGAGATAATTTCAGAAATTTGTAAGTTTCAGATTGATAAAAAAGAAGAAAGAAGATTAAGGTTTGTTTCTCAGCTTTTTGCATGGAAATGGTTTTACTGGGAAGCAGAGACGAAAGATAATACTTATCTTAAATATCTTGCCTTACAAAAAGTTATTCTTTTTTCTACAAGGATAATTCTCAATGAAAACAATATATTGTTTCCTTTTCATAAACGGATGTTTGATGAATTAAAAAAAGCAGAAAATAAGCCAATAAATATAGAGCAACAAATTGAAAGTTTACTTAAGTTGCATGATACAGAAAAAGTAAATTACTTTTGTAAAACTATTACAGATTTTTTTAATATTAACGAATCAAATATAAATTGGGCTTTTCAATTTATGATAGATAATGAGCTTAATTGGCTTAATCACGAAGCGCCTATTGATGATCTTTAAGATAATAGGCTTTTTATGTATTGATCGATAGCAAGTGCTGCTTTCTTACCGGCTCCCATTGCTGTAACTACAGTAGCTGCACCAGTAACTATATCACCACCGGCAAAAACACCCGGTATAGAAGTTTTTCCCCATTCATCAGCATCTATTTCACCACCTTTTTTAAACTTTAGTTCTGGAGTGGTTCTCTGAATCATTGGGTTAGGGGTTGTCCCTATAGCTACTATGGCTTCGTCTATGTCTATTATAAACTCTGAGTTTTTTATCGGGATTGGGCTTCTCCTACCAGATTCATCTGGCTCACCAAGTTCCATTTTGATGCACTCTACCTGTTTTACAAATCCTCTTTCATCACCAATGTATCTGGTCGGATTTGTGAGTGTATAGAATTTTATACCTTCTTCTTTGGCATGGTGAATTTCTTCTATTCTTGCAGGCATTTCGTTTTCAGTTCTTCTGTAGATAAGGTAAACGTCCTGAGCACCAAGTCTTAATGCAGTTCTTGCAGCATCCATCGCTACATTTCCACCACCGATGACGGCAACTTTTTTGCCTTTGAGTACAGGGGTATCATATTCGCCTTCGAGATATGCTTTCATAAGATTAACGCGGGTGAGAAATTCATTTGCAGAATAAATGCCATTTAAATTTTCTCCAGGTATATTCATAAATTTTGGCAAGCCAGCACCTGTTCCAATAAATATAGCCTTATATCCTTGATTAAATAAATCCTGAATAGTTAACACTCTACCAATTAAAGCATTTGTCACAAATCTTACACCAAAATCTTTTAAGGCTTCAATCTCGGCTTTAACTATTGATTTTGGCAATCTGAATTCTGGAATTCCGTAGACTAATACTCCACCAGCTTCATGAAATCCCTCAAATATTGTTACATTATAACCCATTTTGGCAAGATCGGCTGCACAACTTAAGCCTGCAGGACCTGACCCAACGATTGCAATATTTATATTATTTTTTGTTATGTCAAATTTTTTTATTTTTGCTTTGTTTCTTAGCTTTTTTTCAAGCTCAAGGTCAGCAACAAACCTTTCAAGTCTTCCAATCGAAACAGGTTCACCAACCTTGCCGGCTATACAAACAGCCTGACATTGATCTTCCTGGGGACAAACTCTACCAGTAATGCAAGGCAAGGAATTTGTTTCATGGATTATATCGATGGCTTTCTGGTAATCTTTTTCTCTTATTGCTTTAATAAAAGCTGGAATATCTATATTTACAGGACAACCTGAAACACATGGTTTATTTTTGCACTGCAAGCATCTTTCTGCTTCCATTAATGCTTCTTCTTCTGAATATCCATAAGGAACTTCATTAAAATTTTTTATTCTTTCTTCAGGGGGTTGTTCTCTCATTGGGACAGATTTTTTATTTGTTGTCATTTCTGCACTCCCTTTCAAATCCTTCAAGGCATCTTTTTTCATTTTCTTTATAAGTTGCCAATCTTTTCATCAGCTCATCAAAGTCTACAAGATGCCCATCAAAATCAGGCCCATCCATACAGGTAAATTTGGTTTTTTTATCAATAGTTACACGACATGCTCCACACATACCCATTCCACATACCATCAAAGAATTAAGGCTTACTATAGTTTTAATATTGTATTCCTTTGTAAGTTCTGATACGGCTTTCATCATGATAGCAGGCCCAATCGCAAAAATTCTGTCAATTTTCTTTTTCTCGTCTAAAAGTTCTTTAAGCATGTCAGTTACAAGCCCTTTTTTGCCATAAGATCCGTCATTAGTTCCAATGATAAAAGAGTCAGAAACATTTCTCATCTTTTCTTCCCAGAAAACATAATCTTTTGTTCTATACCCAATTATTGATGTTACATTATTTTTATATTCTTTTAATTTTCTTGCAAGAGGATATATGGGAGCTATACCTATACCACCACCAACTAGAACTACATTACCAAAATTTTCTATTTCTGTAGGGTTACCTTGAGGGCCAAGAAAATCAAGAATATAATCTCCTTTTTTAAGTAATCCTAATTGTTTCGTTGATTTACCAATTTCCTGAAAAACTATAGTTATTGTACCATTTTTTCTATCGTAATCTGCTATGGTTAATGGAATTCTTTCTCCTTTTTCTGTTGCCCTGACTATTACAAATTGTCCAGCTTCAGCCTTTGACGCAACAAGTGGAGCTTCAATAAGAGCATAGTTAATCTGGGGGGCAAGATAATATTTTTCAAGAATCCTAAACATTCATATTCTCCTAATTATGAACAAAACATTTTTTCATTAATTATAATAAAAATAAATTTTAAAGGCAATTTTTAAGTTAGAAAAGAGGTGCATTTAGCACCTCTTTTTCTGTTTGTTTAAGAATTGAGAATTTTTTTTGCACTTTCATCAAGAACATCAGTAATGAATGGAATTTTTGTTTCTTTTTCTGTTTCTCTGTTGGCGGAATAAATATCATCTCTTGAAATCTCTTTGAGATTAAACTTTCTTGCTCCAGCCATAAGTTGTTGTAAACCTGCTGCAAGTTTGTCACAAAGTGTCCACATCGCTATTGCTCCAAGAGGAATATTTTTCATTTCACTTGCTCCAACCTTCTTCTGAACATCAAAATATCCAGCAAAGATTTCTTCTGGTTTTGTGCCGAGTTCTGATACTGCTGGCGGTAGTTTGTCCCAATTTCCGTTTATCTTTTCTCTGATAGATGGATTTAATGCACCCTGAATATTTGTTCCAACAAAGCCAGGTATCATAACAGCTCTACCCATACATATGACCTTTGTAAATGGAGCTCCTAAAGCGAGAGCTTTAAATATATGATCTTCTCTTGCAAGTCCACCAGCAAAAGCAAGATCAACAACCTTCTTTCCTTTTGCTGCTAAGATAGAAGCATATTCATAAGCCTTGGCATGTAAAAGAATAGAAGGAACTCCCCATGTTTCCATCATATTCCATGGGCTCATGCCTGTTCCACCACCTGAACCATCAATGGTGAGTAAGTCTAATTTAGCTTCTGTTGCAAATTTTATAGCCATTGCAAGGGCTTCCATACCATAAGAACCAGTTTTCAAAGAGATCCTCTTATATCCAAGTTTTCTTAACTGTCTTACTGCTCTCATAAATGCTTCTTCAACTTTCTCTGGCTTTGAAAGATCTGTATAACCAAGTCTACTGTGCCTTGCAAATGATTTGATAGCACCACTTTTGAATGCTTCCTGAACTTCTGGTTTTGTAGGATCTGGATCAACCACATAACCTCTTTTCTTTAAAAATATTGCATATTCAAGATCATTTACCTGGATTTCTCCACCTATATCTTTTGCTCCCTGCCCCCACTTGAGTTCAATTATTGCTTTATCACCATATTTTTCTATTACATATTCTGCAACTCCGTTTCTTGTATCTTCTACATTCATCTGAACAATTATAGCTCCATAACCATCATAGTATCTCAAAAATGTTTCTATTCTTCTGTCTAATTCAGGAGCTTTTTTAATTTTTCCATTCTCAATTACAGCCTGTTTGTCAATACCAACAACGTTTTCACCTACAACTATGGGTATACCTACAAGAGCTGCCCCAATTGCAAAAGAGTCCCAGTATTTTGCAGCTATAAAAGTTGAACCAAGTGCTCCAGTCATTATAGGTATTCTTGCTTTTGTTTTCACTGATGTTCCGAATTCTGTTTCGATGCTTACATTTGGAAAAATACAATCATCTGGAGAATTTGAAAGTCCTTTTGGAAGTCCATAAGCTCCATAGTTATAACCCTGGATTCTTAAAGAGTTGTAGGAAATTCCAAGATGGGTAGTATTTGCACTACCTGCTGTAACATGTCCGAAATCTCTTGGATATAATAACTTTCTCCCCTTGAGACTTGCCATAAATGTTTCGCATTTTCCCTGGCAGTCTGCACGGCATAGAGTACATAATCCAGATTCTGCTGGATTACCTCTGTTCACAGTTCCTAATACATCATTTGTTTTTGGCCATTGGATCATAAATTCCTCCACAATAAAAAATATAATTTTTTATATTATATAGAGAAAAGGATTTTTTATCAATATTAAAACTGTTAAAATTGAATTTATTTTGAAAGATTTTTTAACTAATGTTATAATAACACAGGAGTAAGATTATGAAGTTAAGATTAGTTGTCATTATAGGTGTCTTGTTTACTCTTATGGCCTGTTCAGGAGTTAAGACAATTATGGGGGCAGGGGCTACTTTTCCTGAACCTTTATATTCAAAGATGTTTTCAGAATACAATAAGCTTAATCCAAAAGTTGAGATTAACTATCAACCTATTGGTTCTGGTGGTGGTATAAGACAGCTTATAACTAAAACAGTAACTTTTGGTGCTACAGATGTAAAGATGAATGAAAATGAATTAAAAGAAGCTGGAAGTGAGATAGTTCATATCCCTACCTGTATAGGTGCTGTCGCTATAATTTATAATCTTGAAGTTTCAGGACTTAGATTGTCACCCGATGTTCTTGTAGATATTTTTCTTGGTAAAATAACGAAGTGGAATGATAAGAGAATAAAGGAGTTAAACCCAAATTTGAATTTACCCGATCTTTCAATCGTAGTAGTAAAAAGATCAGATGGTAGCGGAACCACCTATACTTTAAGTGAATATCTTGCAACAGTTAGTAAGGAATGGAGTGAAAAGATTGGGGTTGGAAAATCACTAAACTGGCCTACGGGAATAGGGGCAAAGGGTAATACTGGGGTTGCCGCTTATGTTAAACAGACAATGGGTTCTATAGGTTATGTTGAAAAATCCTATGCTACACAAAATAACCTCAAAGTTACTTTATTAAAGAATAAAGCCGGTGATTTTGTTTTACCGGAGCCTGAAAATATAAAGGCTGCTGCTTCTGGTGTTGATGTTTTTAATAATTCTATAATAAATTCTTCTTCTAAAAATGCTTATCCTATTTCCTCAGTGAGTTGGATTATAGTTTATAAAGATTTGTCATCTACTACAAAAAATTTGGAAGAAGCAAAGGAACTTGCTAAATTTTTATGGTGGGTTACTCATGATGGTCAAAAATACAATAAAGACTATGATTTTGCTTCATTGCCAGAAAGTTTATTGCCAGTAGTTGAGGATAAAATTTACTCTTTAACTTACAAAGGGGCTGCACTGATTGAAAAAAATTAACACAATCTTAACAGTTTGTTTCTGGAAAATTAATATTGTTTTGTTATAATAGATTACAATTTTTTTGTGGAGAGGAAAAATTGAAAGAAAATAATCAATCAGAAAAAAGTAATCTTATAAAAGAGGATTCTTTTATTTTTAAAAGAATTCTTTTTTCCTTTAATGTATTCTTGTTGATTCTGCTTGGGGCTATTTTTATTACTCTTTTTGTTTTTTCAATCCCGGCTATTAAAAGGTTTGGCTTATCATTTTTGGTTAATACAACGTGGGACCCGGTGATTGGTGAGTTTGGAGCTTTGCCATTTATAGTTGGGACAGTTTTGACATCATTTATTGCATTATTTTTATCAATTCCGTTTTCTTTTTCTGTTTCTATTTTTCTCACAGAGTATTTTCCTTCTGGTTGGCTTTCAAATCTTTTAACATCAGCTCTTGAATTACTTGCAGGGATTCCTTCAATAATTTATGGAATGTGGGGGCTATTTATTTTAGCTCCAGTTGTAAGAGAGATTCAAATAAAACTTGGACTTCCTCCATATGGGGTTGGTATATTCACTGCTTCAATTGTTTTAACACTTATGATAATTCCATATTCTTCCTCAATTTCGAGGGAGGTTATATCATTAGTTCCAAACGATCTCAAAGAAGCTGCTTATTCTCTTGGTGCAACAAAATATGAGGTTATAAAAAAAGTGATATTTCCTTACTCAAGCTCGGGAATATTTGCCGGACTTCTTTTGTCTCTTGGCAGAGCACTTGGAGAAACAATGGCGGTAACAATGGTGATAGGTAATTCTTACTTTCTACCAAAAGATATTTTTAGTCCAGCACACACAATTGCAAGTATAATAGCTAATGAATTTACTGAAGCAACTGATCCTGTTTATGTTTCGGCTTTGATTGAACTTGGAATGTTACTTTTTGTGATAACATTTTTGTTTTCTTTGATTGGTAGAATTATTGTAAAGAAATTTACAGTTCACGAGGGTTAAAATGGATTTTTTTAAAAATAAGGTTGAAAGAAAAATAATCATTAATATAATTAAAGAAAAGATTTTCTTTTTACTTATTTTTATTTTTTCAATAACTGTAATCTTTTTAGTTTTTATAATTTTATTTTATATTTTTAAGAAAGGAATTATGAACATAAATATTGATCTTTTTATTCACAATCCTAAACCAACTGGAGAACCGGGAGGTGGAGTTTTAAATGCTATAGTGGGTAGTTTGATTCTTGTTTTTTTTGCCAGTTTGATAGCAATTCCGATAGGAGTAATGTCTGGAATATATCTTTCAGATGCTAAAAAATCAAGGTTTATTGATACGATAAGACTTTTTGTAGATGTTTTACAGAGTGTACCTTCTATAGTAATAGGTATAGTAGTTTATGGTTGGCTTGTTGTTCCAATGAAGAGTTTTTCGGCTATTTCCGGTAGTGTTGCCCTTGCTATAATGATGCTTCCTGTTATCATAAAAAATACTGAAGAAACATTAAAACTTATACCATATTCTATAAAGGAAGCAGCTTATGCTCTTGGAGTTCCATATTACAAGGTTGTTTTAAAAGTGGTTTTGCCTTGTGGTATAAGTGGAATAGTAACAGGAATAATAGTTGCACTTGCAAGAATAATTGGGGAAACAGCTCCATTGTTATTTACAGCATTTGGGAATCACTTTTTTTCAACAAGTTTGTTTAAGCCTATAGAGGCTATTCCGCATATAATTTTTAAATATGCTACGAGTCCTTATGAGGATTGGCAGAATATTGCCTGGGGGGCATCTCTGTTACTTGTAATTTTTGTTCTTTCATTAAACTTTTTATCAAAGGTGGTATTAAAAAAATGGAAAGTCAAGTTTTAAATCCTATACTTGATGTAGATAATTTAAACGTCTTTTATGGAGATTTTAAGGCTTTAAGCCATGTTTCTGTGAAATTTTATCAGAATAAAGTTCATGCTATTATGGGGCCTTCTGGTTGTGGTAAGTCAACAATGATTCGTTGTTTTAATAGAATGCATGAACTTACGCCGGGGGTGAGGGTAGAAGGTAAAATTTTGCTTAATGGAGAAAATCTTCTTACAATGAATCCAATGATTGTAAGACGAAAAACGGGAATGGTTTTCCAGAAACCAAATCCTTTTCCTAATATGAGTATATATGATAATGTCATAGCGGGATATAAACTTAATGGAGTACATTTGAAAAGGAGTGAGGCAGATGATATTGTTGAAGATTCACTCAAAAAAGCAGGCTTGTGGAATGAAGTGAAGGATAAACTTTTTAAAAGAGGGACTTTTCTATCTGGAGGGCAACAACAGAGGCTTTGTATAGCAAGAGCGTTGGCTTTACATCCCGAAGTTTTGCTTCTTGATGAACCAACTTCTTCTCTCGATCCAAAATCAACTGCTCACATAGAAGAATTGATTGTACAATTGAAAAATAACGTAACAATAATTATTGTAACACATAATATTGGGCAGGCTGGTAGGGTTTCTGATTTTACGGCATTTATGTATCTTGGTGAGCTTATAGAATATGGACCAACAGAGAAGGTATTTACTGTTCCATCAGATAAGAGAACAGAAGAATATCTTGGTGGAAAATTTGGATAAAATTTATTTATGTTTTATAATATTTGATTATTTATGGAGGAATAAAAATGCTTTTAGAAGAAAAGATTTCTGAATTAAAAAAGAGAATTTTAGCTTATGTCTCTCTTATTAAAGATATGATAAGAAAATCGGTTGATAGTATTGTGAATGAGGATAAAAATCTTGCTAAAGAGGTTATAAATATTCTTGAACCCAAAGCTAATGAAGAAGAGATAGCTATAGAAGAAGAATGTATTAAAATTATAGCTTTGTACCAGCCAGAGGCAAAAATGTTGAGAATAGTGATGATGATTTCAAAGATGGTTTCTGATATAGAAAGAATGGGGGATAAAGCGGTTAATATAGCAGAAAGTGCTCTTGAATTAATGAAGATGCCAAAGATAAAACCTTTAATAGACATTCCAAGGATGAAAGAAGAAACTTTGAAGATGATTGATGATAGCGTGGCTTCATTCATAAATGAAGATATTGAACTCTCTTACAAAGTTATGAAAAGCGATGACATAGTAGATAATATAAGGGATCAGATCTTAAGAGAGCTTATAACTTTTATGACCTCAGATCCAAAAACAATTAAACCAGGTCTTCATCTTTTAAGAATAGCAAGAAATCTCGAAAAAATTGCTGATATTACTTCTAATATTTGCGAGGATGTGGTTTATATAAGTAAAGGAGAGGTTATAAAGCATCATTACCCTGAAGAGCTAAAATAATGGAAAAATTTTACATTCTCGCAAAGTTGTGACTTGTTTTTTAATGTGATTGAGTTAAGAAGGTCTTTTCTTATTTTCTTATAAAAAATGTTTAATTCTGCTTTTTGACATTTCCGATAATTTATATTACAATATTATGTTTTTTATTTATGTGGGGTTTGGAGATGAAATGTAAGATAGTTTGCAGGATAACTTTTTCTATTATTTTAGTTTCTTTTTTTGCTATATCAGTGGTGTTTTTTGCAGAACCAGCTAAAATGTTTTATATAGAGAATACAATCGAGGCTCAATATTACGAACTTGAAGAATTCAAAAGTCTTTATAATTCACTTAATTATAAAAATGCCAAGTACAAAGATATATTATATGTTAATAATAGATTGAAAACTTTTATTGATGAAAATAAAGTGTTTTTTCTTAAAGATGAAGCAAGATTTCTTCTGGCAAAAAGCTATGAGAGGTTAGGAAATAGGCCTAAAGCAATACAGATATATGAAGATATTCTTGATAATTCAAGCGATAATATGGTAAAACTTGATGCATTATTTGAACTGGTTGAGGAAATGAAGAAATCAAGCCTATCAAAGGCCATTAAACTTGCAGAAACTTATGAGTACATAGTTAAAAACTATAAGAAAACTGAATATTATAAAATGTTAACAGAATTGTATTACAAAGCAAATCTACTTTCAAAGGCTGGAAGAACAATTCAATACTATATACCTGAAAAAAAGGATATTTCAAAATATGAGGTAATATTATCTATTAATTGGAAAAAGTATTCAAAGGAAGAAAAGAGAAAAATTCTTTCAAGTCTTTTTAATTCAAGAAGTTATTCTTCTTATACAAAATACGCTATAAAATATGTAAAAGAAGAAGATTTATCAGATAGTGAGGTAGAAGAGATAGGACTTAATATAATAAACTTTGCAAGTAGAGATGATAAAAAGAATTTTCTTAAAACTATAAAAGTTTTACCACAATATGTTGGGGTTACTTACGAACTTGAGTCTTTTATAACTCTTTCAGAAGCAAATATAGACTCTTATTCCTCAAAGGTAAGAGGGGAATATTATTATAGACAATTGAAACAGTATAACAGGAGAGGGAGTTATAACGAAACAAAGGCAAGAAAGATCTATGAAAATTATCTTGCTGGAGAGATGGAAGTTGAAATGGTGAAGAAGAATCTTATGATTGCAATACGTAATATGCTCGCATTTAAAAAATATGATGATTTAACTGAATTGACTGAGAAAACAGAAGAAAAATTAGGCCTTACAAATTATTTTGACTATATTGCCCAGGATATATCCTTCTGGACAGCTTATGGATATATGATGAATGAAGAAAAAACAAATGCGCTCAAATATTTTGAGAAAACTATAGTCCAGATCCCGGATACTTATTTTGCTATATATGCAAAAAGTTATATAGAAGATATACTTGGCGATCTGAAGGTAAGTTATAATAAATATATTTCTACTCTCAAAGAAAATTATGAAAAATCTACGGACTATAGGGGAAAGTTATTTTATAGTAGGTTGCTTTTTGTAATGGATGATAATAGTAAAAAAGATTACTGGAGAAATGAAGTTATCAGTTTAACCAAAAAGTATTATCCAGATACTTTCTTTGATCTTCAGGATTCTTCTGTTAATATTATAAAGAGTGATTTAAATATTTATCTCAAGTTTCTGGTTTTCTTGCGTTCCGGTATGACGGATAAAGCTGAGGCGCTTCTTCTTGATTTAAACATTAATGATAAAAATTTGAGAAGTGTTTTAATGTTGAGGGAAATTTTGAAAAATAAGAATTTTTCGGCAGCAAGAAAATATTATGATGTTATGGGAACTGAGGGATTTATTAATGAAAATTTTGCATTCTTTTCAAAAGAATTGCAAATGATTTTCTACCCCCTTCCTTATGACAGTGAAATAACACTTGCTTTATCAAGACTTGAGGAAACACAGCTTGACAAATATCTTGTCTATGCGGTTATACGTGGTGAAAGTATGTATATACCAAAAAGTCGTTCAAGAGCTGGTGCAAGAGGACTTATGCAACTCATGCCTTCAACAGCAAGGCTTGTGAGCAGAAAAGTAAAAATGGGCAAAAATTATAATCTTTATGATCCTCTGGATAATATAATCCTAGGTACTGCATATTTAAATGACGTAATACAAAATCATGGCTTACTTAAAGGACTTGCGTTTTACAATGGTGGTGTGAGGCCGGTAAACAAAATCAATAAAAATTTCTCTCCAGAAAACGAACTTGAGCTTATAGAAATTCATCCATATAAAGAGACAAGGGGTTATGTGAAAAAAATTCTTACAAACTATTTAAGATACAAACTTCTTTATGAGAATAGAGATAATATTTTAAGTATTAACGAAAGTAAAAAAAAGAATGAAAAAGACAATTCTTATAACTAATCCACGAGACGATGATTTCAAATTATTAGGAGAAATAGTTAAAAAAGATGGGCTTGTAGTATTCCCCACTGAAACTGTTTATGGTCTTGGTGGCAATGCATTGTCTGAAAATTCTATAAAAAAAATATTTCAAGTCAAAGGAAGACCATCTGATAATCCATTAATTGTTCATATTGATTCAAGCGATATCCTTGAAGATCTGGTAATAAATCCTCCGAAAGAGGCTTATTTATTATTTAAACATTTTGCTCCAGGGCCTCTCACTATAATCTTTAATAAAAAGCCAATCATTCCAGATATTGTAACGGCTGGGCTTGATACGGTTGCTATAAGGATACCTTCCCATCCAGTTGCTTTGAGATTTATAAAAGAATGTGGGTTACCTATTGCTGCTCCATCTGCAAATATCTCTGGTAGGCCGAGTCCAACAAACTTTGAGATGGCGGTTTCAGAAATGAATGGGCTTGTAGATGCAATAATAGATGGAGGACAATCTAACGTTGGTCTTGAATCTACTGTTATAAAGATAATAGATGAAGAGGTGAAAATATTAAGACCGGGAGAAATCACAGAGGAAGATTTGAAAAAAGTTTTGCCAAAAAATTTCAAGATTTCTTATAATATTAATACACATAAGATAGAATCCCCAGGGATGAAATACACTCATTACAAACCGAAAGCTAAAGTTTTGTTGTGTGATAAAGACAAAATAAAAGAAGCCATCAGATTTTTTAATGATGAAAAGGTTGCATTTTTGTTATTTGAAGCAGTTCCGGAAAAAGATGTAATTTTTGTTAAATATAACAGTCTTAAAGATTATGCACGTAATCTATATTCTGATTTCTATATGATGGATAAAAAGGGGATAAAGTTAATTATAGCAGAAAAAGTTGAAGAAAAAGAGTTGGGTAAGGCTATAATGAATAGACTTAAAAAAGCAAGTGGGGGAGAGGAATTTACTTCATAACCTCAAGTATTTCTTTACTTGCAATGGAAAGTTTTTTTACTCCATCTGCAACAGTTTGTAAGGCGTTGAGAAGTTCTAGAATTGATTCTTCTTGATACTTGAAGGTTTCAGATGTTTTCTTTCCAGCAGAAAGTGATTCATTTACATTTTGAATAACTGTTTTAAGTGTTTTTGCTATTTCTTCTGCATTTGTTTTTGTAGAGTCAGAGAGCTTTTTTATTTCTCTTGCAATTATTGCAAAACCTTTGCCATATTCACCTGCGTGAGTTGATTCGATAGATGCATTCAGTGCGACTAAATTAACTGTCATTGAAATATCATCGATTATATTTATTATTTCATTAATTTTATTTGCATAATTTGAAATATTGGTAAGTAGTTCATTTGTTTTTGTTAATTCTTCAAAAGTTTCTTTTGAGGTTTCTTTAAGTTGGCCTAAGGATTTTTCTTTTTCTTTCAATATACCTGATATTTCCTCAATACTATTTATCATAGGAATTACAAGAGCTTCAAGCCTTTGATTTTTTTCTGTAAGTTCTGTTTCTATTCTTTTATTTCTTTCAAATAGCATTGCCCCTTTTAGTGAGCTTGAAATTTGATAAAAAAGAGATTCATAAATAAAAGAATACATATTTCCAATCTGAAGAATAAGTAGCCCAAGATGTTCATTGCGAAAAAGGATCGGAAAAATAAAAAATCCAAAATTTTTATCAGGCCATATGTCTTGAGGTAATATTTCCTCTTTATCTATAATCTTTGCTTCCGACTTGATTAGTCCTTTTTCTTTGTTATAAGCAAAGAGAAAAGATAATTTTTCTCCCGTTTTTAACATTATAAATCCAGATGGAATATTTAGTGTATTAAGGGATCTTGAAAGATTTTCAAGAAAATCTTTAAGTTCAAAATTTCCACTTATGGAAAAAATGCTTGATCTTAATGTTTCGTTAGCCTTGTTTGTGTTCAAACATAATTCAGATTGGTATCTTAACAAACCCTCTGAGAGAATTATTCTTGCTTTGCTAATAATTTTTGAGAATTTTTTTTGTTCATAAAAATTTGCCAGAACAACTTCAACTTTTGAAAGTAATAGGGATAACTCATTAATATTGGATTTCTTGAGAATTATTTCGTTAATCATATTACTGAAAAAATTAATAAATGTATTTTTCTCGTTTTCAATGTCATAAAGCAATTTTTCTATTAAACTGATTTTTTCTTCATATTTTAAGGTCAGATTTTTAAGGCTTGAAAGCAATTGTTCTTTAATTGATGAGGTATTTTGATTGTTAATTTCGACTATTTCATCAAGAATTTTTAATTCTTCTGGAAAACAACCACAAGAAGTTCTAAGGACAAGTTCAGTTTCAAGTATGTTAATACTGTCAAAAGGTTTTCCTTCAAGAAGATCAATAAGCATTTTGGCAGCCATATAGCTTTGTTTATAAACCGGTTGTTTAACAGTAGATAGAGGTGGATTTGAGAATTGTGCTGTTAATGTATCGTCGAACCCTGCGAGAGAAACATCTTCCGGGATTTTTATACCATTCTCATGTAGAATTTCAAGTGCACCAAAAGCCATCTGATCATTTGATGCTACAATAGAGTCAAAGTTTACTCTATTCTTAAGGAAATGTTTTACAGCAAGCCTACCTGATTCTTCTATGAAAAGTCCATTAAAAATTAAGTCATCTCTATATGTGATTCCCTTTTCCTCCAAAACTTCTTTATAAGCCTGAAATCTTTCTATTGCATCCGGGTTATCAAGAGGACCTGTTATGAAGGCTATATTTTTTCTATTATGAGAATCAATAAGGTGGGAAATAATTTTTTTCATTCCTATCTTGTTATCAACAAGAGACATTGGAATGTCAAGAGGAGGTTTACCAATACTTACAGAAGGTATGTTTTTGAATTTGAGTAAAAAATCTCTATAATCATCTTTTGAAATATAATTACTGAGGCTTGTTGAGGAAAAAATTATACCATCCAGTCTCTTTGAAGAAATATAGTCGAAGATAATATTCCTTGGGTTTGAGTATTTTTTTTCAGGGTTTAGTGATATGCTATCCCCCGGAAAGCATATGAAGTTAACCTCTCTTTCTCTTGCACAATCATATGCACCTTTCCAAATGTTATCTTCAAAATCAGTAGCTCCCGAAACAAGATGAGTTAGTAAACCAATAGTTAAATTCTTTGCCATTTCCCTCTCACTCAAACATTATAACTTGAGATTTTTTTTAGCTCAAGTTATTTTTTATTCTTCATATCCATCATAATTTCGTGGAGTCTTTCAGCCTGCATCATAAATGTTTCTAGTCTTGCCTGTATAATCTGGGAGAATGGGTTTCCATCACATTCAATTGAAAGAAATGGTAGAATATCCATCTCATTTTTTAGGTTTTCATAGCTTTTGTTTTCTCCAGCTACCTTCATAGCTTCTTCCTTGCCATCGATTGTCATTTCTACAGTACTTACAGCCTCTGTCATTCTAGAGTTCATACACCCAAATGGACCTACGTTAATGACACCGCAATATTTATCTACCAATTTATAAAGAGCTACACCTGTCGAAAGTCCGGGTTCACCCGTGAGTGTATAGGGGAAAATATGCTTTGAGTAAGATAGATATTTTCTTATATCTATAAGTTCTGGTTCATAAAGTCCTGATTTTGCGAGTATCTTCTTTGACTTTCGTTCAAAATAATCCTGAACATATTTTGAGATTAGAGCTTCAATATTTCCAATAAAGTTGGTTTTGAGTTCATACATATTGATATCTCTGAGAAAATCAGTATATCTTATCCATTCAGAAACTGGAGCATCAAGCATTACAAAACCATTTTCTGCCAGAAGATCAGGGATACCCATAAGTGAAAAATGATCCCTTCTTACAAATATTTCTCCAACAAGCCCGACATATTTTGCATCTTCAAGTGGTCTTAAAAGTTCTATCTTTGAAAATTCTTTTGCACTTTCTCTTAATTGTTTAAAGATAGGGATCTTACTTGAGCCATCAACACTTGATAATATTTTCTCGAGTTCTTTGTTAAAGATATTCATTCCTTGTTCTTTATCTTTCGCCATCGCTTTGATAACAGATCTTATATCATCAAGAATATCAAAAATGTATAGAGCTCTTGCCATGTTAATTCTGAATCTTATACCAAGTCCTGCGTAACCATTATCGTTGGAGAGAGGTAACACAGCAACATTTTTAAGTTTCAGTTTTTCTATTGTCCTTCTGATCAGGGTTTCATATTGTCCAACTCTGCAACAGCCTCCAGCAGCCACAATTCCAACCATCATTTTTTCATTTGGTTTCTTTTGGTATTTTACATACTTCAATATTTCCCCAATAATGTTGATTATTGGCAGACATTCTTTTGAAGTGAGAACACCCTTTCCTAGTTCAAGTGCTTCTCTATCACATACAGGAAAAGCGTCTGCATTCCAGCCAAGTCTTCTTAAAACAGCCGCGGTACTCCTTGCGAATAGATCTCCCATAGATGGAATAAGAAAGGTTACATTTTTATCCTTTCTTGCCTCTGTTTTGTTTCCGTCAGAGTCTATGTAGTAAACCTTACCTAGATCTGTTATTTGGACTTCCGCCTGTCTGAAATTATCTTCTACTTCTATTAAATTAGATTTTACCTTAAGATAATTTTTTATAACATCCATAAAGGCTTCTATTCTTGTGTTTACTCCTGCATCGGCTGTGTGAGAATCTATTTCTAGAGTTAGAGATGGTTTTGAACCCATCAGGTCTCTGAAATGTTGAACCATTATAGAATCAAGAGCACAAAGAAAGTTTGTAAGATAACAACCAAAAAGCTGTGGATGTCTCTTTACTATTCTAGCAGCCTTTATTATTCTCTGTCCCATTTCCCAGTAGGTGTTTCTATAATTTGGTTCGTCTTCGTAAGGCAAAAAATCATAAGGAATTATCTCAATCCCTCTCGAAGCAAACTTGAATGGAACTCCTTTGTTTGTTTCATCAGCAAAAGCATTGTATGGCCTCCCAAAAAGGACGACAGCTATTTTATCTGGATTTTTTTCAAGTTCTGCTAGTATTTTTCTTCCTTCTTCCTTCAATCCCTTAAAGAAATTTAATTGAGCTTCTACAGCCTTTCTATGGGCTTCTTTACCTTCTTTTTCAGAAAAACCAAGTTCTTTGGCAATTTGAATAAAAGTCTTTTCTTCTGCATCATAACCTGTCATAAAATTAAGCATTGGTGTTAGCATTTTGGGGGGATTTTTCATTCCTTTAAGGAATGTTGCTCTTTGATAAAAAGGTTCTCCCTGCACAAACATACATGTGGTTTGGTACTCTATTCTGTATTCTTTTTCTTCTGAGACCTTCATTTCTTTAATTTGTGGAAGAAAAATGACATCAGGTTTCTTTGATAGTAGGTCTTCAAACATTCCTAGAGCAACCTGCGCAGATAGACAATAACTTGTCATACCCTTATCTATACCGCTTTGTTTTACTTCTTCTGGCATTACAAGTTTGCAACCCAATTCTGAAAAGAAGGTGTAAAACATAGGATAAAGAGTGTTTATCTGAAAACTTCTGTTCAATCCAACTACAATAGCATTTTCTTTTGGTTTATAGTCCTTTCTTACATATTTATTAAAAAGTAGCTCTCTTCTTTTATTGACATGATTATATTTAGATACTTCATAAGTTATATGATGAATTTGGTTGTAATATTTGTTACATGCTCCCCCAAAAGGAAATTTTTTGCCTTCTATTTCTATAATGCTTATTTCGCATTTTCTATCACAGTTTTCTGGTTTTCCCTGACATATGAAGTTCTTACCATAAGAAACTTCTCTTGAAGCTAACTTTTGTAGATCAAAATCCTTCCTGGGAAGGAGACCAATTTCTATGAGGTTTTTTACCTCAAGAGCAACTCCATAAGCTCCCATCAGTCCTGGATGAGGAGGGACAATTATTTTTTTCCCACTTAAACCCGCCATAGCAAGAGGGACAGCCTTATTATAGCAAACTCCACCCTGCATAAAGACTTTTTTACCTACGGGTCTGAAACCTTTAACTCTATTGAGATAGTTTATGCAGATAGAATATACAAGTCCTGCTACAATATTTTCTTTTGTAATACCTTCTTGAAAAGCAGTGTTAATATCAGAAGAGATAAATGCGGCACACTGATCTGAGAAATTCGGCGGTTTTTTTGCAGATAAAGCTATATCAGCAATGTCTTGCATTTTTATTCCAAGAGTTTCATAGGCGGATTCTTCAAGAAAACTTCCTGTTCCGGCTGAACAAGCCTCATTCATTGCATAATCAGAAGCAACTCCGTTTGTGAGATAGGTGTATTTAGCGTCCTGCCCACCGATTTCAAATATTGTGTCTACTTCGGGGTCAAAATGTGCTGCCGCTCTTGCATGAGCTATGATTTCGTTTATTATACCTTCTGTCTCGGCATGTAAACCGGAAATGTATCTGCCACTACCTGTTACGCCAAGACCTGTTATTTTAACTTTGGTTCCACCAAGCTGGTTTAGGATGGCTTTGTAGCAATTTCTTGATGCTTCTATAGGATTTCCATTAGTTCTTAAGTATTCAGCAGCTAAGATTTTTTCGTCTTTTAATCTGAGAAGAACAGCTTTTGTAGTTGTAGAACCTACGTCAAGACCTAAAATACATTCGTCATTTTCCGTTGCTTTCTCAAATGGCATTTCTTTAAATTCGACCATATCAGAGTAGTCTGAGATAGGTTTAAGAAAGGTGAAGGAAGATTTTGCTTCTTTAAAATAGTCACCTTTTTTAAGGTTGTGAGTTGTTCTTTCCTGAAAAGCCCATAAAGCAGCACCTAAAGCCTCGAAGTAAGGAGCTTCTTTTGGGACGTAAACCTCATCAAATTTTTCTTTTAGAAAATCTATAACTACAGAGTTTTGAGATGTTCCACCTACAACCATTATTTTATTAGCATCTATTTTTACAAGCAACTCTTCTATCTTCTTGGCTATCATTCTAGCAAGTCCTGCTGCTACATTTTCTATTGGTTCTCCTTTGTTTAAGGCATGTGTGCAGTCTGATTTACAGAACACCGAACATCTTCCCGAAAGATGATGTGGATTTTCTGAGGTTTTGGCAAGTTTCACAGCCTCATCTACGGAGATGTTCATTCTTCTGATTTGTTGAAGAAAAAATTCTCCTGTACCCGAGGCACATTTGTTACCTGATGAAATTCTTGAAATTCTTGCTCTTTTATCAAGTTCATAAACTATGAATGTCTCTCCACCTGCCGAGACTATAGCATCAAAATCTTTATTTCCTTTTACATATCTATAGGCCATTTCTGTAGCTTCAGGTTCTATGATAGAATGGATTTTTGTGATTTCTCTGAATTTTCTTCCTGTTATTGCAATATATTTATTATCAATCTCATATTCATCAAGTATTGAAGTCATTACACCTTTAGGGTCTCCATCGTGTTCTTTTCTTATGAAGTTTACTACTTTTATATCACCGTTATAATTTTCAATTTCTACAAGAGTAAAGGTTGTAGCTCCAAGACATATACCTATGGCTTTATTTTTCTGGATGTTAATTGCATTCATCAGGTTTCCCCCTCTTATAATGATAGTTTTAATCTTTTATTCTAAACCCTATTTTCCTTTTTGTCAAATGATGTCATTAAAAAATATCTTTTTTTTTATGTTAATTTATAATTAATTTAGAGATTTAATAAAAGAGGTTTTTATATGCAGAATGAAAAGTTGTCTTTCAAAACAAAAATTGGGTTTGGAATTTGTGATCTTGGCGGGAATCTCTTCTTTACAATGATGGCTTTCTGGGTAATGAATTATTTTACTGATACTCTCGGATTAATGCCAGCACTTGCAGGTTTTGCATTAATGATCGGACGTATATGGGATGCAGTAAGCGACCCACTAATCGGTTATATGTCTGATCATACTGAAACCAGATGGGGTAGGAGAAGGCCATATATATTTATTGGAGCGATTTTCTTATTTATTTTTATGTTAGTGATGTTTAAGAATCCAAATATAACTGATCAAAAAATACTCTTGTGGTGGACAATTATAGTTTTATGCTTACTTTTTACTGCTTATACATTGACAAGTGTTCCATATTCGTCTTTAACTCCAGAATTGACTACAGATTATGATGAAAGGACTACTCTTAATAGCTTCAGGATGACTTTTGCTATTGTTGGAACTTTTATTGCTGGGGGACTTGCATATCCTATTATAGAAAGTTTCTCAAAAAAGATTGAAATTAATGGAGTCTTCAAAATAGATCGTTCTCAAGGTTTTTTTGTAATGGCAATAATTTTTGGGCTTATTATGTCAATATCAGCTCTTATAACGGTTTTTTCAGTTAAGGAAAAAATATCAGGGAAAAAAATAAAAACGAATTTTATAAAAAACTTTACCGGAATTATTAAAAATACGCCATATCTTCTTGTGCTTTTTACCTATATGTTTAATATGGTGGCTATAACTTTGTTAAGTGGGTCTCTTGTTTATTACTTTAAGTATGTTTTTAAAAACGAAGGGCTTACAACTTTATCTTTTATTTTTCTTCTTGTTCCTACTATTCTTTCAATACCTTTATGGGATAAAGTTTCAAAGATTATTGGTAAAAAATGGGCATATTTTGCCGGTATGTCAATTATTGTGTTTTCATTACTTATAAATTTTATCTTTGGTAGATTTTTTGGGGCTGCTTTCTTTTTTATTATACTTGTTATTACCGGTATTGGGTTTTCGACAGGTTATGTTTTGCCTTGGGCTATAATTCCTGATACAATAGATTATGACTACTTAAATACCGGAACTAAAAACGAAGGAATTTATTATGGTGCCTGGACTTTCTTTTCAAAGACAGGACAATCAGTTGCAAATCTTTTAATAGGAGTGATTCTTCAGATAGCTGGATTTTTACCAAATGTTGAGCAGAGTGAAAAAGTTATTGAGGCTATAAGATTTATTTTAGGGCCTCTTGGTATATTGTTTTATTTAATTGCTATGTTAATTCTCTTTTTCTATCCGATTGATAGAAAGATGCATGATAAAATTCTATCAGATATCAGAGAAAAGAATCTATAGCTTTGATCACTTCTTCAACGGATATAGAGTTCATACATTCTGGATTTTCACATTTTGTTTCAAATCCCAGACTTATACATGGAGAGCAATCTTTTTTATTATATATTACCTTAGAATTTTCAGAGAGTGGCCCCCATCTGTCTGGGTCTGTTGGGCCATATAGTGCTACGAGGTTAGCGTTGATGGCTGAAGCAATGTGAACAATGCCCGTATCTATAGAAACAATTAGTTTGGCTTTTTTCAATATATAAATACTATCTTTGAGTGATTCACCAGTATGGTTAATAACAAGTTTTTCGTCGATATCTTCGTGTTCAAATTTCCATCTAACTACTTCTGCATCTTTTGAATCAGATTTACCTCCGGTGAGAATTATGCTATAACCTTTGTTGATGATATATTTCCCGATTGCAATCCAGTTGTTGATATGCCATTTTTTTAATGCTGCTTTAGAGCCACCGGGGAAAAGGTGAAAGACAACAAATTTTTCTGGGAGTCTTAATTCAGAAGGAAGAATTCTTAAAGAAGGTTTTTCTCCTACTGGAATAGAAATACTTCTCAAAAGATTTCTGAAATTTTCGATTTCGTGGACTCCTTTTTCTATATGTTCAACAGCTTTGTCGTAAACATAATGTCTGTATTGTCCTTTTGTTTTAAAGCCAACCTTATATTTTGATTTTATAAAGAAGGATATTATTGCATTGATTCTTGGCCATTGTCCAAAATCAAAAAGCAAATCAATTTGATCTAGATCAAAGATTTTTTTAAACATTTCTAGTGGTTTTGACATAGGTAAAACAACTTTTTCGATAGTTTTTTGTAAATCTAATAAGTCAACAATTGCTTGATTTGATTCAGAACAAAATAAAATTATTTTTGATTCTGGAAAGGTCTTTTCAAGGTCTCTTAATATTCCCGATAATATTACAAGGTCTCCAATAGCTGCTTCTTTTATTATACCAATGGTTTTAACTTTCTCTTTATCAAAGAGATGAGTTTTTTTAAAAAAAACTTTCTTTATAATACCAAGTATTGCTACTATTGGTATTCCTATCGCATAGTCAAGTCTCTTAAGCAGGAGATTGGCTCTTTCTTTCATAAATTATCCTTTTGTAAGATAGCCGTCGTTTTCTTTTAAATATTTTACGTATTTTTTAACTCCTTCCTCAAGAGAGGTAAATTCTTTTTTATATCCAACTGATCTTAAATTTTTTAAATCTGCTTGGGTAAATGTTTGATATTTACCTTTTAAAGCATCTGGAAATGGGACAAATTCAATCTTTGTCCCCTCGTATAAACTTTCCATTATTTTTGCTATTTTTAAAAAACTTTCTGCTTTACCAGTTCCACAGTTGAAAATTCCTTTTATCAAAGGATTATCAAAGAAAAATAAGTTCACATCAACTACGTCATCTACATATATGAAATCTCTTAAAAATCCATCACTTCCTTCAAATAGTTTCATTTTACCTTCACTTTTTATTTCATTATGAAAATGATTTATTACAGAAGCCATTTTACCTTTATGATTTTCCTGTTGACCATAAACGTTGAAATATCTTAAACCGACAACCTGTGTGTTTATTTTACTCCAGTTGTTTCTAAGATACTGATCAAAAATATATTTTGAAAAGGCATAAACATTTAAGGGATACTCACAATTCTTTTCTTCGCGAAATCCATTTAAACCATTTCCATAAACTGAAGCGGAAGAAGCATAGATAAATCTTGTTTTATTATTAACACAATAAGCCAGTAATTCTTTACTATATTCATAGTTATTTTTCATCATATATTTACCGTCTGTTTCCATAGTGTTTGAGCAAGCTCCATTATGAAAAATGACGCTGATTTTTTTGAAAGAATTGAGATTGTTTAAAAAATCTTCCTTATCAATAAAATCTATAAATTTCAGTGCATTTAAATTTCTTTGTTTTGCTGAATTTTTGAGACTATCTACAATTATAATATCGTAGATCCCTCTTTCATTAAGTTTATGAACAATATTGCTTCCTATAAATCCAGCTCCACCTGTTACAACAATCATTTTATGCCTCCAGCTTTGTTTATTATACTGGTTGTAGAATATCCATCTATAAAATTGAGGATAATAGTTTCTTTGGCAAATTCCCTGCCAACAACCTGTTCTGGTTTATAATCTCCACCCTTAACGAGAATATCTGGCTTTATCTTTGAAAGAATTTCATAGGGGGTATCTTCATTAAATAATACAATATAATCAACCATTTCGAGAGCAGATAACAATAAAGCTCTATCAAACTCATTGTTAATCGGCCTTGTTTCTCCCTTAAGTCTTTTAACAGAAAAGTCACTATTAAGACCTATAACAAGCACATCCCCAAGTCTTTTTGCTTCAAATAGGTAGCTGATATGTCCTCTATGTAGAATGTCAAAACAACCGTTTGTAAAAACTATTCTTTTCCCCTTTTTCTTCAAGTCATCAAGCACAATTAATAATTCATCGAGTGATAAGAGTTTGTTGAGTTTTTGCTTTTCAAATACCCTGATAAGCTCATCGTAGTATATGGGAGCTGTGCCAGCCTTTGCAACAACAACACCTGCAGCTTTGTTTGCAGTGTAGACAGCCTCTTCAAGACTCATCCCAGATGCTATAGCTACAGACAATGTCGCTATAACTGTGTCTCCAGCACCAGAGACATCATATACCTCTCTTGCTTCTGTTGGGAAGTTATAAAATTTCTTTCCATCATAGAGAGTCATGCCCTTTTCTGATCGAGTAACAAGAAGATAGTCAACAGAAATTTTTGAGTAAGCCTCTTTTAATGCTTTTTCCACTTCTCTATCTATGTTTGGTATGCTTTCACCAATAAATTCTGATAATTCCTTAAGATTTGGTGTTATTAACGTTGCACCTTCGTATCTTTCCCAGTCTTTTTTCTTTGGATCAATGATTACAAATTTTTTTTGTTTTTTAGTTTCTTTTATAATTTCTTTGCATACATTATAATTACATACCCCTTTTGCGTAATCTGAGATAAGAACTATATCATTTTTAGCAATTTCCTCTTTAGCCACTTCTATAAACTTTTTTTCATCAATTTCATTAAAAGAAAAAGAATCTTCAAAATCAATCCTTAAGAGTTGCTGGTTTCCAGATACTATCCTTGTTTTAGTGATAGTTTTAGATAGAAATGGGAAAAGTTTACTATCAATATTTTCTTCTTTGAGCAAGTTTTTAAGTAAGATAGCATTGTCATCATCTCCAATAAGACCTATAAGTGTACTTTTAGCCTTGAGTTTTGCTACATTGTTTGCTACATTCGCTGCTCCACCCAGGACGAAACTTTCTCTTTTGATATTTATAATCGGAACCGGTGCTTCTGGAGAAATTCTTCCAACATTACCATATAGATATGTATCAAGCATTACATCGCCGATTACAAGGATTTTACATTTACTGAAATTCTCAAACATATATAACCTTTCATGAAGTAATTATATATTTTAGTTTGAAAATCAAAAAAATTCAAAAATTGAAAGGCTCATTCTTGGATAGAATTGAATCAAAGTTATAATCATTGAATTATTAATTTTGCTTTTAAGTTACCATTTTTATAAAGAAGTTCTATAATCTTAGCTATATCTCTGCCGGATATTCCAAGTTGGTTCAAACTATCGACAAGTTCACTTACAGTTGTAGAATTTCTTATATATTGGAGATTTTTTTCTTCTTTTCCTACTGAAAATATTGAGGATGGCTGATTACCAATATTTAGCTGTATGTTTTTATAAGATATTGCCGCCTCGCTAATTACTACATTTCCACCAGCCACAACAATTCCACTTAAGGCATCTATAATGACACTTGGTTCTTCCTGAAGCTCAATTTTTGTAGCGAATATTTTTGAAATGGTGTCTAGGACATCTTCATCATCATTAAATTTTATAACCATACTATTACCAGAAAATGACTTAAAATTTTCCGGGAATTTTTTTTGAATTTCTGAAACTATTTTTATTACTGAACTTATACCAACGTTGTCATTAATAATTAAAGTGAGTTCTTTTTTATCATTCAAAAAGTCTTTTGAAACACTTTTTTGTATTATTGCTCCTTGAGGTATTATTCCTGATATACCTTTTGTATTTTTGTCAGTCTGAACTTTTCCACTTGCTATAGCGTAGATTTCGTTATCTCCACCAAGTAAAGGTGTGACTATCAATTCTCCGCCTTCAAGAGATTTTGCGTCATAAACTGAAGAAACCTTTACATCTACTTTTGAACCTGATTGAGAAAAAGGATTTAAATTTGCTGTCACTATAACAATTGCACTATTTCTTGCTCTTAACTTTTTTGTATCAACTTTAAACCCAAAATTTTTGGCGATAAGCCCTAAAATTTGCTTTGCATGAGAACCATTATCAGAATCTCCTGTTCCTTTTAGCCCGACAACTATTCCATATCCTAGTAATGGATTGTCATTATATCCTTCTATTGTAACTATGTTTTTTAATTCTACAGTTGCTGAAAATATTGTGTTAATAGATATTATAAAAATCAAAATAATTTTATTCATCTTCAGCCCTTATTTTTAAAATTTTTCCATTATAATTTTCGACAAGATAAAAATTATTCTCCAGTTTTTTTATAATTTTCACTTTGAGTTTTATATTGATGTTTCTTTTTTTGTAATATAGTGTGGCATTTTTTTCCATTATATCTTTAAGATAAAGTTTTTGATTTTCTTCTATTTTTTTTATTTTTGAGGTAATAGTTAAATTTGTTAATATTCCACATTCACTTTTAAAATAGCACAATTCAATTTCAGAAATTAAATTATCCTCTTGAAGAATGTTTGTAATATTATTGATTATATAAATGTTATCTATCCCTTCTGGAAATTTTATGTCTAAGATTTCATAACCATAATTTTCAATAAAATCTTTTATTTTCTTGACAGAATATGGTTTTACAATCTTTATATTTATTCCTTTACCCGCAATAACAACATCCTCTGAATTAATAAATCGAAGAATTTCTGTAGAATTATAAAAACGACTTGATAACATTATTTCATTTGTTAAACTTAGATTGTTTTTAAAAATATTTGACAAAATTGTTTTAGAATTGGTAAGATATATGGTCTCTTTAAGGTAAAGTGTTTCTCCAAAAGATACTGAGAAAAATAGTAAAAAAATTAATAAATACATACTTTTTATATCGACATATTTTAAAAAAACAAAAATAAAAATAACTATATGCATATTGCACTTAATAAGTGCAAAAATGTGCAATTAGTTTTGTTTTAAAAATTTCTCCAAAAAATTATTTTATTATAAATTATAATATTATCTTTTTTTGATAAAAAGCTGGCATACTTTTTGCGAGATATAGACATAAAGCCCCCTTAAATATATATTCTTCCATACCCTCCTCTACCCCCGGGGAGGGTTTTTTTATTTTCTGAACAAGTTGATATAAAAAATTATTTTTTAGGTGTACCAATCCAAAAGTTTTGCTATTATTTGAGAAGAGTAGCTTTTTCCCTATCAAAAAAAGAAGTATTTTTATAATTTAATTTTTTGTCTTTCTATTTAGTTGAAAATATTTTTAAATTATTAATGCTTACAATATGACTCGGAGCTAGAGTAGAGAAATGTTGATAAAAATTTTTCTTTATCTTCAAGAAAATAGACCATATTTTTGATAAAAGATAAATTTTAATATAAAATATTAATAGTGTTAATTAGTGGGATGTATTTATGGAGAATATTATTGAGAAAAATTTTATTGAAGAACTTGTAGAGGAAGATTTAAAAAATAAGGTGTATGATAAAGTTTTGACTAGATTTCCACCTGAACCAAATGGCTACCTTCACATAGGTCATGCCAAGGCTATATGTGTTGATTTTGGTATAGCTGAGAAGTTTGGTGGAAAATGTAACCTCAGGATGGATGATACCAACCCTTCTAAAGAAGATATGGAATATGTTGAATCTATCAAAGAAGATATAAAATGGCTTGGATTTGAGTGGAATGGAGAGGTTAAATATGCCTCAGATTACTATGAACAATTTTATGAATGTGCCGTTAGGCTTATAAAAATGGGGCTTGCCTATGTGTGTGATCTTTCACCAGATGAAATAAGGGAATATAGAGGAACACTTAAAGAACCGGGCAAAGAGAGCCCTTATAGAAATAGAAGTGTTGAAGAAAATTTGGTTCTTTTTGAGAAAATGAGGGCGGGTGAATTTCCAGATGGGTCAAAAACTTTGAGAGCAAAGATAGATATGGCTTCAGGAAATATAAATATGAGAGACCCTGT
>JAOACQ010000080.1 GCA_026417755.1 Brevinematales bacterium | reverse complement strand
AAGAAAAAATCAAACCGAGGCAGAAAATTTTTTCTGGGAAAAAGTGAGGAATAGAAAATTGGGATTAAAATTTGTGAGACAAAAACCAATAAAATTTAAACAAAATAAAAAATTTAATTTTTTCTATGCTGATTTCTATTGTGCAGAAAAGAAACTAGTGATAGAAATAGATGGAAAAATTCATGAAAAAAGAAAAGAATACGACAAAATGAGAGATGAAATTTTAGCAGAAATGGGATATAAAGTAATAAGATTTAAAAATGAAGAAATATTTAACAAGTGGAATGAAATTGAAAAATATTTAACAGAAATTTAAATCCCCCTTTTTATACCCCTTCTTCATTCGTAAGAATGGAGAAGGGGATAGGGGATGAGGCAGGAGGACATTATGTCAACATTATTGAAAATGGCTTTCAGAAACATTAAAAGAAACAAACGTCGTTCATTGCTTGCCATAATCTCTGTTGGACTCGCATTAATGCTCGTTGTAGTATTACAGGGACTTGTAGATGGGCTTATCGAAAATATGATAAAGAATTCTACCAAAAATGAAACCGGGCACATAAGAATTATGTCAGAAGAATATTTCAAAAATATTCAATATATGCCGGTACAACATCTAGTCTACAATCCTGAAGAGGCAATCAATTTTTTAAAATCTGATAAAAAGATTGCAGGAAAAATTCAACTGATTACTCAAAGAATGAGATTTCCAGTTCTTCTTCAGTATTCTGGAAACAACAAGTCCGCCATTGGTATAGGTGGGGACATCGAAAATGAAAAGGCACTCCTGATGCTTGATAAATCAATAGTAGAGGGGAATTACCTTACGGGAAATGTAGTTGAAAAAGATGGGAAAAAATACAGAGAGGTTATAATAGGCAAGAAACTCGCTGAAATTCTTAATCTCAAAGTTGGTGATAATTTTTCTCTGATGCTTCAAGGGGCTGATCTGGGTATTCATATTCCAAGGTTTTATGTGGTTGGGATTTTTAAAACTGGACTTAATATGCTTGATGAAAATCTGTTTATGATAAATATTGAAGATGCAAAGAAAATACTTAAAACAGATGGTGGGGCAGGCGAAATACTTATAATGCTTAAAAATCACGAAGAAGCAATACCTTTAAGCAAAAAAATCAACTCCTTACTCAAAAACAAAGAAGAATTTAATTATCTCATTTCCGCAAACTGGAGAGAATCTAGTGGCTTTCTCGCTATGATGGATCAGGCATTAAAGATTTATAATTTTCTTTACTTTACGATTGCTTTTCTTGGGGCGTTCATTATTACAAACATTATGATGATGATTATTCTTGAGAGAAAAAGAGAGATTGGAATACTTAAATCAATGGGAATGAAAAAGAGAGAAATACTCTTTCTCTTTACTACAGAAGGAATAATACTTGGAGGAATTGGCAGTATTGCTGGGGTAATTTTAGGAACTATAATCAATATCCCACTATCAATCTATGGAATTGATTTTACATCTTCAATGGGAAATTTGAATTTTCCTGTCGATAATGTCATAAAATGGTCTATAACCATAGGAAGTATAGTTGGATCAATGATTTTGGGAATATTTGTTTCAGCAATAGTATCTGTAATACCATCAAGACATGCTGCAAAGATGAAAGCTGTGGATGCGATAAGGAGTGTGTAAGATTGCTTTTATTCAATATAAATTACTGCGTAGAGCTTCATCACAGTGAGATAGCTATGAAGCAATCTAAAAAATTCAATTATAAGAGGAGGAAGTCATATGAATATAAAATATTTCTCTTTCTTAATATTATTCTTTTTTAGTACAAGTTTATTTAGCATTACAGGTGAAGAGATCTTGCGAAAGGTTGATAGCAATTTAAACTTTAAGACAGCAATAATGACAATGAGAATGGAAATCCACCTTCCCAATCAACCAGTGAGAGTAAAAAGGCTTAAATCATGGACTGAAGGTAGCAAAAATTCTTATGTAGAATTTTTGAATAAGGAAGACAAACACACTCGCTATCTTAAAATTGCCAAACAAATGTGGGTGTACGATGCAGAGGAAAACAATACATTTCTTATTTCAGGCCACTTACTCAAGCAAGGAATGATGGGCAGTGATATATCTTATGAAGACGCACTTGAATCAGACGAGATTTATGAAAAATACAACATTGAGCTTGCAGGTGAAGAAAAATATAACGATAGAGAATGCTATGTAATAGTTCTAACCGCAAAAGTTAAAGAAGTAAACTACTTCAAGCGAAAGATGTGGGTTGACAAGGAATACTTTGTCCCCCTGAAAGAGGAAAGATATGCAATTAGCGATAAACTACTCAAGGTCTTTGAGTCAAGTGATATAAAATTTTATAAGTCAAGAGCCTATCCAACGAGAAGCGTTGTGTCTGACAAACTTAAAACTGATACAAAAACAATTCTTGTAATAGAAGAAGCAAATTTTGATGTAGAGATTCCGAAAAGCTATTTTACAAGAAGACATCTTGAGAGATAGGTTTGTTTCTTTTTGAACTATTTTAATTCTTTTACTAATATCAGACTTTGGGATATTCGCAATTACAGAAAAGCTAGGCATTGCGAGACTTCCCAAAAGGCGAAGCAATCTTAAAAAAATCGATCGGTTTATTGATAGAAAAAATTAAAATTGTATTTACAAAAAATAAAAATGATTATATAATATATATGAAATTTCAAACTCTATCGAAGAAATTTCAAGGATAATCTATGCTAATAGATAGAAAATATGACATAAAAGAAATTAAGACAAGAATTAAAAATACACCTATAACAGCAATAATAGGTCCCCGACAATCTGGGAAAACGACCATAGCAAAAATGTTAAATCCGGCTAAAATATTTGACCTTGAAAATCCTGTAGATTTAATTGCTCTTGAAAATCCGGTATTACAATTTTCAAATATAAATGGACTTATTGTTATTGATGAAATACAACGAAAGCCTGATCTATTTCCAGTTCTGCGATATTTTTGTGATAAAAATCCAGAAAAGCGTTTTTTAATTCTCGGCAGTGCTTCAAAAGACTTGATAAAGTTCAGTTCTGAAAGTTTGGCAGGTAGAATTTCATATTATATTCTTAGTGGATTCAGAAAAGAGGATCTTTCAGAGACACAGTATAAAAATTTTCATTTCAGAGGTGGGCTGCCACCTTCATTGCTTGCTGAAAATGATAAAGAAAGCAACAATTGGAGAAAAGATTACATAAGAACCTTTCTTGAAAGAGATATTCCTCAACTCGGAATAAGAATTCCTTCTTTTACTCTGTATAGATTCTGGATGATGATAGCCTTTTATCATGCCAATATTGTTAATTTTTCTGAAATTGCCCGTTCTTTTGGGGTTTCTGACACCACTGTAAGACATTATCTTGAAATTCTTGAAGGAACATTTGTTTTAAGAATTCTAATGCCATGGTATGAAAATATAGGAAAAAGACTCGTAAAAAGACCCAAGATATACATCAAAGATAGCGGGATACTCCATTCTCTTCTCTCAATAGAAGATAGAGAAGCTCTATACTCACACCCAAAAATTGGAGCTTCATGGGAAGGCTTTGCTCTCGAAATTGTAGCAAAATCGATTGGAAAAACAGACGAAGAATTATTTTTTTACAGCGTACATAGTGGTGCAGAACTTGATCTTTTATGGATACATAATGGTAAAAAGTGGGGTTGTGAATTTAAATTTTCTGACGCTCCAAAATTAACAAAATCAATGGAAACAGCTTTCAAGGATTTAAATCTTGAAAAACTTTGGGTGATTTATCCCGGAACACAAACTTATAGACTTAATGAAAGAATAATTGTTTTACCACTTGATGATGTACCACCATACTGGGAGTATTAGTAAGATTAGGAGAAAAAAATGAAAAAAATCTTATTATTTATTTGCTTTTTAATTCTTGCCAAAAATTTTTCCTTTTGTGACGAACCCGGTCTTTCCTTTTCCGGCTATTTTCAATCGGGTACCGGTATTCTCCACATTATATCAAATGAAGCAATAAGCAATACATCATATGCCGGAAAGTCAACCTTAAGACTGAACTTTGTCAATAATGATACCGGACTTGCAAAACTCGATGGTAGTGTGGACTTTAACATTCTTTATGGACTATATACAGGAATTTATGCAATGCAATCGAATGGAATTTTAATTGGCAAAGAAGCTCTACTCACAATGGACATAAGAAAGCTATATCTTGTCTTAAAAGCCGAGCTTTTTGACTTTTACATTGGGAGACAGCTTATAAAGTTTGGTGAAGGGCTTGTTTTCTCTCCATTAAATCCATTTTCGACCATTGATTTTACTGATGTAAACTTCACAAGACTTGGTGTGGACGGTATAAGAATAAGATTTCAGCTATCTGATCTTGCTTATCTTGAAGCATTAACTTTACCAACCTCTGATTTTACAAATTCTGATATAGCAGGGAGATTGGGTTTTAATCTGTCTGGCTGGGATATTTCATTTGCGAGTTTTTACCGTGGAAAATATGATTATATTTCGGGTGGGTTTTCATTCAAGGGGGATTTAATTTTAGGGCTATATGGGGAATTTGTTTATCACTACAAAAGTGAAACCAACAATTTCTGGAATACAATGATTGGAATGGATTATTCATTCCTTGACAAATTCATTGTTCGTATGGAATATTACTATCATTCCTTTGAAACCAATGATTTAAGTATTTATGAAATTATAAATTCACCAATATATCCATTTGTTTCAAAACATTATCTGTTGTATCAGCTTGTTTTTACTCCGACCCTTATAGATAGTCTCTATCTTTCATATATTGATAACCTTATGAATGAATCATTGCTACTGATGTTTTCCTATCAGAGAAATTTGTATCAAAATGTAAATTTGATTTTTAACGTGAGATATTTAAGAAAAGACCTTACAGGACTTGAAATGATTGATTTTGATAACCTATATTATAGCCTCGAGTTTAATGTGAGATATTGATTTTTTTTCAAAAAACAACTCTAATTTTTGCTCTTAATCTATTTTTATTTTATAATAAAACAATAATTAAAACGGAGGAGTTTAATGGGAAAAACTGTCGTTATCGCCAATCAAAAAGGTGGAGTGGGGAAAACAACTACCGCTGTAAATCTTTGTGGTTTTCTTGCAAGAAATAACAAAAAAACCTTACTTATAGACATTGATCCACAAGGAAACTCCTGTAGTGGTCTTGGAGTAGATTTAAAAGCCAGGACAGAATCAAGTATATATGAAGTCCTGATAGGCAAAAAAAACATACAAGATGTAATAATTAAAACAAAGTATGAAAATTTTTATCTTGTTCCATCAAATCTTGATCTAGCTGGTGCTCAGGCAGAATTGCTTAATTTTCCAAGAAAGGAATTTATCTTAAAGGATGCTGTATCTATAATAAAGAATCAATTTGACTTTATAATAATTGACACTCCACCCTCTCTCGGTCTTTTTACAATTAATGGACTTGTGGCAGCGGATTCTGTTTTAATACCAATGCAGGCAGAATTTTATGCTATGGAAGGACTTGCCCAGTTATTAAAGGCCATAAAACTGATAAAAAGCTCCCCAAATAAAGAATTAACTATAGAAGGTGTGTTAATAACAATGTATGATACAAGGACAAATCTCTCCAAGCAAGTTGTAGAAGAGGTAAAATCTTACTTTAAAGAAAAGTTATATGAAACTTATATCCCAAGAAATGTGAGACTTTCAGAAGCTCCAAGCCACGGAGTTGATATTTTCGACTATGATTCTAAGAGTCCAGGAGCAGAAGCATATGAAAAATTTGGGAAAGAATTCCTGGAGAAAAATGGAGGTTTAAAATGAAACAGGCATTAGGAAAGGGTATGCTAGCTTTAATGGATGAAAATATTGCAGAAGAGATAGAAAATAAAAGAACTTTTTCTATTCCTATTGATAAGATAATGCCAAATAGATATCAACCGAGAAAAAATTTTGATGAAGAATCTTTAAAAGAACTTGCTGACTCCATAAAAGCAAATGGAATAATTCAACCCGTAATAGTGAGCGAGCTTGGTGATGGAACTTACGAATTAATAGCTGGTGAAAGGCGATGGAGAGCCGCAAAAATTGCCGGTTTAACCGAAATCCCAGTGATAATCAGAGATTGTACTGAAGCTGAAAGGCTCGAAATTGCATTGATAGAAAACATCCAAAGAGAAAACCTAAACCCTATAGAAGAAGCATTGGCTTATAAAGAAATCCTCGAAAGACTTTCTATTACCCAGGATGAATTGGCCCAAAAAATAGGTAAAAACAGAGCAACAATAACAAACACTTTGAGACTCTTAAAACTTCCAGAATATGTTCGAGAAAAAATAGTAAATAAAGAAATTTCCGAAGGACATGCAAGGGTTATATTGAGCCTTGAAGATATTGACAAAATGATAGCTTTTACAGATTATATAATTCAACACAATCTTTCTGTAAGAGAGACAGAAAAAGCAGTAAAAGATTTTTTAACAAAAAACGAAAATGTTTCACGTGAAACATCTGAAAAAACAACAAACTACATTTTTAAAAGTTTTGAAGACGAATTAATACGAAGCGTTGGGGCAAAGGTGGAAATAAAAGGCAACCATAAAAAAGGGAAAATAGAGATACATTACTTTTCCGCAGAAGAGTTTGAAAAGATTTTCAATCAGCTTAAAAAAATATCTTACATGTAAACTTCGGACATCAAAGGATGTCCGAAGTTACAGATAGAAGAATAAAAATCATCTCAAACTTTTTGCTGCTTCTACCATATTTTTAAGTGATGGCCAGACTTCTTCAGGTCTTCTGGTTTTAAGGCCACAGTCTGGGTTTATCCAGAGATTTTCTTTTGGTATGTATTTAAGCATTTCTTTTATGATGTGCTTTAACTCTTCTTCTTTTGGTATTCTTGGGGAGTGAATATCATAGACTCCGGGACCAATATCC
>JAOACQ010000065.1 GCA_026417755.1 Brevinematales bacterium | reverse complement strand
CAATCACGATGATTGCCGATGAAGGGCAAATGTTGGCTATACTATTTAACGAGCTTAAAAAATCACAGTGGGCACCCATTGATTTTTTCTTAAAATTCTTTACTTTTGAAATGGGCTGTGATTTTTTAAGCGAGTGATTTTACTACCGCAGACAGGATGTCAAGTTTTGCCCGATTGTTACTCCCGCACATAAAAGAGAGCTTCAGGGCGGCTACCCTACAGGCAGAGACGGCATAGCGATAGCGAGCCACACCCCACGCAGTGGGGTGTGGGGGTCTCTCTTCTAGCTACATATCTCCTGAAATTACAGACCTAGAAAAAACTCCATGTGATTCAAGAAACTATAAAAATTTTCATAATAACATAAAAGATTTTGACTTAAACAAAAGAAAAGAAATTTTACTTCACTGTTAAAAGGACATTCTTTTGAATATACTTATTTCCATAAACATCGGTGGCTTCAATAGTGATAAGATAACTACCTTTTTTCAGATTGAGATTAAAAGCAAAATTTTCAGCATTATAAGTTCCTTCTTTCTTCTCTAAAAATTTACCGCTTTTTGTATAACAAAAAATATTTACTGAAGAGATAGAATATATTGAATTAATATTACCATCTATATAAATAGTCTTTGACTCCCCTTTATCCTCCTGTTCAATTATAGTTATCATATTCTGATAATTTGTCGAAACAATTCCATTTGTAGGTGTATTACCTTGACTACCCTGACAGCTATAAACAAATAAGAATAATAAAAAAATAAAAATTTGCTTCATAATTATACCTTTATTTTATTATAATAAATCAAGATAAAAAATCAATAGTTTTTTGGTTAAAAATTTTAAAAATTTTAAAAATTATTTTATAATAAAATATTATCTAAACAGGAGAAAAAGGTGGCATTAATTGTTCAAAAGTTTGGTGGAACATCTGTAGGTGATGTGGAGAGGATTAAGAATGTTGCAAAAAAGGTTATAGCGACAAAAAAGGCAGGCAACGATGTTGTTGTTGTAGTTTCTGCAATGAGTGGAACGACAGATTATTTAATTAATCTTGGTAAACAAACCAATCCCAACCCCTCAAAAAGAGAAATGGATATGCTTGTCTCAACGGGAGAACAGGTCACAATAGCGTTGCTTTCTATGGCAATACATTACTTTGGTGAGGATGCAATTTCCTATAATGCCCTTCAGATTGGAATAAAAACAACATCGGATTATACCAAGGCTAAGATTCTCGGAATAAACACCGAAAAAATATTTGAATCTTTAAAGCAAGGGAAAATAGTTGTTGTGGCTGGTTTTCAGGGAGTTGATGAAGAAGGAAATATTACCACATTTGGTAGAGGTGGATCTGATACCACTGCTGTTGCCTTAGCAGCGGCACTCAAAGCTGATAGATGTGATATTTACACTGATGTAGATGGAGTATATACTGCAGCCCCAAGAATAGTCAAAAATGCAAAAAAACTTGACTATATAACGCATGATGAAATGCTTGAGCTTGCCTCAATGGGTGCAAAGGTTCTTCATGATAGATCTGTAATTTTTGCAATGAAATATAATGTCCCTTTAAGAGTAGTTTCAACATTTGTTGAAAATGAGGGAACTTTAATTGTAAAGGAGTATAATAATATGGAAGATTTAGTTATAACCGGAATTTCAAAAAAAGCCGATGAAACAAGAGTAAATATAGCTGGAATACCAGATAGACCTGGTATTGCTTCAATGATATTTAAGAAACTTGCTGAAAAAAATGTAAATGTGAATATGATAGTTCAGTCGGTAGGTAAAGATTCAAAAAGCCAGATATCCTTTACTGTTCTTAATACCGATGTTGATGATACAAAAAGGGTAATGGAAGAGGTTCAAAAAGAACTCGGTGCAGACAATGTAAGTTATGATCAAGATATAGCTATCGTTTCTGTAGTAGGTATAGGAATGAAAGCTCACTCTGGAGTTGCTGCAAAGGTTTTTGAAGTTTTTGCAGAAAACAATATTAACATTGAAATGATCTCTACTTCAGAAATTAAGATTTCCGTGGTTATCAAAAAAGATAAAGCTGATGACGCAGTAAGGTTACTTCACCAGAAATTTTTTGAGTAAATTATATGAAATATATTGAAAATCCAGTTTTAAAAGGGTTTAATCCCGACCCTTCTATACTCAGAGTTGGCGATGATTTTTATATTGCTACTTCAACATTTGAATGGTTTCCGGGAGTTCAGATCCATCATTCAAAGGATCTCATTCACTGGCATCTACTTACTAGACCTTTAAAAAGGCTTTCTCAACTTGATATGACTGGTGATCCTGATTCAGGAGGAATTTGGGCTCCATGTTTATCATATTCTGATGGAACTTTTTACTTAATATATACTGATGTAAAAAGCTATGATGGTATTTTTAAAGATACTCATAACTATCTTGTAACCACAAATAATATAGAGGGAGAATGGTCAGACCCTATATATTTAAACTCGAGTGGCTTTGACCCATCTCTATTCCATGATACTGATGGTAGAAAATGGCTTGTCAATATGGTATGGGATCATAGAAATAGAGGTACTTTCTTTGCAGGAATTCTCTTGCAGGAATATGATCCTGTAAACAAAAAACTAATAGGCCCGATTTATAACATATTCAAGGGTAGCTCTCTTGGAATAACAGAGGGACCCCATCTCTACAAGAAAGATGGTTATTATTATCTTGTTGTTGCAGAAGGTGGAACAAGTTATGAACATGCTGTAACTGTAGCTAGAAGTAAAAATATAACAGGCCCCTATGAAATACATCCTCATAATCCTATAGTTACTTCAAAAGGAGATGATAGTTTACCTCTCCAAAAAGCTGGGCACGGCTCTCTTCTTGAAACCCAGGACGGTGAATGGTATATAGCCCATCTCTGTGCAAGGCCACTTTCAAACAAACGATGCCCACTTGGGAGAGAAACAGCAATACAAAAAATTATATGGAAAGATGGCTGGCCATATCTCGAAAATGGAACAAATAGACCAGAATTAAAAGTTAAAGCTCCTAATTTACCAGAAGTCATTTTCCCAAAAACACCAGAAAAGATAGATTTTGATGAAGAAAAGCTAGATATCAACTTCCAAAGTTTAAGAGTTCCTATTACCGAAGACTGGTGTACACTAAAAGAGAGAAAATCCTACTTAAGACTCTATGGTAGAGAATCTTTAAGCTCAAAACATAGGCAAAGTCTTATAGCAAGAAGGCAACAAAGTTTTTGTTATATAGCTGAAACCTGTGTTGAATTTGAACCCGAAAATTTCCAGCAAATGGCTGGGCTTGTTTGCTATTATAATACCTCAAATTTCTACTATCTTTACATTTCATTTGAGGAAGAAAAAGGCAAAAGTCTTTTACTACTCTCTGCTCAAAACTGGAAATTCTCTTATCCAGGAGAACCTATTTCTGTAAAAGGGGCAAAGAGGATATACCTTAAAGTTGAAGTAGAATACGAAAAGATGCAATTTTATTATGCAGTTGAAGAAAACAACTGGCACAAAATCGGCCCTATACTTGATGCAAGCACCCTCTCAGATGAATTTGTAACTCAATATCCAGATCCTGGCTGGGGATTTACAGGGGCTTTTGTTGGGCTTTGCTGTCAGGACTTGAGCGGGCAGAGAAAATATGCTGATTTTGACTACTTCATTTATAGAGAAAAGAATTAGCTTTCTATCCTTAAAAATTCCCGGCTTATTTTTAAATCAAATTAATAGGTTTTAAAAAACACTACAAAGGTATTTCTATTTCTATTATCTTTTCTTTTTCATTTTTAATTATTATCTTTCCTGACATTTCTTCTATAAGCATTTTTATCATTTTAAGTCCAAAACCACTTTTGAATTTTTCACTTAAAAAATCATCCGGAAATGGTCTGCCATCATCTTTTATAATCAGTTTAAAACTATTATCATATATTTTCAGAAAGATATCTATATTTCCTTTATTTTTAAAAGAATATTTAAGGGAATTAATAATTATTTCGTTCAATATAATACCTATAGATGTAGCTTTTTTCAAAGGTAGTTTTATCTTTTCCCGATGAAAATAAATATTAACATTCTTTTTATCATAAAAAGATTTTTTTATGTTTTCTATAATCTTATTAAGATACTCATCAACCTCAATATCATTCAAACCACTATGTTGATAAAGTAAATCATAAATTGCAGATATTGAATAAATTCTATTTCTCAACTTTTCAAGAGACTCTCTTGAAATTTCTTCTTCTCTTGATAATTCAAGATTTATTAAAGAAATAACAAGATTAAGAGAATTTTTTATTCTGTGCTGTAATTCTTTAAGGTAAAATTCTTTTTCCTTAATTAAATTTTTGTATGCAGTTATTTCATAAATATATCCTTGAATATGAAGCAACTTTTCATTTTCAAATACACCTTTACCTCTCTCAAAAACCCATTTCTCTTCTTTATTTTTTGTTATGATCCTATATTCTATTTCAAAATTTTCCCCTTTTGATATGCCTTCAGCTACAGTTTCTGAAACATATTTTCTATCATCTGGATGAATTATTTCTGCGTATGAAATCTTCTTGTTATAAAGTATTTCTTCGGGCAAATAACCCAAAACATTTTCTATCTCGCCACTCAAATATTTCATCGTCCAATGTTCATCATTCTTGCAAATATACACAATGCCCGGCAGATTAGATAAAAGGTTACTTAAAAATCTTTCTTTTATAATTAACTCTTTTTCGTAAATTTTCCTCGCTGTTATATCTCTTCCAATACCTATAAGTTTTATAGGTTCCCCCTTTTCATTCATAACTGTTTTATTAACCTGTTCAATCCATACTATATCTCCATTCTTCTTCTTAAATCTTAAAACAACTGGTTCGTTATATATTCCTCCACTTTGAATGTAAGAATTAAGAATATTTAAATCATCAGGATGAACAAGTTTATTTCCTAAAAGTGGATCAGAGTAGTGTTCTTTAGGCGTATATCCAAGTATCTTTTCAACTGAGGGGCTGACATATTCAAATCCCATTGGCTCTTTTAGTCTATAACTATATATTATGTCCTGAGAATTTTCAAAAATAAGTTTCAAAATCTCTTCTTTCTCTTTTAATTCATCTTCTAGTTTCTTTTTTTCAGTAATGTTCTGTGCAATTTCTATAGCCCCAAGAATATTTCCTCTGCTATCAAAAACGGGATAAGATTTTCGATGATACCATTTTTTACTTGTCTCTGAATAAGCTATATCTTCATAAAAACCCTTTCTCTCTATTGCCTCTCTCACAGGACAAATCTCACAGGGGGTACTTTTATTATGCCAGAGCTCATAACAATATCTTCCAATCATATCTTTTAGTTCAAGCCCAAGAGTATCAGCCGCGAATTTATTAGCCCATATTATCCTGTTGTTTACATCCTGAAGCATTATGTGTTCAGAAATACTTGAAAAAATCACATTTTCTTCAAGATTCTTCAGTTTTTTTGAAAATCTTAAAAGGACTTCATGTTGTTTTATATTTTTTATTGTTAATTTTATAATCTCTTCTATTTCATCAAGATTACATCTGTTTAAAATATTGTATAAATTAGTTTTTTCAAATAATTTTATATGTTCTTTAATGTTCTCTGTAATTAAAAGGATAGGTTCTTTCTTTTTTTCAAAAAAGTTTTTTATCACTAGTAATTCTTCATTTGAAAAAGAATTTGCATCAATAAGAAACAAAACTGCATTTTTCAATTTATCAAGCGTTGATAAATCCTCAAATTTTTCAAAGGTTAAATTTTCAAAATC
>JAOACQ010000053.1 GCA_026417755.1 Brevinematales bacterium | reverse complement strand
GCGTAAGACAACACTTCTCAGTATCATAGGTTGTCTTGACAATTCCGGTAGTGGGGAAATCTACCTGGAGGGTGATCCAATTAGCGGTAAATCATCAAAAGAACTGGCATATCTCCGCAGGGAGTATTATGGCTTTATCTTTCAGACTTATAATCTTATTCCCGTGCTCACTGTTTACGAGAATGTTGAGTTGCCACTCAAACTACTCAGAAAACATTCTGATGCAAAGATTAAAGATATGGTTTACAGTGTGCTCGATAAGGTGGGGCTATCAGGCCTCGCAAACCGCAAACCTCTTGAACTCTCCGGCGGCCAGCAACAGCGAGTTTCGATAGCAAGGGCGCTTGTAAAAAGTCCAAAAGTGATATTAGCTGACGAGCCAACGGCAAATCTTGACTCTGCAAACGGTGAGGCAATTATTAACCTGATGAGAGAAATGAATGAAAAAGAAGGTGTAACCTTCATATTTTCCACACACGATACAATGGTTATGAAATACGCAAAAAGGCTTGTTAAAATGCACGATGGAAGAATTGTTGAAGATGAGCAAAAGAGGGGGTAGATATGTATTATTTACTTTCCATAGCTATTAAAAATCTCGTCCGTTCAAAGAGGAGAACATTTTTTACATTTCTGATACTTTCGGTGGGTATTATCTTCTACATTTTTATGGATGGAATTATAAAAGGCTACAAGACTCAATCAATCAACAACTTCATTCAATTTGATACAGGTCACATAAAGATAAGAAGTGAAAATTTTGACAAAGAAGACCCCTATAATATCGAAAATTTTATAAATAACCCAAAAGAAGTTAAAGAAATACTCTCCAAGAAAAGCTACATAAAGGCTTATACCGAAAGGATACAATTCCTTGCCGAAGCCGACAATGGCAAGGATTCTCTTCCGGTAGTTGTCGTGGGTGTGGATTATGAAAGTGATTCAAAAGTATTTACTCTCACAAATTATATAATAAAAGGTTCATTTGTAACCGGCGAGGCACTTATTGGTGATAATCTTGCAAAGGATATGGGTGTCGATGTAGGAGATTCAATCTACCTTACCTTCAGAAATAAATATGGCACAATTGATTCGGTAGAAGTTTACATAAGCGGCATATTATTTACAGCAGACCCTGTGGTCAATTCTTCAAGTGTTTTCATCTCTCTCGATGATGCAAAGAGCTATCTCGCTACAGAAAGCGTAACAGAAATCTCGATAATCACGGAAAATTATAAACGGGATAAAAAATTTATTGAAGACTTAAAAAAGAACCTTAAAGGATTCAAAATAGAAAGCTGGAGAGAGCTTGTGAGTGGGATTGAAGCGGCATCAAAACAGGATGAAATTACCACCTATATTTTTGTCTTTTTTATCCTTGTTATCGCCATAGTTGGTATAATAAACACTATGCTTATGTCTGTCTACGAAAAAATGAAGGAAATAGGGACATTGAAGGCTCTCGGAATGACAGATGAAGAGGTAAAGACAATATTCGTACTTGAAGGACTTATTATTGGCATTATTGGTGGGCTTCTGGGCATAATCATTGGAGCACTTGTCAACTGGTATTTCGTAAGGTATGGTATTGATTATACTGCCTTGATAGGCAAGGAGAACGAAAATATTATGGCTTCACTCAGGCTTGTCGGAATTGTAAAGTCAAAATGGGATGTTTCTACATTTGTGTATGCTTTTTTGATAAGTGTTCTGACAAGCACTCTTGCAAGCTACTACCCGGCAAAGAAAACAACTTTAATGCAGCCTGCTGAAGCCTTAAGAAGTATTTAATTTGATTTTTCAAGATTTCTGATTTAATATTAATCCGTGAGGTTATATATGAAATCGATAAAAAATATCGAAAAGGAAATTGTAAAAAGACTCTTATCTCTTAATCCTTACAAAATAATATTATTTGGAAGCTATGCAAGAAAAAACACATCCAAATTCAGTGATATCGATCTGTATGTTGTAACAAATGATGATTTCTTACCACAAAGTTTCGACGAAAAAATGAAAATAAAAATTAAATATGTCTCCGCTATCTATGACATAATGAAAGAATTTCCAATCGATATAATTGTTCATACAAAAAAAATGTATGAAAATTTTTTAAAGTCTGAAAATCCATTTGCTAAAGAAATTTTTGAACATGGAAAGGTTTTGTATGAATCAAAATATATATGAAGAATGGTTAAAAGCAGCAACTGATGATCTTAAAACTATTGAAAAAATATTAGAAGACAAAAACTTAACACATATAGTTGCTTTTCATTCAGAACAGGCAATCGAAAAATCACTAAAGGCAATCTTGATATATAATAAACAAGAAGTCCCAAAAATTCACTCTCTCATAAGACTATTTGGCCTTTGTGAAAAATACTTGGAATTTGATTTGCAAGATTATCAAGAACTAATCATTAAATTAGATGAACTTTATCTGGACTCAAGGTACCCTGCTGATTTTGGTTTATTACCTTATGGCAAACCTTCTCAAAAAGATGCCTTTTCATTTTATGAATTTGCAAAAAAAATATTTGAGCTGGCAAGAAAAAGTACAAGTTGACAGGAGGCAGTATGCTTTTCAAGTTTGCGTTAAGAAACGTATTCAGAAATAGAAAGAGAAGTATTTTAACCATACTTGCAATACTTGTAGCAAGCATTGTAGTGGCAGTAGCAATGGGCTGGATAGATGGAATGTTAAATATGATGATTGACAACTACAAAAAATACCAGACAGGTGATTTAAGAATTACGAAAGTTGAATTTATAAAGAGAGAAAGATTTTTACCTGTGGATGAACTGGTGGAAAATCAAGAAAACATTTTTAACAACATAAGAAAAATCAAAGGGGTTAAACATATAGAAGAAAGGATAAAATTCGGACTTATCCTTGGGTACAAGGAGACGTCAAAATTTGCAATTGGTCTTGCAATTGACCTGAAAGAAAGCATTCTTAAACCAGAAGAAAAACTGATAGAAGGCAACCTCGAAAAAGACGGACTATATCTCGGCGTTAACCTTGCAAAAAAGCTCAAGATAAAGACAGGCGATGAACTACTTCTTGCTACAAAAACAAGTGAAGGTGGGTTAAATGCAATAAAGCTTAAGGTAAAAGGAATCTTTAAATATAAAGTAGCAACATTGGATAATGACTTTTTCATTCTCGACTTAAATGAGGCAAA
>JAOACQ010000035.1 GCA_026417755.1 Brevinematales bacterium | reverse complement strand
ATCCAGAGGGAAAATGCAAAAAATCTTGTATATTAAAACCTTAAAAAGAGAAGCCCTATATGACATTACTGAAGAGGTAAAAGAGTTTGTATCTTCTTCTGGGGTTCAAACAGGGATTATTAACGTCTACGGTAGAGGAGCTACCTGTGCTATTATAATTCAGGAAAACTGGGATGAGAGTGTTCAGTACGACTTACTCAATTTGCTCAAGAAACTAATCCCTGCCGGAGTGTGGCAACATGATTTAGAGGATGGAAATGGAGATGCTCATCTCAAGTCTGGCATCTTAGGTCCTGATGTTACCATTCCAATAATCAACGGTAGAATGGGACTCTCAAGATGGCAAAACATATTTTTCTGTGAGTTTGATGGCCCAAGAGAAAAGAGAGAAATTGTATTGACTATAATTAAGGCTTCTTAATTTCTTTTTTGCAAACTTTTTCTGAACTACAAGATGAACACTCTGATTTTTTGTTAAAAATTCCAATTATACTTTTCACAAAATAAAATATCGAAATAATAACAGTAATAACGATTATAACATATGCCAGTAAATTTTCTATTTGCATAGCCAATTTCCCCTAACCTAATTTTATTAACCAAAACCCTATATTTTTAAACAAAAAAGCAAAAATATAAGCTACAAAGATGCCATAAAACAAAGAAAATAGAGTCCATTTGACTGAATTTGTCTCTTTAAAAATCGCAGCAATTGTAGCGATACAGGGAACATAAAGGAGCACAAATATCATAAAAGCAAGAGCTATCGACTTATCAATACCAGCTTCTTTCATTTTTATCTTCAAAGTTTCATTATCATCCTCTTTTGCGTTATAGAGAACAGACAGTGTGCTAACTACTATTTCCTTACCTACAACTCCGGTAATTAATGCCACAGTTTCTTTCCACTTAAACCCAAGAGGTCTGAAAATTGGTTCACTTAATTTACCTAGTTTGCCTATATAACTATTTTCAAGTTGTTTTGTTCTATCAGACTCTTTGTGTGATGATAAAGGATAATAACCAAGTGCCCATATAATTATAGAACCAAACAAAATCACTCCTCCCATCTTTTTTAAAAATTGGGAAGCTCTCTCCCACATATGAATACCAATACTTTTCAAAGTTGGTAATCTATAAGGTGGTAACTCCATAACAAAAGGCAAAGATTCCTTTTTAAAGAAAAAAGTTTTGAGAAACTTAGCTGTTATTATACTTACTAAAATTCCAGTAATATAAACTAAAAATATAATTGTTCCTCCATTTTCAGGAAAAAAGATGCCACAAAGTAGTATATAAATTGGCAATCTTGCCGAACAGCTCATAAAAGGATTTATTAAAGCCGTAATTTTTCTATCATCCTCACTTTCAAGAACTCTTGCAGCCATAATACCAGGCACATTACACCCTATACCCATAAACATTGAAATAAAAGATTTTCCATGTAGCCCTAAAAAGTGCATAATCTTATCCATTATAAAAGCTATCCTTGCCATATATCCACTATCTTCAAGAAAAGCAATGATCAGAAATAACAGCATAATCTGGGGTAAAAAAACTAACACCCCACCAACACCCGCTATCACCCCCTGAAGAAGTAAATCCTTAAGCATACTTTCCGACATTCTTAAAACTATAAAGTCAGAAAGAAGATTAATCATTTTTTCGATGAAACCACTTAATATTCCACCAAGATCAAAAGTAATCTGAAACGTAAGCCACAAAATTATTCCAAAAATAGGAAAACTTAAATATTTATTGAGAACAATTCTGTCTATAAAATCTGTGATATCAATCTTAGAAAGCCCTGTCTGAACTGAGACACACTCTTTTATCAACCCATTTATAAAACCAAGTCTCATATCATTAAAAATCTCTTTCAAATCTTCTTGGTAAATCTCTTTAAGCATTTTCGTTTGCTTATTAACTTCTTCTAATATATCACAGTAGTCTTTTTTATTTTCAAGAATCTTTTTTATATCACTTTCAGAAAGTAATTCTATAGCAAGCCATCTTCCAAAATATTCTCCAGTAATCTCAGGATGACAATTTAATTTACATTCTATAGCCGATATAGAATTTTCAATATCCTCGCCATAATTTATATGAATTCTTTCTTCCCGTCTTTGATTGGTTGAATTTAATAATATTTTAAGCAAATCATCAATACCTTTTTCCCTTTTTGCAATAATAGGAACAACCGGAAATTTTAAAAGTTTCTCTAGTTTTTGAGTATCTATAGATATACCTTTGTCTTTAACTTCATCATACATATTTATCACAAGTATCATTCTCGAATGAGAATCTATCAGCTGACTTGTCAGATATAAACTTCTTTCTAATGTTGTGCCATCGACTATATTTATTATGAGATCAGGTTTCTCTTCAATAATATAATTTCTTGCTATTTTTTCTTCAATTGTACTGGCCGATAATCCATATATACCGGGCAAGTCAATAACTTCAAACAATACACCTTCGTATTCAAAAAAACCTTCCTTTT
>JAOACQ010000029.1 GCA_026417755.1 Brevinematales bacterium | reverse complement strand
GTCAGATGTGTATAAGAGACAGGGCAATAAGAGAGGATGAGATTGCTGTTTCCTCAATGGGTATAAATACTACACTTTATAAGGTTTCAGCTTTTTCTTTGAGTGCATTGATAGCTGGGACTTCCGGTAGTTTATGGGCTGTATATCATCAAGCGGTTTCACCACAATCTTTTGATTTTTTGATGTCTGTGATGATACTCTGTATGGTTGTGCTTGGAGGTATGGGAAATAACCTTTCATCTATAATAGGGGCTGCTCTCATTGTGGTCACTTCAGAATTACCACGACTTCTTGGTTTTTCAAGTTTAATTCCACCACAAACAAACCAGATTATATTTGGGCTTCTTCTTATATTTATGATGATTTATAGACCAGAAGGAATTCTTAAAAGAAAGAGAATACGTTTTGAATACATTATAGAAAAAAAGTTTGAAAAACCGGAGGCAAGATCTTGAGTTTTCTATATACAGATAGAATTAGAAAAGAATTTGGTGGTGTTATTGCAGTAGCTGATGTAGATTTCAAAGTAGAAAAAAACACAATTACAGGACTTATTGGGCCAAATGGTGCTGGTAAAACCACACTTTTCAATCTTATTACTGGGCTTGAAACTGCAGATGAAGGTTTTGTCTTTTTTAAGGGGATGGATATAACAAATCTTAAGGCTTATCAGATAACTCGCCTTGGTATTGCAAGAACTTTTCAGAATTTGAGACTTTTTAAGGAAATGACAGTTCTTGAAAACTTGATGGTAGGTAGACATTTTAAATCAAGTTGTTTGTTTACAAAACGTAGGCTTTTTAACTCATTTTTTTGCCTTTTTAATATTGATAAAGAAGAAAAGGATATATACTTTTCTTCAATGAAATGGTTATCATTTTTTGGGCTTGAGGAATATAAGCATGAGCTACCCAAAAATATGCCCTATGGTAAACAAAAACTTGTCGAAATTGCAAGGGCACTTTGTTCTGAACCAGAAGTTTTATTTCTTGATGAGCCGGCAGCGGGGCTTAATCCAAAAGAAACAATGGAACTACTTTCAATGATAAAAAAGATCAAAGAGCTTGGTATAACTATTGTTTTAATAGAACATGATATGAAATTTGTAATGAATTTATGCGAAAATATTTATGTACTTAATTATGGAAGGTTAATAGCTTCAGGTACTCCGGCTGAAATTCAGAACAATGAACTCGTTATAGAAGCATATCTGGGGAAGGAAAATGAATGAAATACTATCTGTAAAAAACATAACGGTAGCATATGGAGAGCTTGTTGCAGTTAAGAATGTAAGTTTAGAATTAAGAGAAGAAGAGATTATAACGTTAATTGGTTCAAATGGGGCTGGCAAATCGACTATACTCAAAGCAATAATTGGTCTTCTTCCTGTTAAGGAGGGAGAAATTCTCTTCAATAACAAGATAATTCATTCTGCTTCTATAAGGACTTCTCCTGATGAACTTTTGAAGGCTGGAATAGCACTTGTTCCTGAAGGTAGAAAAATTTTTGGCGAACTTACTGTAAAAGAAAATTTAGAGATGGGTGCTTTCATAATAAAAGAAAAGAAAAAAATTGAAGATAGACTTGAGTTTATATATTCTCTCTTCCCAATACTTAAAGATAGATCCAGACAAAAGGCTGGTTTATTATCAGGGGGAGAACAGCAGATGCTTGCAATATCGAGAGCTTTGATGAGCTATCCAAAGTTACTTCTTCTTGATGAACCCAGTCTTGGGCTTGCTCCTATGGTAGTGAGAGAAATTTTTTCAGTTCTTTCAGAGATAAATCATAAGGAGAAAGTGAGTATAATACTTGTTGAACAGAATGCCAAATTGGCCTTGAAATTTTCAAATCGTGGATATGTAGTGGAAACAGGTAGTATAGTTTTAAGCGATAGTTCAAAAAATCTTCTTGAGAATCAAAAAGTCAAATCTGCTTATCTTGGAGAACGTTAGATCAGATTTTTTACTTCGTTATATATTAATATTGTTGCCTTAGATTTATTTAAAGTGTAGAAGTGAATACCATCAACTCCATTTTTGATTAAATCCTCTACCTGGTGAATTGCATATTCTATACCAATTTTTTCAACCTCTTCTGGATATTTTTCAATTTTTTCGTTTAATTTTGGTGGTATGCTTGCATTACACATTGATACAAATTTTTTTATCTGATTATAATTTGAGATTGGCATTATACCTGGTAGTATAGGTATATCAAGGTTTATTTTATTACATCTATCTATAAATTCATAAAAACGATTGTTATCAAAAAATAGCTGGGTGATGCCAAATTCCATTCCCATTTCTTTTTTGAGTTTCAGGTATTTCATTTCTTCATCCCAGTTTTTTGATTCAGGGTGCATTTCAGGGTAAACAGCACCACCTATTGAAAAAAAATTATCAAAATTATTTTTTATTATTTTGATTAAATCTGTAGAATGTTTTAAACCTTTATCTATATGGTTTGTTTCTCCCTGAGGGAAATCTCCTCTTAAGGCAAGAATATTTTGAATACCATTATTCTTATAATCTTTGAGAATGTCTATTATTTCTTCTTTTGAATGGGAGATACAGGTTAAATGTGCCATTACATTTATTTTATTTTCTTTTGAAATTTTTAATACTAAGTCCCTTGTTTTTGCTCTTGTGCTACCACCAGCTCCATAAGTTATGGAGACAAAAGAAGGAGATAATTTTTCAAGATTTTGTATATGAAGAAAAAGTTCTTTATATCCTTCGTCAGTTTTTGGTGGAAAAAATTCAAATGAGATTGTTCTTTCTTTCTTCAGTAATTCTCTAATTTTCATAAAGCTCCCCGTCAATAAGATTTAGTAAAATTTCTCTTTCATTTATATTTAATATATATTTTTCTCCTTTGAGATTTGAAATTGTTACTTCATCAGTCGAATTTGTTTTCATAAAGAAGGGAATACTTTCATTTATTCTTTTTATTTCTATATCGAAAGGTTTTTTTTCTCTATTTACTATAGAAATGCAAAAATATCCTTCATTCTTTGAAACTTTTATTAAAAATGGAAAAGATTCTGTCATTAAAATTTCTGTTTTTTTCTCTTCACCCATTACCCCACTGCTTACAATCTTTCCACTATCAAAATTTGTAAAAAAGGAAGTAATCTTATCTTTAATCGATTTTAAAATTATTACTTTTTGAGTTTTTTCTGGCTTAAAACTATCAGATAAGGCATTGATTCTATTCAATTCAATAAATTCTTTAAGACAATTAGGACAAGTTTTAAGATGTTCGTCTATTTCTTTATCTACTTTGCCCTCTATAAATAACAAGAATCTTTCTTCATCAAACTTCCCACAACCAAACATATTATCCTGCCTTTATTTTTAAATAATAGAATTTAAATTTATCCTTTGCAATTTTGAGTCTATATCTTGCTTTTTCTTTTGAACTAAATAATACTGATATAGTCTCAAATATATCTTTTTTTTCTTCTCTTACTCTGCATATTAACTTGAATCTCTGGGCTTCAAGTTTTGATATAGAGAAAAGAATTTTATTTTTTTCGTCTTGAGACAATTCTCTTTTGTAAATGGTATATTTTTTTTCAAGAATAATAGAATTTATTTCTTTTATTTTTAAAGCTACTTCCCTTAATCTTTCTATTTCAGCTTGCCTGAGTTCAATCAATTTTTTTTGTAGGCTAGAGATTTCTGCAAATGTGAGGTTGAAATTTTCAGAAAGACATAAGACATCTTTTTCATTAATAAGCTCTGGGATATAATAAAGCTTAAGAATCAATCTGTCAATTTCTTCGATATTTTCAAGTACGCTTTCTATTCTTTTAAGATTTCCCTCTTCTTCCTCAAAAACTTCAAAAAATAGGCTATCTTGATAATCTTCAATCGAAAGCTCAATTTTTGGATTTTTATAAACAAACTTCATAAAATTTATAAAATTATTTTTGAGTACATAGTTAAACCATGTTTTAAACTTAATTTCACTAGATGAATTGAAATTTGCTATAATTTTATCAAGTCTTTCTATAATATAGAGGTAAAAATCACCACATATATCCAGGTTTTTTTTATAAGCCATTTTAGGGAAGTAATATATATATTCACTCACTTCTTTTTTGAGTTCTTCAAAGACAAGTGAAGGATTTTCATTGTAGTTTTTAATTAATTTTTTTATTTTTTCATCATTCAGGTTCATATTAAACCTTTAAATATCAAATCCAAAATTTTCTCTTAAGTAATTACAAATTATATGATGGACATCCTGAATCGGTTGTTTTCCATCAATCACTTTGAAGTTTTCATTTTCTTGTGCAATCTTTAGGTATTCATTTCTTATATTAATATGAAAAAATATTTCTTCTCTTTCTATTCTATCGAGTTTTGAATGTTTTTTTCTTTTTATAGACTCTTCTATATCTATATCGATATAAAAAACTATGTCCGGTAGCATATCCCCAACTACAAGATTGTTAAGATTTTTTACGATATTTTCGTCAAGTTTTCTACCACCTATCTGATAGGCAAGTGTTGAATAAAAATACCTATCAGAAATAACTATTTTGTTTTTTTCAAGAGAAGGTTTTATAAGTCGTTCTATATGTTCTTTTCTATCCGCAAGGAAAAGTAAAAGCTCAGTAATATCTGAAATATCATCTTCGTGTAGGAGTATATTTCTTACTTTTTCTCCAAAATCAGTTCCTCCCGGCTCTTTTGTGTGTATAACATCATAATCCTTATGTTTTAGCTTTTCGGATAGCAAAATAGATTGGGTGGTTTTACCAGAACCTTCAATTCCTTCAAATACTATAAAAAAACCTTTTTCCATAAAATTTAACCAATATCATCTATATTTGTAACAAAATTAACGTTAGAAAGTATAAACTTCTTCCTTTCGCCGGTATTATTATCATCTCCCATCAAAATCTTGATCATATTTTCTGCTTCTTCAAAATCTGTGATTTTGACCTTTATAAGTTTTCTTGTTTCAGGATTCATCGTAGTTTCCCAGAGTTGTTCAGGATTCATTTCTCCAAGACCTTTGTAGCGTTGAATTTCATACTTTGAGTTTTTGAGTTTTTCTTTTATGATTCTCTCTTTTTCTTCGTCGGTATAAGCATATTCTACCTGCTTACTAGCTGTGATTCTATAAAGTGGGGGCATAGCCACATATACATTACCATTTTCAATAAGCGGTCTCATAAATCTATAGAAAAAAGTAAGAAGTAGTGTTTTAATATGAGAGCCATCAACATCAGCATCTGTCATAATTATTATTTTATGATAGTTTAACTTTTCAATATCAAATGAGGTTGTAAATCCAGTTCCTATAACGGCAATTAAAGTTTTTATTTCTTCGTTTGAGAGGATGGAATTTAAAGCACTCTTTTCAAGCCTTTTTTCAACGTTAAGAATTTTACCTCTTAAGGGTAAGATTGCTTGTGTTTCTCTATTTCTTCCCTGTTTTGCAGAACCTCCAGCAGAATCTCCCTCAACGATGAAAAGCTCTCTTAGCTCTTTTTTCTTGGTTGTACAATCCGCAAGTTTGCCTGCTACGATAGCAGCAACTCCTTTTTTGCCTTTTGTTATGCCTGTTCTTACACCTTCTCTTGCTTTTTCTGCTTCTTCGAGAGCTTTGAGTTCAAGTATTGCTTTTTTGATTATTTTTTCTACAAGTTCTATGTTTTTTTCAAAATAGAGGGAAAATTCTTTTTCAAGCAAATCTTTGATTACAGTTCTTACACTTATAGGTTCTGTAAGTTTATCTTTCGTTTGGCCTTTAAATTCTGCATTTGGAATTTTTGTACTTAACACACATGTTAAACCAAAAGATAAACTTTTTTTGTCTATCTTTTCGGCTTTTTTGTCAATATTGAGTCTCATTGCAAATTTTTGCATCACCTTTTCATAAGCCATCCAAAAGGCATCTACATGGATACCGTGATTCTTAGTATGTATCGAGTTTACATAGCTATAAATTTCAGGATCGTCTCCGGTATTTCTGTATTGAATTGCCACACTGATAGATATATCTTCTTCATTTGTGTTGATCATAATAGGATTTTCAAATAAAACTTCAACATCTTTATTTAATTCTTTTGTCAGAAATTCTTCTATTCCATTTTTATAGTCAAATACGTATTTTATAAAATCCTCACCGGTTTCGGAATTTTCAAGTGTCTTGTCATAGAACTCTATCTTTAATCCCGGGTTGAGAAAAGCTATCTCTCTTAACCTTGAAATTATAGCAGATGAGCTAAACTTATTGACTTGAAAAATTGTAAAGTCTGGCTGAAATCTGACAAGAGTTCCAGTTTTATTTGTTTCTCCTATGACTTTGAGGCTTTTTACTTTTTCTCCTTTTTCGTATCTTATAAAATAATGTTTGCCATTTTTAAAAACTTCTACCTCTAGAAAAGTTGATAAAGCATTTACAACAGAAAGTCCGACTCCATGGAGACCACCAGAAACCTTATAGACACTTCTGTCGAATTTTCCTCCAGAATGTAGTTTGGACAATACTACCTCTATAGCTGGGATCTTTTCTACTGGATGAGTATCAACAGGGATTCCCCTCCCATCATCCTCTATCTCAAGAATGGCATTTTTATTTAAAATTACCTTTATATTCTTAGCATATCCAGCAAGATGTTCATCTACAGCGTTGTCAAGTATTTCATAAGCCAAATGATGAAATCCATCAACCCCTCTATCTCCAATATACATATCGGGTCTAACTCGGACACACTCCGGGAAATCAAGGGAGACAATTGCTTCAGCTGTATATTTTTCCATCTTTTCCTCCGGAATTTCTCTTCCACTTTTATTATAGCTTAGAATTAACAAAATTTAAAGAAATTGGTTAATTAGATTTGGGGGCTTTAAAAATAGATTTCAGGACTTCTTCGTTATATTCGCAGTTTTCTATTTTTATATTTTCTAAGAAATTAGACAATATTTCTTCTGTTTCTTTAGCTTCAGGTTTCACACCATATCTTGCGTAGTTTATAATTTTTCCCCATCCGAAAGGAAACTTTATAGAATAAGGGCAATTGAAAGCATAAAGTTTTTTCCATGGCCAGAAAGCCCAGCCTATATTGTATCTCTCAAGGAGTGAAAAATTAGCCCTATACCATTCGTTATCATTTTCACCAGTTTCACCACACCAGATGGGTACGTTATATTTTTCTCTGAAATCAACAAAACGCTTTATACTTTCAAAATCTGTTTTGTTCCAGTATTTGTGAAATTGATATAATAGATTTGGGTCAAATGGGGTGCTAAAAACGCTCCAATCATTTGCCCAGTTTGCCCCTTCTATAGTGATAATGTGATTTTTGTCAACTTCTCTGATAGCTTTAACTATTTTTTTGTATAATGGTTCAAGTTTAGGATATAATGGATAATTTGCCTCTTTAGCTGGGAGTGGTTCATTCAGTAAGTCGTAGGCTAAAATATTTTTTTCATCTTTGTATCTACGTGCTATTTCTCTCCATAGAGAAATGGTCATCTTTTCGTATAAATCGTTTGTAAAAAGTTCTGCAATATCGTTTTCACTATCATCGATGTTTGCTCCAGTCTGTCCCCCTGGTGCAGCATGAAGATCAATTACAATAAATAAATTATATTTTTTGCACCAACTTAAAAGCCTGTCAATGTATAAGAATCCTTTTGCTTTTATTATTAAAGATTTTTCTTCTATAAATAATCTATAATTTATAGGTAGCCTTATAGTATTGAATCCATATTTTGAGATTAATTCAATGTCTTTTTCTTTAATATAATTATCTCTATATTTTTCCCAGAATTCTTTTGCCTTTTCTTCACCTAAAAGGTCTGTAATGAGTTTTTCTATCCTTCTTGGCCTATCTATCTGTGTAGAAGAAAATTGCCACATATAGCCTTCTGGAAGTAGCCAATTTCCAAGATTTACGCCTCTTATGAAGAATTCTTTGCCCTTTGAATCTTTTAAGACTTTGCCTTCGGCTTTGATAAAACCTTCATATGCATAAAGAATGGTGGAAAAAGAGATAAATAAAATGGCTAAATATTTTTTCACTCTTTAACTCCTTAATTAATCTTTTAAACACCAACCCATCCAATATTTGCTATGTGAATAAGTAAGTCATTATAAAAAATGTAGATCTTATAATAACTCGATTCATAACAATAAACCTTTGTCCATATTTCTGGGACTTTATCGTTATTTAAATCTGTTATCATATAAAATAATTCAAATTCACTCATATCGTTTGCTGAGAGTGAAAAGTCCATGTAAATATTTTTTAATTCGTTTTTTTCCTTTATATATACGGAAAAAGTATTTATATATGTTTTATTATCAAATAATTTATAATATTCTATAGGAATATTTGAAAAAATAACTTCTTTCTTTTTGTTAATCACTGAGGAGATAAAAAGAGCCTTCTTTGTTATACATAAGACATTTGTAACATCAGAAGTAGAGTTTGTGAAGTTTTCTATAATATTAGAGATAATAAAATCTTTAAACTTATAATCATTTGATAAAACTTTGGATATAACATTAATATTCCCAAACTGAAATTTTCCCATAAAAGTTTTCCAACTAAGATTAGTAATAATAGGTTTATTAATTAAATCGATTTCGATTTCTATCATTTCATTTCCTGGCCATGTTTCAAATATATTGTAACCTGTCCTAATCTTAGGGTTAATTAATTTATTTGTCTCTACTTTTCCAGATAAATAATATAAATAAATGGAATTAGTTTTCTTTGCTTTGAAAATCTTTCTTAAAGTTTTTAAGTCATTGGTTGTTGTATCATATAAAATACCCTTTTTCAATCTGCCAATATGAAATAGTAAAGCCTTATGTTCATTATTTTTTCTAAGCCCCATATCAAAAATAAAGCCGTTCGTAATATTGAGAAATTTATATCCGAGGTATGGAGAAAAAATCCATCCTTTACTTTGCGTGTTTGATACAATAACTTTAATCCACTGCCCATACAAAAGACTATTTGTATAGTCACCTGGTTCAAAAAGATTGTATGGAATACTACTTATAGGGTATACAATTGTGTCTTTTTTCAAGATCTCAACAACCTTGCTTTTTGTAGAAGGAGATTTTCTTAAATTTGCATTTTCAGTTTTGATGTAGAAATACCCTTGCATTCCTTTTTCAGTTGTACAGGAGACCAAGAGGAGAGTTAATAAAAATCTTTTCATATAACTTTTTCCCATTATTGATTTAATTTTATACATAATAAGCAAATTTATCAAGTAAAAATATTTTAATCTTTTTAGTAAGCAGTGTATAAAACTAGCTGAAAATTAAAAAAATTTTTAAGAAAAATAAAACAAAAAAATAAAAAACACTTGACAAACTTCAAAATTCCTGATATAGTATTATCAAAATTTTGAAATAGGAGGATCTTCAGATGAAGAAATTTTTAGTAGTATTAATGCTACTTATAGTAGCAAGTGCCTATTCAGTTGGCGGAAGCATGTATATGAGGTATCAGGCTAATGCAAAAGACATTACTAATAAGGGTGCAACCTCTAGTATTCTTGACACTACGGGTATTGTTGCAAGTGAAGGATGGGCAGATTTTTTGGAAGATTTAAGAGTTGGAAGAAGAGGAACTGGTTTTGATTTGAACTTTGATAGCTTCACATTAAGTTACAAGTTGAGAAGTGGAGTTGCAAGTCAAAAAGGATTTACTGCAAATTTGGATAATGCTTTAGGAAGTGGAATTGTTCTTACTTCACCAGGTTATGTTCAGTTATCTGGTTTAAGAGTTGGTCCTGCTAATATG
>JAOACQ010000119.1 GCA_026417755.1 Brevinematales bacterium | reverse complement strand
GGTTTGCAGCATGTACTAATATGCACGTAGTAAGGCTACAATTTGGGACATCTGCACCTGAGACATCTATTGATGTTTATGTAGATAATCTAGTTGTGACAAATAAGTATTAAGTTTTTTGACATCCTGCCATCTGGCAGGATGTCTTTTATTTAATAATTTGGGAGGTTTTATGAAAGAGTTAATTTATATTGTTTTTTTTATGTTTATATTTGGATGCAGTCAGGCTCCTATAGAAAATAAAACCGAAACTCAATTCTCTCAAGATTCTCAAGGGGTGTATATAGTCAGGATAAATGGGCAACCTGTAAAAGTGGAAAGAATTGCAAAGTTTGATATTCCGGTGAATTATGTAAGAATTGATTATACCAATTCGATGACATATAGTATTGAGATAGAAATAGTGGATGGTTCTCAAGCAAGTGGGTTTACCTTAAGTCCTAAAAGTAGGAATATTCCATTGAGTTTCAATGGGAACAAGATGAACTTCAGTGTTAATGAACCATCTTATCTAGTATTACAAAAGAGTAAAAAAGAGAGCCTATTCATCTTAATAGATCCAATGAGCGATAATAAACCATCTTTGAGTGATCCAAATGTTACAAACATTTTGACTTACTCTGGGATTGACAATACAGGAGCAAATGAAGTAACAACTATAATTCAGAGTGCAATAAACAATGCAGAGAATTCAACAAAAAATATTATATATTTCCCAAAGGGTAGATATAAGACAAAAACAATCTGGCTGAAAAATAATGTAAAAATATACCTTGATGAAGGAGCTATACTTGAATGTGCAACTACACCGGTAGATTTAGAGTCTCATGTTAATGGTCATGCAATAATAGAAAATTGTAGCTATGGATTTATAGTTATGAATGGTGTAACAAACGCTGGAATATTTGGTCGTGGAACTATTGATGGAAATGGAAAATATCTTAAAGCTCAGGGTAGAAAGATGTATTTAGTAAAAATTGAAAATAGTGCTAACTCTTTTGTTGAGGGTATAATTTCAAGAGATTCTTGTTTTTGGAACACTTTAATTTATAGAAGTAGCAATATAGTGATTAGCAACTACAAGGTTATAAATAATAAACTAGCCGATGAATGGAATGAAACTGATGGGGTAGATTTTGATAATTGTGTTGACTCAGTGCTTTATAATGCTTTTCTTTATGCTGGTGATGACACGATGGCTGTTAAAAGTGATGATCTTATAGATGGAGAAACCTGGACAACAGATCCAACTACAGGACCTTACATAAATGTAAGTAATATAGTTCATAAAAAGATAGTAGCCATAAGTGGTTCATCAGCTTGTAAAGTTGGCACTAAAACGTATGGAGAGACAATGTCAGACATAGTTTATGATGATGTTGACATAATTCTTGCTCGAAGAGCATTTGTGATAGATGGAGTTGATACAGCTTTGATTAAAAATACAGTTTTTAAAAATATAAGAATAGAAAAAGTAACCGGGAATCTTGTTGATTTTAATATTGATGTAAAGAATATAACGTGGAGAACCGCTCTCGGTCTTACTACGATTTCTAATACAATTATTACCAATGTTAAATCTGACGTAAAACTTCAATTCAGAATAATTGGAACAGATCACGATTGGATTACAAATACAAATGAACCTAATTATGGGAAGACAAATTATGTATATGATACGTATTTTTATGATTATTATATTCAGGGTATAAAACTTACAAATACAGGAGGGGCATTTTTTAATACAAATAGTTATGTTAAAAATATATTTTTTTATTAAAGGTTAAAACTCGCTTTGTTATTCAGTAGTGTTCTTTTTTACTCTTGTAACAAAAACGTCTTCAAGAGAAGGAATGATTTTTTCTACAATAATATTGGAATAATTAAGTGTAGAAATAAAGTTTGTGATTTCTTTTTCAGTAACATTTTTGTATGTGATAAGATGAATTTTTTTCCCAAAGAGAGCTACCTCTTTGGTTTTTTCCCAATGGAAAAGTTGATTGAATAATTTGAGATAATCTTCATAAAATATTTGATATACATTATATTCAAAATTTTCCTTGAGTTTTTTGGGGGTATCGAGAGCTATTAATTTACCGTTTGCAATGAAAGAAATTCTTTTTGCATATTCTGCTTCATCCATATAATGGGTAGTTACAAATATGGTTTTGCCCTCTTCTGCAAAGTTATATATTAAGCCCCAGAATTTTCTTCTCATCATTGGGTCAACACCAGAGGTTGGTTCATCCAAAAAAAGTATGGAGGGATTATGTAGAACTGCTGCTGCAAGAGCAAGCCTCTGCTTTATACCTTGAGGGAGAGAATTTACTAAGGTTGATTTTTTTTCTTCTATTTCAACAAATTTAAGTACTTTTTCAATTTGTTTTTTTAAATCCTTCCCCACATCATAGATTGTTCCGAAAAATTTTAAATTTTCTTCTATTGTCATATCATCATAGAGAGAGAATTTTTGAGACATATAACCTATATTTTGCTTAATTTTTGCCTGTTCTCTTATTATATCAAAACCAGATACTGTTCCTTTTCCTGAAGTAGGAGTTATTATCCCACAAAGCATTTTTATTGTAGTAGTTTTACCGGCTCCATTTGGGCCTAAAAAGGCAAAAATTTCTCCTTTTTTAACACTGAAAGAAATGTTGTCTACCGCAACAAAATTACCAAAAGTTTTTGTAAGATTCTCTACTATCACACTTTCCATAAACTTACTCCAGATGCTCTGCAAATCTTTTGGCTGATAGATAAAAAAGGCCTCCTCCTATGAAAAAAAGGATTAATATTTTATACCATAGAATATTTATACCATTTCCTTTTAAGAAAATTCCTCTTATTATTTCGATAAAATATTTCATAGGATTAAGGTATGTCAGTCCCTTTATAATTTCTGGCATAGCATCTATTGGAAAAACAAATCCGGATAGTAACAATGCCGGGATCAAAAACAAAATTACAGAGAGTAACGCTTGCTGTTGGGTCTTCGATATAGTAGAAATATAAAGTCCTGTAGCGGTAGTAGTCATTAAAAAAATGATTCCAGAAATTGAAAGAAGGAAAAAACTTCCTCTGAAAGGAACTTTAAACCAGAAAATCATAAGAAGAGAAATTATAATCATATCGACAAAACCTGCTATCATATAGGGAATTGTTTTTCCTAAAACTAGTTCAATTGGTTTCAATGGTGAAACTATTAACTCTTCTATAGTTCCTGTTTCCCTTTCTTTTACCACTGACATTGCTGTAAGAATGATGGTAATCATAGAAATCAAAAGCCCAAACATACCAGTCATATAGAAATTGCGACTTTCTAAATTGGTGTTATAAAAAATTCTTTCTTTTATTTCTATAGGTTTTATAAGAGATGGTATATTTCTTAACCCATTTTTTATTATTGAAATTCTAATTTGTCTTTTCATATATTCTGTCATTTTTGACTGTAAGAGATTATTTACTGCTGCAAATATCATTGAGCTTCTACTTGAATCTGTCCCATCTAGAATAAGCTGTATAGAAGTTGAATTTGCATTTTTTAATTTTTTGGAAAAGTTTTTTTCTATATGAAGATAAATATCAACAAGCCCACGATCAAAATAATAATCTACCTCTTTTGGATGTTCAATATATTTTATAACAAAGAAATAACCACTCCCGGTAAATTTTTCAATTAGTTGTCTACTTTCAAAGGTTTTATCCTCATCGAAAAGTATCATCCTAACGTTTTTAACATCCGTATTTATAGCATAGCCAAATACCAAAAGCATAATTATTGGTGGGGCAAACAAAACAAACCTCATTCTTAAATCTCTGAATACCTGAATAAATTCCTTTTTTATAATTCCAATAACTATCTTTATCCTGAACATTTTAATCCTCTAAGCTCATTTTTATTTTTTTCAAGGCCAAGAAACTTACAACAGAAGAAAAAATAAGAAGGAAAACCACCTGTGACCATAGTACAGATATTCCAACTCCTTTGAGAGTAATTCCTTTCATAAAGGTAATAAGATATTTTGCAGGAACTATATAGGTTATTAATCTTATTAAAAAAGGCATATTAATTATTGGAAAGATATAACCGGATAAAATAAATGTTGGCAGGTAAGTTAGTATCATTGAAATTTGAATTGAAAGAATTTGAGATTTGGTCAATGTAGAAATAAGCATTCCAATACTTGATGACCCGATAAGAAAAAGTAATGCTACTAGATATAGTTCAATGTAACTACCTTTTATTGGTACTTTAAATAAAAAATACCCGATTACAACCGTTAATATTACATCAAAAAGAGCAATAAAAATATAGGGAATTAATTTTCCAAAAAACAACTCATATTTAGTTAATGGAGTTGTAATCAAAGTCTCAAAAGTTTTTCTTTCCCATTCCCTCGCAATTGTAAGTGATGTTATAACAGCAGACATTATAGCCATAACTATAACTATAATCCCGGGGACAATAAAATTTTTACTAGCTAACTCCGGGTTATAAAGAATTCTACTCTCAATTTTCAAAGGCAAGTTGAGTTTGATACCTTTTTGGTGCAAAAATTTTTGTTGATTTTCAAAGTTTATTTCATAAACTATTCCTTTCACATAACCTGTTGCTACAATTGCGGCACTTGAATCAGACCCGTCTACTAGCAGTTGAATTTCTAGAGGTTTCCCGGCATGATAATCTCTTTCAAATCCAAATGGTATTACTATTACAAGTTTTGCTTCACCTTTAGCAAGTATATTATCTGCTTCTTTGTAGTTATTTACATATTTATGGATAAGAATATATTCACTACCTTTAAATTTTGAAATAAATTGTCTTGAAAAAGTTGATTTATCAAAATCTAATACACCAACTTTAACATTTTTTATATCCAGACTCAATGCATACGCAAATAAGAGAAGTAAAAAAACAGGAATTACAAGTGCCATAATAAGACTTCTTATATCTCTTTTTATTTCTATCCACTCTTTTTCTGCTATTGCTATTGTCCTACCGATTGATGCTAAGAAATTTTTTTCTCCTTTATGCATTTGATAAATATATCCTCCAGAGAAGGTTCTTTAATATTCCAGTTAATATTTTCTTCTCTTAAAATTTGAACAATCTTATCCTTTTCATCTGCAAAAAACAACAAAGAATTTCCTCTCAAAAATATATCAAGCTCAATTTTTTTTCTTAAATATTTTAAGAGAGCCATTGGTTCATCTGAAGTTATTTCAAAAAAAGTTTCTTTATTGAAATTTTTAATTTTTGAGGATTCGTCTGAAAAGATAAATTCTCCCTCATAAAGTAATCCGATTTTATTAGCTCTTTCAGCTTCATCAAGATAAGCAGTTGATACTATAATTGTTGTCCCAGCTTTAAGAAGTTCATAAAGCACATCCCAGAATTCTCTTCTTGAAATTGGATCAACTCCATTTGTGGGTTCGTCAAGAATAAGAAGCTCAGGATTGTGCAGAAGAGCACACATAAGCCCTAATTTTTGTTTCATCCCACCAGAAAGTCTTCCGGCAAGCCTGCCGGCAAAAGGTTTGAGTTTACTGAAGTTATAGAGTTTTTCTATTCTTATTTTTCTTTCTTTTTCTGGAATTCCAAACAACTTGCCTATAAAGTGAAGATTTTCTTCTACTGTCAAGTCTTCGTAAAGTCCAAAATTTTGGGGCATATATGAGATTTTATACTTTATATCATCTATAGTATTAACATTTAAGTTATCTATATATATTTCACCAGAAGTTGGTTTAATTATTCCAGCGAGTATTCTTAAAAGTGTGCTTTTCCCTGCTCCGTCAGGTCCAACAATCGAGAAAATACTCTGTTTTTCTACAGAAAAAGATAAATTTTTAAGAACTATAACTTCTCCAAATTTTTTTATAATATTTACCACTTTTAACATATTTAATTCTCTAAGTAAATTATTGCATCTGCTGGCATTCCGGGTTTGAGTTCAAGTTCTTTATTTTCAAGTTGTATTTTCACGGCAAACATCATTTTTACTCTTTCTTCTTTTGTCTGTACTGCCTTTGGAGTAAATTCTGCCTTTTGTGAAATATAGACAACCTTGCCAGGGTACTTTTTATCTGGAAAGCTGTCTATCATAATTTCAGCTTTTTGACCGACCTTTACTAGCCCTAATTTATTCGCTGGAATATAAATCTTAATAAATGGCTTTGTGATATCTGCAATAGTAAGTATTGATGAACCCGGGAAAACTATTTCTCCGGCGTTAAGATTTTTTGAGATTACAAAACCATCAATTGGTGAGCGTATTATTGTATTTTTGATAGAAGCCATTATTACATCTAAATTTGCCTTTGCAATTTGAAATGCAGTTGTAGCAGCTTCAAAATCCTTAACGGAAATTGATCCGGCTTCATAAAGTTCCTTTGACCTTTTGTAGTTTGCAAAGGCATTCTCATAACTTGCAAGGGCAGATTTCTCCTGTGCTGTCAACTCTTCTCCTTCAAGTTTTACAAGGATATCTCCCTTTTTAACTTCATCACCTTCATTTGCGAGTATTTCAGTTATTCTGGCCATTATTTTTGAACTTATTTCAATCTCTGTAACTTCAATAGTTCCACTTCCTTCTATAATTTTATTGTTTTTTCCCAAGTATCTGAAGACTTCAAAATAAAGAGTGGTGATTATAAGTGCTAACACTACAATGAGTAAAGGGATTATTGGCTTTCGCATATCTACCTCTATTTTTCAACTTTTTTTATAGTTTCTTCCAATAGGTTAAGAAATCTTTCAAAAAAGATTTTTTCTATTTTTTCTTTGTTAATGTTTAACTCCCGAGAAATATTCTCTTTCAGTGCAAAAAAACTGAGTAAAGGTAAAGAATGAAAAAATATCAAATTAATATATATAATGTCTGGATCTATGTTTTGTTTAATTTTTTTGAATAAAATCTGAATGATTTTGTCGTAAAATTCTTTCAGATATAGAAAGATAGGAAAATCTTTTAAATTATTTCTTAAAATCTCACTTATTATGAATGCGAGGAAGTCTTTTTTTTCTTCAAGTACTTCTTTTATTTGATTTATTAAAGTTAAATTTTTTAAATCTGTTATTTGAACTTTTTCAAACTTTTTTAAAGCCTCATTAAAGAGATTTTTGACTATATTTTTTAGGATATCTTGTTTGTTCTCAAAATAATAGTAAACCATCATTCTTGTAATTCCAGCTACCTCAGCAATATCTTCAATTTTTGTCTTTTCATACCCCTTTGAAGTAAAAAGTATTGTTGCAGCATTAATGATTCTATCCTTTGGATGCTCCTGCATAAATTCCTTATTATACTTATAGTATATACTTAAAGTATAATACAAAGTTTATCAAATGTCAACAAATACAAAATTTTGACAATTTAATAAGTTAAAGTTAAAATAAAACTTAAGGTGATGGGGTTCACCTTTAACCGCCCATTTTTTTCATATCGGGCTGATAACTCCTACTTTATATTATTCATTAAAAATTATGGAAAAACATAATCTTTATTTCAGAGTGCTTGAATCTTTTGATTCTAAAAATTGTCCATTTTGTTATTTTGTAGAAAGTGCTATTGAAAAATATTTTAATGATATACTTTATGAAGGTGTTAATGATTTTGGATTTATAAAAAAGTTTAGGGAGACTAGGGGATTTTGTAATTTTCATTCATATAAATTGTTAAGCTACAAAAATGCCATTTCAATAGCAAGCCTTTATATTTATCTCTTCAAAGATATTTTGTCAGATTTTGAAAATTTAAACAAAAGAAAAAATAATTTTAAAAAGAATAATTGTCAGGCATGTAATTTTATAGATTATACAGAAAAAATGTATATTTCCACTTTTGTAAATTTTATTAATGAAAAAGAAGTAGAGGAGAAATTTCTAAAATCTAATGGTTTTTGTGTGCCACATTTTATTAATATTTTGGAGTCTTTGGGGAAAAAGGTTCCAGAATGGTTTATCGATTTTCAATATAAAAAATTTGAAAATATCTTTTTCGATTTAAAACGTTATCTGGATTCTAAGAATGTTTCTTTAAAAGAAAAAGTCCCAAAGTTAACTTACGAAGAAGAACTTATCTACCAAAAAGCATTAAAAATCTTATCTGGTTATCAAGGGAAGAAGTAAAAAAAAATTTTTTTTACTCTGATATATTTTTTAATTTTGTGTAACCTTTTGTCTTTTTTATGAGTATATAATATTGTGAGGTAAAATTGTGGTTTGCGACAAGGAAAGCAAATGGAAGAAAAAGAGCTGATTTCAGAAATAAAAAAGGGAAATCTAAGTGCATTTGATATTTTAGTTTCTATTTATGAAAAGAGAATTTTTTCTACAGCATATTATTATACAAGAAATAGAGCTGATGCAGAAGATATTACACAAGAGGTTTTCTGGAAAGTATTTTCTCAAATAAAAAAGTTTGATGAAAATAAAGGTTTTTACACTTGGATTTATACGATTCTTATTAATACTTTAAAAACATTTTTTAATAAATCAAGAAAAAATAAAAAGATAGAATTAAACGAAGAATTTATAGATAATGTTGTTTTTAATCCTTCGTTTGAAATTAATAGCATTGAGAAAATATCACTTTTAAAGGCTATGGAAAAACTTGATGAAATAGAAGAAGTTATTTTCTTATTAAGATATAATAACGGTTTGTCAATTAAGGAGATTGCAGAATTACTCAGCCTCACTGAAGAAAATGTAAAGGTGAAAATTTTCAGAGGTAAAGAAAAACTTCTTAACATTATTAATGAAAAGGAGGTGAAAAATGAAAGAAAGTAAATTAATAGAATTGATAAATACAGAAGAAAAGTGGTTTAAGATTAATACACCTCCTGATCTACACTCGGCAATCTTAACCTATATTGGAAATAAGTATTTCATTAATCTGAAATATTTAAGATTTTTTAAGGCGATTAATACTATTTTGATAAGTCTAGTTTTTATTTTCTCATCTATTTTCGTTTTTCAAATATTTTTTGGGCAAAAAACAAGAGTTGTATTTATATATCCACATTCTGGGATAGAAAAAAAGGTTTATGTAATCACTAAATCTGATAATGAAGAAAAAAAGATTCCTTTGGAACTTGATGAAGAAAAAGGTATCTGGAAAGCAATATTCCACAATGTAAATTTGAACACGATAGAAGATATAGAATTTTTAGTTGAAGAATTTCCACAAGAAGAACTGGAATAATTTCCAGAAATATAAGGAGGAATTTTATGAGAAAACTTTCGTATCTTTTAGTTGGGTTGTTTCTCACAGTAGGACTAGTGGGGATTAGTTTTGGAGCTACAAAGGCAACAAAAAAAACAGCAGACAAAGTTTATGCTGTTAAAGGAAGTATTTCTGCAGTTGATGCTACTGCCGGAAGCATTACTGTAAAAGGTGAAAAAAGTGATGTGGTTCTTTCTGTTAATGCTGAGACAAAAATTAAAATTAATGGTAAGGCTTCCGATTTAAATGGGCTTAAGGTTGGAGATGTTGCCACAGTAGTATATAAGAAAGATGGCGACAAAAACATAGCTAAAAGTATAACTGTCGGTAGTTCCATAAAGAAGTAAACCTCTTTCGGAGATTTTGGCTGGCTGTGGTAATAACCACAGCCATTTTTATTATATGTTTACTTCAGAAGCCCCATAATAATCATTTCAGTTGCTTCATCTTCTGTTAAACCTCTAGATAACAATGTTTCGAGTTGTTTTGAGTCAACAGATCCAATAGCAGCTTCATGTGTTACATGAGCTTTTGGATTGTTTACTTCCACAATGGGGACAGCCCTTGCTTTGGCATTATCCTGTACTATTTCCTTACAGTCAACATGTCCGCGTGCATAAGGGGCATCGGCTATAATTTCATTTTCTATGGAGGCAATAGCATTATCCTTAAGAGCAATGTGGCTTGTCAAAACACCTGTTGAGTTATCACCTATTAAATGAGCCTTTTCATTAATATGAATTTTATCATTCATTCTACCAAAAATTCTAGCTTTCATATCTACGGTGCCATTTTTATTAACTTTTGCTTCATAATTAAGTTCAATTATACCGGCAGCACCTTTTATTAACTCAAATTCAGTAGAAAAACGAGCATTTTCTTCCACAATAACCTTAGTTTTTGGGACTATAGTTACACCCCCAGAAGGTCCATGCACGTGTCTTTCAAAATAAGAAAGACTTGCATTTTGTTCTATTTTTATGACTGCATCCATTAGATGTTTTACATTCTGTGCATTTGGAAATGTACAGCTTGCAATAAATTTTGCGTGGGCATTTTTTTCAATTATTGTATTGATAATTATCCTTTGTGTCCCATCAGGAGGGATCATTCCGAAACAGAAATGAACAGGATTTTTAATTGTGATGCCTTCTTTTACTATTATTTTTACATCAATTCCATCAGAAAAACTTTTTGATTCTACTTCAAGACCATCTACAAGATGAATGCCCAAAACTTCATTACCATGAACCTCTATATGTGCTACATCGGGCGGCATTTTATGTTGATTAATACTTGCTAGTAATTCAGTTAACAATTTTTGTTTATCCATAAACTACCTCATTTCCGATTTATCAGGGCTACCTATATGTTGACAGGGAGAACATTTATCACTTAAATAACTAAACATTTTTTCTGTTTCACCTTTGCAAACAAGCATTCCACCACACAGTAAAAATGCATGTTCTGCTTTTTTGAGAACTTCAGGGCTGTGCGTAACAAGGACTACTGTAGAACCTTTGTGTTTTAATTCTTGTATTATATCAAAAATATATTTTACAGAATCTATATCTACTCCACTATCTGGTTCATCCATAAGAATTAGTCTTGGTTTCATTGCGTAGACAGAAGCAAGCTCTATTCTCTTTCTTTCTCCTCCAGAAAGAGTTTTATCAACAGATCTGTTAATGTATTTTATAGGGTCTAATCCAACTTTTGATAGTGCGTCTATAACTATATCTTTGGATTTATTTTTTGCACCTGCAAGAATAAAATCACTCACACCAAGTCCTTCAAATCTTGCTGGTTCTTGAAATACAAGAGTTATTCCAAGTCTTGCTCTTTCGTCAATAGAAAGATTTTTTATAGATTTCCCTTCAAACAAAATATCACCAGAAAAATCCCTATAACCCGATAGCCCCATTATAGTGTGGGCAAGCGTTGATTTACCAGCTCCATTTTGCCCAATTATAGCATGAACATATCCCTCCCATATTTCTAAGTTTATATCTTTAAGAATAAATTTTCCTTCTTTTTCAAGTGATACATTCTTCAACTCAAGTATATTCATAATGCCACCTTTAATGGAAATATAAGACAAATATTGATAAAAGTCAATATTTTTATTTTTTATATCCCGACAAATCAAGAAAAAATTTAATCAAAAATTTGAAATTTAATCTAAAATCAAATATAATATAAATTCGCAAGGAGAGTTGATGGATTGCATATTCTGTAAGATTGCAACTAAAGAGATCAAATCTTCGATAGTTTATGAAGATGAGTTTGTTTTAGCTTTTAATGATATTAATCCACAGGCTCCGATTCATATAGTTGTTATTCCAAAAGAACATATTGCTACTCTCAATGATGTTATTGATTTTGGAATATATGAAAAAATTTTCAAGGCTATAAATAAGATCGTTAAAGAGCTAAAAATAGATAAAGATGGTTACAGAGTTGTCGCAAATTGTAACAGGAATGGTGGGCAGACAGTTTTTCATATTCACTTCCATATACTTGCTGGAAGGTATATGGAATGGCCTCCGGGATAAAATTTTTTTAAAATAGAGGTGATGTAAATGTTACTTATTGATTTAAAAGAAAATGAATCAATTGATTCTGCACTTAAGAAGTTTAAGAAAGAGGTTGAAAAGGATGGTATTTTAACGGAAGAAAAAAAGCATCGATTCTATGAAAAACCATCTGAAACAAAGAAAAAGAAAAAGGCAAGTATCGAAAGAAAGATAGCCAAGAAGGTAAGAAAGCTAAAGCAGATGAGTAAATATATTTAAGCCGGGGAATAAAAATGGGATTGTTTGAAAATATTCAGGCTAAATATCTTGAAGCAAGGAAGAGCCAGGATAAATTTCTCTCTACTATTCTTGGAATGCTTGTGTCAGATCTCAAATATGAAAAGATAAATAAGCAAAAAGAGCTTGAAGATGCCGATGTTATATCGGTAATACAAAAAAATCTCAAGCAGAAAAAAGAAGCCCTTGAAGAGTTTAAGAAGGCAAATAGAAAAGATCTTATCGAATCTACAGAGAAAGAGATAGAACTTCTCTCTTCTTTTCTTCCTGCTATGTTAAGCGATGCTGAGATTAGTGATATTGTGTCAACAGTTGTAAAGGAGCTTTCTGCCACTTCTTCAGACACCGGTAAAGTAATGAAAGAAGTAATGCAAAGGGTAAAAGGAAGAGCAGACGGAGCTAAAGTAAAAGAAATAGTTTCAAAAATTTTACAGGGATAACTTTTCATGGATTTTGAGACGGGGATTAATCGCTTGAAAAATAATCAGTATCCTGGAAGAGGTATAATCATAGGTAAATCGCAAGACGAATCTAAATGGTTTCAGGTTTACTGGATAATGGGAAGAAGTGAGCAAAGTAGAAACAGGATCTTTGTTAAAGAAGGTGATATAGTTTACACAAAAGTTTATGATGAAACTAAGGTTATAAATCCTGAACTCCTTATATATCCAGCAGTGAAAGTTGTAGGTTCAAATCATATTGTAACAAATGGAAGCCATACCAATACTATAGAGGATTCTCTTAAAAATGGAAAAAGTGTTTTTGACGCAATTTTCACCGAAACTTATGAACCGGACCCACCTCACTATACACCAAGAATATCTGGTGTGCTTGATATCAATGATGGTAGTTTTATTATTTCTATTGTAAAACATAATAAAGGCAATCCTTTAAGGGAATTTTTCTGTTATCAGAATTGTAAAGCGGGTATAGGGTATTGTATCCATACATATAATGGTGAGGGAAATCCTCTTCCATCTTTTATTGGAGAACCATTTGAAGTACCTTTGTTTAACAAGATTAATGAAGTTCTTGATTTTTATTGGAATCTTTTAAATGAAGAAAATAGAATCTCATTACTTGTTAAAGAAATTAATATTCAAGAAAAGTCTTTTAATTTAATTTTAAAGAATAAAAATCCGGCTTAGTTTTTTATTTTTTAAATTAAGTTTTTTTAAGAATAAATTCTTAAAAAAATATTTTAAGAGGAATTTGATGGAACTTAACTTTACAAAAATGCAAGCCTTAGGGAATGATTATATACTTATAAATGGGTTTGAGTATCAAAATCTCTTAAACAAGGCAACTGAGCTTGCAATAAAACTTTCAGATAGACATTTTGGTATTGGGGGTGATGGGATAATATTTGCTCTTCCTTCACGAAATGCAGATCTGATGATGAGAATTTTTAATGCAGATGGTAGTGAAGCTGAAATGTGTGGCAATGGAATAAGGCAACTCATAGTATTTGCACTTGAAAAGGGTCTTGTAAATAAAGATAAAATAACTGTTGAAACTCTTGCAGGAATAAAGACGATAGAGGTAGATAAAAAGAAAAACATAATTAAAGTAGATATGGGCTATCCTATACTTGAACCATCAAAGATACCAGCAATTGCAGAATTAAATAAAGGTAATTTTGCTATAAAGAGTATAGAGGTTGAGGATAGGACTTTTAACTTCACACTTGTATCTATGGGGAACCCTCATGCTGTTACCTTTGTTGAAAATGTTTCAGACTTTAATGTGGAAAAGTATGGCAAAGTTGTAGAAAATATGACCTCAATCTTTCCCAAAAGAACAAATGTAGAGTTTATAGAGGTTGTGTCAAGAAACCTCATAAAGATGAGAGTGTGGGAAAGGGGAAGTGGAGAGACTTTTGCCTGTGGCACCGGTGCTTGTGCAAGTGTTGTGGCTTCGATACTTAATGGCTACACTGACAACAAGGTTACTGTAAAACTCCTTGGTGGGGATTTATACATAGAGCTTATAGATGGTAAAGTTTATATGACTGGCGATGCCCATAAAGTTTTTGATGGAGTTGTTATAATCTGACCTGGTAGACTAATAGTTCCCCTTCTTTATCCTTAATCTTCAATGCTTTTTCTACAAGAATTCTTGATTTCATTTGTTCATACAGTTCTTTTGAAACTATAAGAGGAATTTTATTTGCCTCTGCAATAGCGGATAATTTTTGAGCAAAATTGATTCCATTGCCTCTTAGGTATATATCTTTATAGTTACCACCTCTTAAATTCAATAAATATGGACTTACAAGACCTTCACATATAGCTGCATACAAAAAAATCTTTCCTTCAAATTCAGAATTTACAATGTTCCCCGTATCTTTTATAATTCTTTCAACCAGTTCAATTGCATTGTAGTTTTTATGTTCATAATTAATCGGGAATCCAAAAATCAAAAACACCTGATCTATACAGAAGAGAGGGAAAGCATCATATTCTTTTGCAAAAAGCCCGACAGTTTTACAAAAGTTTTCTAGAATATTTTTTTCATGATAATTTTCTATGGAAATATTGAACTTCAAAGCCACAATAGTAACTTCATAATCTTCATTGATAAAGGAAAGTCCTTTTTTAATAAATGCTCCTTTTATTGTTTGAGAGAGATAGGTAGAATCAATAAAATTAAGTTCATTTTTTTCTTTTTGTTTTAATCTATCAATTGCATTTTTTAAGTAGAGAGTTTTCAAATCCTTAATTTTTCCGATAGTTAAGAGTATTTTAATATTGTAGTTTTCTATAAGATAATTGAAAAAAATTGTTAATATATTTGCCAAAATTATAACACTGAATATAACTATATCAAAAAAAATAAATTTTTTTTCTATAAAAATTTTATTGAAAATGAAAATAAAAGGGACTAAAAAAGAGATAAAATAGAAAAATAATGGACTTAAAAATCTCAATTTCAAGGTTTTTAAGTCTTGAGTTACGAAATTATTTGTTATCATATTATTAAGAAAAAAGTAAATTGGATGAATAACAAAAGTTGAGACGAAGAGGCTAAATAACCTATTTAATTCGTTTTCACTTTTGAAAAGAAAATACCCGGATAATAAAAGGGAAGAGATTTCTATTAAAATAATAAGTAAACTAAAGTATTCAATTAAGATAGTTGAATCGCTATCTTTTCTTGTTAATTTAATAAGATTAAACAAAAAGAAAAAAAACTGAAATAAGGAAATCAAGGTATAAAATGCTATAACAGGGAAATCTATCCTTAAAGGGAATAATCTTTGAAAAAGGACAACAAAATCTATAATAAAAAGTTTATAGACAAAAAACAAAAAGATTGAAAAAACAACCGACATAAAAAATCCCCTAAAATTTTCGGAGAAAAATAGCAATAAGTTTAAAAAATACTGAAATTTTCTTTCTCAAGATATATGAGATTTTGTATGGTTTTTTTATCTGAAACCTCATTTATAAGTGGGGTTATGGCTATAAACCCTTCTGATACAGCCTGTAAGTCAGAATTTTCCTCAAATTCAAAGGAAGGATCTTCTCCTCCGATTGTTACATATTCTTTTCCATCAAGGCTCTCAAAAATTATTGAATCTTTATAAATTCTTCTACCAAGATGAGCAATTTTAACACCTTTTATATTTGAGTCATTTGGGAAGTTTATGTTTAAAAGTATTTTTTCACCAAATTTTTTATCCTTGATTTTGTGGATAAGTTCTTTAATAAATTTTGCAGCAAGAGTAAAATCTTTAGATGTATTCCATCCATCAACAGAAGCAGCAATTGAGAAAATGTTATTAAGAAGGCCTTCTCTTGCACCGGCAACAGTCCCGGAATAAAATATATCATCTCCCATATTTGGACCATTATTAATTCCTGAAACAACAAAGTCAAATTTTATATCTTTAAAAAGGTATAATAGTGCCACTTTTACACAATCTGCAGGAGTTCCATTTACAGCAAAACTTCTATTATCAATTTTTTTTAATTCCATTCTCTTAAATAATGTTATCGAGTGACTTGAGGCACTTTTTTCTGTTAATGGAGCACACATAAAAACATTAAAATTCTTAATCAACTCTTCCCTGAGATAATTTATGCCTTCCGCAAAATATCCATCATCGTTGGTAATCAAAATATTCATTAATGAACTCCAACATCTCTTTTACTGATATAATTCTTTGTAAAAGGTATTTCAAGTCTTATTAATGTCTTATCCTCTTCTGTGTTGCCAAGTCTGAAAAGCGAAGGGTCTACTCCTAAACCCTTGAGAAGCATTATGACTAAAGCTATACCCATACCGGCTCCCTCTATCTCATCTCCCTGTTCCATATAAAACTGAGCTATATCAGTATATTGCATCGCTTTTTTCAGTTTTTCTCTTAATCTCTGTTCTTCAATTTTCGTGATATGTGCATTATTTGTTACTTCGATACAAACACCATCGACAGAATGTTCGACTGAAATCTGAACCCAATAATTTCTTGTTTTTAGTTTTGATTCATACTTCAAGATATTTGCTGTTGTTAATTCATCTCTGAATCTTAACATTCCAGCAATATACTCCTTCTCATCATCTATGTTCATTTTATGTTCCTCAAATAACACTCTTTTCAGATTTGCTTTTGCTGCATTTATTATTAATTCCTTGATACAGGTGAAGATAACCCCTGCATACTCAGACTTTCCATATTGTAAAAAAATCTCATTAAGCATACTTTCAATTTTTCTTTCAACATCTTCGTTCAGTACAAAGAAATTAACATCTTTTGCAACTCCCATAGGAAACCTCCTGGAATATTTAAATGGGAAAAGAATACAAAACAGTATATCTTGCTCCCTCTCGTTCAAGTTTACTTTCATATAGTTGAAAAGAAGAAACAGTAAAATCACCAAAATCTTTTTCTTTATCAATAAGACTAATAAAACTTTTCAATGGTTTTTCTTTGAGCCTTGCAAGTGTAAGATGGGGAGAAAATGTTTTGTCATCCTTCTTAAATTTTTCAGGTAGAAATGATATAATATTATGGTAAAGTTTGGTAAAACATTCGTCTTCATCTTTAACACCTATCCACAAAACCCTTTCATTGAATATGTCCGGGAAACATCCGAGTCCCTTAAGTTCAGCCTTAAAAGGAGAAAATTTTACTTTTTCAAGGGAATTCTTTATAGACATAAAATCTTTTTCGTTAATTTCACCTATAAACTTTAATGTGATGTGTAAATTTTCCTTTGGCACATAATTGATGGCATTATTATATTTTTCCTTAAAAAACTTGATGGTTTGATAAACTATGTCTTTTAGCTCTTCAGGGAGATTAACACCTATGAAAATTCTCAAATCTCTCTCCTTTTTATCTTTTCTTCAAGAGAATTTCTTTTATTTTGCTCCCATCGACTGATTTTACTACAAATATATAGTTCCCATATTCTATAACATCTCCGCTTTTTGGCAAATAGCCAAAAGATTCAAGGATAAAACCTCCTATAGTATCGAAATCTTCAGAAACAATCCTAGTTTTGAATACTTTATTAAACTCTTCTATACTCATTTTCGGGAATATAATATATTCATTTTTTGTTAACTTCTTGTAAGAAACCTCTTCTTTCTTATCATACTCATCTTCTATCTCACCAACAATCTCTTCTATAATATCTTCAAGACAAACAACACCTACCATAGTTCCATATTCATTCACGACAATTGCAAAATGTATTCGTTTCTCTTTAAACTCTTTAAGTAAATCACTCGCTGTTTTATTCTCGGGAACAAAAATTGGTTCCCTCAATATTGTCTCAATTTTAAAATCCCTTTTCTTAAAGAATTTAAGTAAATCTTTTACATATAGAACACCGAGAATATTATCTATCTGTCCTTCATAAACAGGAAATCTCGAATGTCCATCTTCTACAACTAAATTTAATATTTGTTCTAAACTTAAATCCTTATCAATGAGAACAACTTCAGATCTCGGAACCATTATATCACCGACATTTATTTTAGCAAGTTCTTCAAGGATTACCATTTTACCTTTACTAAAATCACTTTCTTGTGCCATATAATCTTAAATCTCAACCTCTGAAGAACTAAGTTTAAGTTCACCTTTGCATTTTATTTTTATAAAAGTTGTGATAAAACCCTGTTTGACAGGTATCTCATAATTAATGTCAAAAGTGGCATTTTTATCTAGAAGTTTTCCATTAGCCACATCGAATCTGTTGTTTAATTCATACCGTGCTATTCCAATTGATTTTGGTTCCACTGATTTTTCAAACTCTTCTTTGCCATAAGTAGTAAGATTTCCACCTTGATATATAATTATAATGTTCCCTCTCTTTTCTTTAATAAAACTTTGAGATTCATATTTAGAAACTATAGGGGTATTTTTATCAATCCATCCTGATATATTGGTTGAAAAAGATTTTTTATTTTGAATATCTTTGAGATTGACAAAAAATACTTCCAGTATATAAGATAGATAGTCTATTTGTGTGCCATTTACAATAACTCTGGTATTACCATATTCATCAATATCAAATTCAGAAAGGAGCTTTCTTATACTATTCACCCCCATAAAAAGAGCTGTTTGTAATTGATTTGATACTCCTTCAAGAGTAAGATCTTTGATAGTCATCTGCATATGATAACCGTATTGGTTGGTTTCTGTGGGTAAAAAATTAGCTTTTGTGGAAAATGTGATCCCTGAGTTATAAACAAAAAGTCCCATATCCACATTGAGATCTGCCTTGCCTTTAAGATTATATGATAATTCTTTGCCGGTTTCAAAGTTATACTTAGGAGGCATTTCTTTCTTTGTCTCCCCACAAGATAAAACCAAAACTAAAACAAAAAACAAAAATATTTTACACTTCATATAACCTCTTTTCTTCATTATATATTTCTTCTATTTTTTTGTCCAGTTCTTTTAGTTTTACTAGTATTTTGTCTTTTTTTCTTCTGACTTTTAATTCAAGTGATTCAGTTTCGTGAAATGTTTTTCCAACTGTAATTCTTATAGGAATCCCAATGAGATCGGCATCTTTAAATTTTACACCGGGTCTTTCATCCCTATCGTCTATCAATACTTCATATCTTTCAGATAATCTTTCATAAATTTCAAAAGCTGTTTTAACAAGTTTCTCATCCTGCATATTTATTGGAACTATGATAATGTGAAAAGGTGCTATAGTTATTGGCCAGATTATTCCATCTTCATCATTATTCTGTTCTATTACGCTTGCCATTGTTCTTCCTACTCCGATGCCGTAACAACCCATTATTGGGGTGAATTCTTTGCCATCTTTTCCCAGGACTTTGACATTCATAGAATTAGTATATTTATAGCCAAGTTTGAAGATATGTCCTACTTCTATACCCCTATATGATTCAAGAGTAGCTTTACATTTTGGACATGATTCTCCGCTTTTTACTTTTCTTATATCACCAATAAGATCGGCTTTAAAATCTCGACTGTAACATATGTTTTTAAGATGATAATCTTTCTTGTTTGCTCCTGAAATGGCATTTTTCATTACTACGACACTTTCATCAGCAATAATTTTAACTTTTAATCCAATCGGAGAAGCAAAGCCAACAGGAGCATTTGTAACCTTAAGAATTGTTTCTTCATCTGCAAGCTCAAGATTGTTTGCTTTAATAAGGTTTTTGAGCTTGGTTTCGTTGATTTCAAAATCTCCCCTTATTACAACCATTATAGGAATTCCGTCCGCAACATAGACTATCGATTTTATAAAATGATCTGGTGTAGTATTGAAAAATTTAACCAGCTCTTCTATAGTTTTAGCGTTTGGCGTATGAACTTCTTCTATTGGTAAAGGTTGAATATTTTCTTCTTTAAATTCATAATGAGATTTTGCAAGTTCTACATTTGCAACATAATCACACTTAGGACATTTAATGATTTCTTCTTCACCAACTGTTGACGGTACCATAAATTCTTCAGAGGCAGACCCACCCATATTCCCTGTATCTGCAAGGACTGGAACTACTTCAAGACCACACCTTTTAAAGATTCTTCTATATGTAACTCTCATAATTTCATAATGTTTATCAAGTCCTGCCTCATCTATGTCAAACGAATAAGCATCCTTCATTATAAATTCACGACACCTCATAACACCAAATCTTGGCCTTATCTCGTCCCTGAATTTTGTATTTATCTGATAGAGGTTGAGGGGTAAATCTCTATAAGAACGAACATTTTCTCTTACAACAGAAGTAAAAACTTCTTCATGTGTGGGGCCTAAAACCATATCAGCCTCATGCCTATCTTTAAGTCTGAACATTTCTTTACCCATAAGATCGTATCTACCACTTTCCTTCCAGTACTCAGCTGGTATCAATATAGGGGGTAATAACTCAAGAGCTCCGGAATTATTCATTTCTTCTCTGATTATATTTATAACCTTATGAAGTGTTCTTAATCCCATCGGTAAAAATGTATAAAGTCCAGATCCAAGTTTTCTTATTAAACCAGCTCTATACATAAGTATGTGAGAGGTAATCTCGGCATCTTTTGGGACTTCTCTTAATGTAGGGACAAGCATTTTTGATAGAAGCATATCATCTCCTTAAAATTTTATAAGTAAATTTATTTTAATAGAATTTGTAAATTAATTCAAATATGAAGTGATTTTTTATAAAATTCTGCCACCAACAAACTCACTTAAATGATATTCAAATTTTTTATTAATATTCAGTGGTAATATCCAGTGTTGATAAGGAATAACTCCTTCATTAATAATTTTTTTATGAGTAGCTCCCCAAAAGGATTTGTATTTTATAGCTATTAAGTAAACAGGGAATAATTTTTCAGATGTTATTTTCATAACCATATAAACTTTTTTTATCTTTTTGTATTTTTTTAGGTTTTCAATTATTTCTGACATGATTTCATAATCAAAAAATAACGGATAAAACCTATCCGTGATTAAAAATCTCTCTCTTTCTTTTTTTATTTCTTCGTTTGTTTCTACTATGGAAGCCCCGAGATTGAAGTATTCCGATGATTTTTTAATATCTTTTTCATAAAAATAGTAGTAATTATACAGTTCATATGCTGCAAAAGGTGTAAGATAAAAATCTGTTTCTATAATATTTGTCAGATATTTTAATCCTTCTTTATCGTTTTTTCTTATTAGAATCTTGCCTATAAGATATTTTATATTATTGTTTTCGGGATAAACTTTTTCAGCTTCTTTCAAAACGTCTATACTTTCGTTTTCTTTTTTTAATTCTTCTAATATCATAGCCTTTTCTATAAATTCTTCTTCTGATAAGTTATTTATTTTCGAGTTCAAATAGGCAAGTTTATTCCTGCACTCTGTAGTGTAATTATAACTCTTTTGCCATTCTTCTCTTACTGAATTTTTCCATAATTCTTCTAGATCATTTAACAATTTATTGATTTGATTTTCATTGAACAATGTTCTTAACGTGTTTTCGTAGTAGAAAATATTTGATGGTATATCTGATTTTAAATTTTCAAGCCTTTCTTTGAGAGTTGGGTGGGTTGTGTTTGGTAAAGGAACTTCATTTAAGACAAATTCTAAATATTTATTAAAATCAGTATCATTAGCCTTTTCCTTAAAGTGGATTTCCATATTTTTTAAAACGTCTTCCATTGGATTTTCATATTTTTTTGAATTTTCCCAGATAAAATTCCAGAACTCATTAAGTAATAAATCATAATAATTTGTCTTAATTAATGCACTGCCAGCGGAATTTTTGTCTGTAACTTTTAATGACATTTCATCAGCTTTAAATTCATTATCTTTACTCATAACATAAAATAAATCATTTATATTAATAACATAATCATAAAAGAATCCAGAGAAAAAATTATACCTACCGCTTTTTTCAGTTAAGTCTTTTATAATATAATTAAAAAGCTTTTTAATTCTGAGAATTTTTGATGCCATTTTACTATCTGATTTCGATAGATGAAAACACTCATGAGCTATAATAGCCTTAAATTCTTCAAGAGAAGATATAAAAAGAATGGGTATCCCAACTATAAGGTATCTTTTGTAACCAAGAAATAAAAAAGACGGTAATTCTATCACCTCTGCATTCATCGAAAAATCTAATTTTATTACATCAATTCTTGGTGCTTTAATTTTCAATCTTATTTCATTGATAAAATTGTAAAAATTCTTATACAAATCTTTATCAAGAGTTAAACCGTAAGGTTCAATTTTTGGTTTAAAGAAAAAATCAAAAAATGATTTTAAAAATGATTTAAATAAAAAATATATCATTATAACACTAAAAATCGCAAGTTTTATAATGGCTCCTTTAGGTTGTTCAGAAAATTTCAAAAGCAAAATAAAAATAATTATAAAAAATAAAAAAAAAGAAAATAAAAATAATACATAAAAATAACCAGAAATATAAAGAAAAAACATTTTTAATCTCGGATTTTTTGTCATATTTTATCCTATTTTAACGAGTTTATTTTAAATTATTCAATAAAAATTTTCAAAACTTTTGCTAGATTTTTTAATGTAACTAGCAAACTATAAAAAATTTAACAGTATAATATAGTTCCCAAAAAATAATTTTTGGAATTTATGATATAGCATTTTTTTCAAAAGTCTCAAAATAGAGGGATTTTTGTCATTCTACAAATCTTTATTTGGGGGTATTTTTATCCTCTGTCATTGTCAAAGAGCTTTTCTATTCTTTATTATTGTGAGGGGGTATAGCGACGAGCCACCCCCACACCCCACTATGTGGGGTGTGGCTCGCTACCGCTATGCCGTCTCTGCTTGCT
>JAOACQ010000101.1 GCA_026417755.1 Brevinematales bacterium | reverse complement strand
CTTGCCCCTTCTTTAAGAAAAAGCCTTGTTGTAGTAAACCCAATCCCTCTTGAAGCACCGGTTATTAGAACTCTTTTTCCCTCAAGTTTTCCAGACATTTTGACCTCCTTTATGCACTACAGTGCATATTATAAATTATATTTAATAATGTCAAAAAAGTCAAAATTTAAAATCTCATTTCCACACCTGCCGTTATTCCGAGTGGTAGTTTTGTGTAAGTATACTCCCTTGGTTCTTCTCCAAAATTTGCATAAGTGGTTAGAGAGGTTGTTACATTGTCAACGGGAGCATACGAAAAGCCAACTGACAAACGAGAAGAATAATCTGTCCAGTTGACAAGATAGTTTATAGAAAGGCTTAAATCGGAAATAAATAGGTCTTTATATCCAAGCATAAATAGTGTATAGAATTTACCATATTCATTTGGAACATAGAGCCCATTGTAAATTGCAAAATTTCTTTTTAGTTCACTATCAAAAATATTTTCTGTATAACCATGACTATTGTAAAAGAATTCTACCATTGTTGTAATCCTATCTTTCACGTTTAAAAATTCAAACCCTTTATAAAGGTTTAATGAAAGTCTATAAACCCACTCATTTGTGATTTTTTCAGTAGTATAATTTGTGATCGTTACATTATTACCCATTATGTTGAATGTTGAAATCTCTTCCTTAAGGTAATTTCTGTTGTCTCCATAAGAAATACTACCTTCAGCTTTAATATCAATATCCAAAAGTCTTGTCGAAATATCGGCACCATAGACAGAGTAAAACTCCTTCTTAAACCAGCCATATAGGCCAAATTCTGTATTGCCAAGAACGAATTCCAACTTTGTAGCAAGGGCACTATTTTCTACCTTCTGCACCTCAGTGAAATCTACAAAGCTATAAAAATTAAAGATGGTTTTGTATGGAATGTGAAGTTTTATTCCCCACACACCCTCTCTTGTTGCCTCAAGATCAGTAAAACTTTTCTTTTCTCTGTTTATGATGTCTACAGGATTCCAGAAATATGTCGTCCCCCATTTCAGGAATTGTTTACCTATTCGGAAGTAGGCAATGTGAGAAAGGTTGTAATCTAAAAATATTTCTTTTATTTTTAAGGTTACCTCGTTGGTTTCAATTAAGATTTCATTTGAGGTTGTAACTGGATTGTAAAGATTTTTGTAGACTGGAGAGCCATTGTAAGTGGTAGCTATCCATAAGTCGGAGAAAATCTTATACCCCTTTTGTAGTCGAACGTCAAAAAAAAGATCTCCATCAATACCGTATGAAAAAATGTTTGACTCACTTCCAACATTTTTCTCAAGATAATCCTTTGAAAATGAATAAGCCAAAGCAGAACCAATTCTACCACTTAAGCCAACTCTTTCCATCTCAGTTGGGTTTTCTTTTAGTTCAGGTGCTTTTTCTACTACATTTGTATCACCAAATAAGATAGATTCATCAAGATTTTGGGAGTAGGCAATTGATATAATGAAAATAAAAATAAAATAATAAAATAACTTCATCTTTTTCATCCTGAATTACTTGCTCAAATTCTCAAGATAAGCTTTTGTAAAAATATGCTCTGGGATTTTTTCAAAAGAGATTCCCGAAAGCTCCACTATGGTCTTGTTACCTTTTTCAAATTCGTCTACAAAAATCTGTTGTAGTGGTACATATCTACTATCAATCTCTGTATATTTAAGATAATAGCTTGTCTGCATAAGTGTTCCTGAAAGAGAAAAGGATTGGGCTTTAAGAACCAAAGAATTATCTTTATGAATCCATAGTATCTGCTTGGGGTAGGTGACATCATTTACTTTGGCTATGATTTCAACCTTATATACCGGGATTTTTCCAAGCATTTCCTCTGAGATTTTTTCTTTTCCTTTTTCGTCCTTTGCTACATCGTAGAGTTCACTTGTTTTTCTCTTTTCAAGGTCTCCACTTTTGGCATCGCTACCGGCAATAGATTCGTCTCTATTTATATGCTGAAATGTCCTTGTGTTTCTCTTATACATCCAGAAGTTATCACCTACTTTGAGGTAGCCATTGCCTTTTTCGATTTCTGGTTCTGTCATAATGATTAAAAATGAATCATCTCTATCTCTTCTATAGTAAATTGCTTCCATAACTTTAATACTATCTCCTTTTTGCTGGGTGATTTTGACCTTTGAGGTTATGTCTGTCTTTATTTCCATAATTTTGTCAAGTCTTTGTAAAATCTCTTTGCCTGTAATTGCAAAAGCATTTGTC
>JAOACQ010000105.1 GCA_026417755.1 Brevinematales bacterium | reverse complement strand
CTTTTTGTTGGCGTATGGACAGCACGGTATTTAGGTCCGGCTGGCTATGGTATGCTTAATTATGCCGTAGCGTTTGTGAGCCTTTTTGGTGCTTTGGCTACTCTTGGGCTTGACCAGATTGTGGTGAGAGAACTAGTTCATGCTCCTCAGGATGAAGGCAAGCTAGTGGGCACTTCTTTTTTTCTCAAACTTATAGGGGGCTTTGTAGTCCTTTTTCTTTCTACAATAGTAGCTATGATACTTCATCATGGAGACGTAAGAACCATTCTTATGATCTTTTTTGTTTCTCTTGGGATGGTAGCTCAGGCTTTTTTAGCAATAGACTTCTTTTTTCAGAGTAAAATTCTTTCTAAATATACTGTCATTGCTCAAAATATTGCTTTTTTTGCTGTTTCTATTATCAAGGTTATCCTTATACTTACCGGTCAAGCAGTAGAATGGTTTGCAGGTATGTCTTTGATTGAAGCTCTTGTGGCAGGTGTATTTTTAGTGTTTTTTTACAACCGTAAAGGAGGACATATATCAAACTGGAAGTTTGATAGTGATGTGGCTAAAAAACTTCTTCGCGATAGCTGGCCACTTATCCTCTCAAGTGTGGCAATTATGATTTATATGCGGATTGACCAGGTGATGATACGAAATATGCTTGGAGAGAAGGAAGTGGGATGGTATTCGGCAGCGGTAAGTCTTTCAGAAGTGTGGTATTTTATACCGGGGATTATCACTGCTTCGGTGTTTCCAACAATATTAGAAGCAAAAAAGATAGGTGAAAAATTGTATTATTTGCGTTTAAATCAACTGCTAGTAGTTTTATTTTTTATTTCATTGTTAACAGTTCTATTTGTAAATATTCTTAGCAAGAATATAGTTTATTTTTTATTTGGGAAACATTACGACAAAGCAATTGAAATTTGGAATATATATATTTGGGCAGCAATATTTGTATTCCAAGGAGTGGCTAGATCTTATTGGGTGGTTTCGGAAAATCTACAGGTGTATACTAATTTGTATGTTGTTGCTGGTATGTTAGTTAATATTGTGGGCAATTTTCTTTTGATTAAAAAAATAGGGTATCTGGGGGCTGCATATTCTACACTTTTTTCACAGGGCATGGTTACTTTAGTTATTCCTCTTTTGATTAAAAAGATGCAAAGATTTACCTTTTTGATTTGGAAATTGCCTCTTTCTCTTTTTTGTATTCTTACATCATTTCTAAAAGGGAGATATTTTGAAAAATGAAAAGAAATATTGCTTTTTTTCTATCCACTAATTCTAAAATCTCAAAAGACTTTCTAAAAGCAAAAACTCATTTAGAAAATCTTGCCACAACTTTTGGATATAAGATTTATTTACTTGAAAAAGAACAGCTAAATATTATTATTGTTTATGAGGACGAGGTAAAAATACTGAAGGAGAGAAATACACTAAGTTTTCCAATAGGAAACTTGGGGGATGTTACTCTGGGTTATGATAGATTTCTAGAAATATGTATAAATCTAGATGAATCTTCTATTTCAATAAGAAATGATTATGCAGGAAGTATTCCAGTGTTTTATTCCCTTCGAAAACATCTTTCTATTTCAAATATAGAACCTTGTGTGGTTTTCGACAGCGGGGCAACTTTTAATGATATTTCTTATGAGAATCTTTATGGATTTCTCCGCTATTCTCATTTCATATGGGATGAAACGGCTTTTTCTCACATATATACTATGCTTCCTGATTCAGTGTATAATTTTCACACAAAAAATTTGAAACTAACTCAAAAGTATCTTAAAACCGTTTTTTCTTCCGAAGAAAATTCCTTTTTGTCTGACAAAGAAGTGGCAAAAAAACTTTATGAACTCAATGAATTTCTGGTAAAAAGAGCTCTTTCCAATTTTGAAAGAATTATTCTTCCTTTATCTTCAGGATATGATTCCCGAATGATCTTTTCAGTTTTAGCTACTGATAGAAATCTAAAAGAGAGATTGCATTGCTTTACTTATGGATGCGAAGGATCAATAGAAGTAGAAGCTGCCCGGCTTCTCACAAAAAAATTTGGTATAAAATGGAATTTTGTTGATTTACCTTTAGAATTTCTGAGGAAAGAATATTTGTTAAAAATCCATAATATTTTTGGAACATCATTACATATGCATGGTATGTATCAACTTGAGTTTTTTGAGCAAATACAAAAAACTGTCAAACTCGAGAAAGAAACCTGTCTTACTTCCGGTTTCATGACTGGTGTTCCAGCAGGTCAACATAATAGTCTCCTGAATATAACAAATGAGAATGTAAGTTTAACAAAAGCAATGAATTGTTTTTCTCAAAGCAATTTTTGGAAAGATGAGGAATTAAATTGTTTTCCGGCTTTTAAAAGAAAAAATTATATAGAAAAAGCAGAAGAAAGATTTCGCCTTGCATTTAATAGGTTTGAAGGGGCAATTTATCAAAAGTCTGTTATGTTTGATGTGTGGACAAGACAGAGAAATTTTATTAGTTATTATCCAAGGACGTTGGAGTGGTGTATTCCAACTGTAAGTCCTCATATGACAACAGAATATGCAAACTTTTTTATGTCACTTTCTAAGAGGCATTTGGACAATCGCTTTGCTGTAGAATTGATGTTTTATCATTATTACCCGAAAATAGCGGGAGTTCCTTCTAACAGCAATAACTTTATAAACAAAAGAAAACCGTGGCAAAAATACATATTTTCTTTCTCTAATATATTAAGAAAATTTGGTTTAACTGATATTCTTCCTTCTATTTATAGAAATGTTTCGTTTGACTTTGACATAGTTGTCCTAAGTAAGGTGGGCAAAGAAGGAATTTATCCATTATTGGAAAATCAACCATTTGTACAACAAATATTCGGGGAGATAGTGGGAGGGATATCTAATATTCAACGAATATACGAAAAAGCTGTAAGAGGGGATTCTATTTCATATAATAAATTGAGCTCTATACAATCATTAGCAATGTCTTTATCAAGGTTAAAAGAGGAGTGATTTAAAGATGAGTATTAAGTTGTTTTTCTGCGGAGATATTGTAAATACAAAGGAAGTCGGTGATTTTATAGATGGGGGTTTAAAGAAAATAATACAACAAAGTGATTTGGCAGTTGCTAATTTAGAGGCTCCAATTGAACATAAAGATATGGTACAAATTCCAAAAGCAGGCCCTCATATTTATCAAAAGAGGAGTATTGTATCTTATTTAATGAAGGTGGGTTTTTCAATGGTTTCATTGGCAAATAATCACATTTATGACTACGGGCAAAGGGGCTTAGAGGAAACAATATTGGAAGTCAACGCCAATAATTTGAGTTATGTTGGTGCAGGACAAAGTTTTGAGGAGGCTTATCAACCGAAAATTATTGAAAAAAATGGAATAAAAATTGGTTTTATAGCAGCTGCTGAAAATGAATTCGGCTGTTTGTACGAGTACAAGAATAGAGGAGGGTATGCATGGATATTTCATCCCTTAATAGAAGACAATATTAAAATATTAAAAGAAAAAGTAGATTATATTGTTCTGATCGCTCATGCAGGTGTAGAAGATATCCCTATACCAATTAAAGAATGGAGAGATAGGTATAAAAGACTTTGTGATATAGGCGTAGATGTTGTAATTGGGCACCATCCACATGTTCCGCAGGGTTATGAAAAGTATAAGGAGAGCTTTATTTTTTATAGTCTTGGAAACTTTTATTTTGATTATGGGGATTTTTCTAGAAAGAAAGATGATAGTTATAGTTTATTATTATCATTTACAGAAGATAAAAAAATTACTTTTGATATCATCTACCACAAGAAAAAAGATGGGAAAGTATGTATAGTTGATAAAAATAATGTTTCTTTTGACATGAAAAATTTAAGTTCCTTGCTTAAAAATGATTATGAGAAGTCTAATGATTTAATATGTAAAGAACTTTTTAATAAGTATTATTACAAGTATTATTTTTTGGCATTAAAAGCCTCTCCTCATCCTAAAAGTGTGTGGTATGTTTTGAAAAATGTTCTGTTAAGAATTTTTTTCCGTAGATCTTGTGTAAATGGTTTCTTGCTTCTTTTGCACAATATTCGTATCGATTCTCATCGGTTTGTTGTGCAGAGAGCTTTAAGTCTTTTAGTGGGAGAGGAAAATGAAGCCTAATATTATTACAAAATTGAAGATTTCTCCCATTCTTCTCTTCGTTTACAACCGGCCGTGGCATACGAGGGAGACGGTAGAGGCTTTGAAAAGAAATGAGCTTGCCTCTGAAAGTGAGCTTTTTATCTATAGTGATGGGGCAAAGAATGAAGAAGCAAGAAAAAATGTTGAAGAAGTGAGAAAATATATTCATACAATAAGTGGATTTAAAAAAATATATATTATTGAAAGAGAAAAAAACTACGGTCTTGCCAATAACATAATAGATGGTGTGACAAAAATTGTAAATGAATATGGGAGAGTTATAGTGCTTGAGGATGATTTGGTAACCAGTTCTGGATTTTTGAGGTATATGAACGAAGGATTGGAACTTTATGCTCATGAAGAAAAGGTGGCTTCAATTCACGGATACATTTATCCCTTGAAACATCCAGAAGAGCTTCCCGAGACCTTTTTTATTCGTGGGGCTGATTGTTGGGGCTGGGCAACGTGGGCAAGAGCCTGGAAGTACTTTGAACCAGATGGGAAAAAACTTCTCGAGGAATTAAAAAAGAGAAAGTTGACCAAAGAATTTGACTTCAATGGGGCATATCCTTATACTAAAATGCTTGAGAATCAAATAAAAGGGAAAAATAATTCCTGGGCGATACGCTGGTATGCAAGTGCTTTTTTGAATGGTATGGTGACACTTTATCCAAGATATAGTCTTGTACGAAATATTGGACTAGATAACAGTGGAACGCATTGTGGAGCAACAAAAGTGTTTGATTCTCATCTTTCAAAGAATGTTGAAGTAAGAAAAACAGAAATCAGGGAATGCTCAGAAGCAAAAAAAAGAATGGAATTTTATCTTCGATACACTAAACACATTTTATTAAAAGATAAAGTAAAAGAATTCTTAAAAATTTTATCAGGAGAAAATAAATAATGAATTTATTTAAAATTTTAAATTATATTTTACCCCCCTTCTTTATTGATATAGCAAGATTTATTCTTAACACTCGTTACGGCTGGCATGGTAACTATCAAAGCTGGGAAGAGGCAAAAAAAGATTCAACAGGATATGATATACCGTTGATTGTTGAAAAAGTCAGAAATGCCCTTTTAAAGGTGAAAAATGGAGAAGCAGTTCATGAAAGGGATAGTGTGCTTTTTGATGAGATAGAGTATAGTTGGCCTCTTCTTGCGGGTTTACTTCTTGCTGCAGTGTCAAACAAGGGAAAATTATCTGTTTTGGATTTTGGAGGTAGCCTAGGTAGTACCTATTTTCAAAACAGAAGGTTTCTAACTCGTCTTCCCAATCTTTCGTGGAACATTGTTGAACAAAAGCATTTTGTAGAAGAAGGGAAAAAGTATTTTGAGGATGAAAAACTTCATTTTTATTATGATATTGAAGAATGTCTCAGAAAAGAAAAACCAAATGTGCTTCTTCTTTCGAGTGTCCTTCAATATCTTGAAAAACCCTATGACATGCTTGCGCATTTGCTTTCATGTGAATTTCCTTTTGTGATTGTGGATAGAACACCATTTAATATAAAACCGGAAGATAGGATCACAGTTCAACGCGTGCCGCCCTGGATTTATGAGGCAAGTTATCCGTGCTGGTTGTTTAATGAGGAGC
>JAOACQ010000093.1 GCA_026417755.1 Brevinematales bacterium | reverse complement strand
AAGAAAGCAGCCTGTTTGAGTTATTTTTCATTTTGTAGATAGTAGCAACATTCTTTTCATTTAAGAGTTGGCTGATGTTTTTTACAACTTCTTCTGAAGAGAAGCCAGCTAAGGAGTCTCTGTTCTCACTCTTAATGAGATAGGTTGCTATGGCCTTTCTTTCTTTTGCAACAACGTTTTTGAGGTTTTCAATCTCTTTGGATAGATTCATTTTCAAGGTGTATAATGATTGCTCGTTTTTCACATCTGTGTTCAGATAAGATATAATGTTTTCCCCATTAAACTTAACTGATTTACTAAATGCAGATAATTCTCTTGATAATTTTTCAAAATCTTTCATATTTAAAGGTAATTTTTGGAATTCATTTATCTTTTCATCCATTTCTATAAAACCATTGAGACTTGTAATATTTTTGTTAAATTCGTCCTGCAACTGTAAGATTGAACTGATTTCATTTTTATTTCTTTGAATGTTTACAGAATCGCTTTTCCTATGAATTGAATTAATGAGTTTTAAATTGGTTTTAGAATTTTCTCTCTTTTCATTTAGACTTTCAAGTGAAACCTTTTGAGAAATAATATCCATAATTTTCATAAAAATCCCTCCCTGACTTTTATTTTAAATGATAATATAAAATTAAAAAAAATGCAAAGATTTTTTGTTTTTTTTAAAAACCTTCATTAATTATTTTTTCAATCTCTTTTTTATTGGCTTTTAGATGGCTAGTATTTTTTGAAATATTAAGAAGTATTCCACAAGAGATAGATAAAATCAAACTTGATGAACCTCCATAACTGAGAAAAGGTAGTGAAACTCCAGTTGGAGGAATTGTCCCTGTTGTTATAGCTATGTTGAGAAAGGCATGAAGAGAAAATAATGTTACAATTCCAAATGCTAACAAGGCTCCAAAATTGTCTTCAGTATTTTTTGCAATAAGCATTCCTTTAATAAAAATAAGCAGGTAAATAATACTTACAGTTAATCCACCAATAATTCCAAATTCTTCTACTATAACCGAAAATATAAAATCTGTATGAGGAGCTGGTAATGCTGATATTTTTTGAACTCCATTACCAAACCCAACTCCAAGTAGACCTCCGTTTGCAAAAGCCTTGATTGATTGAATAAGGTGATAACCTTTGCCGAATGGATCTGCCCATGGATTTAAGAATGAGGCTATTCGAGCCATTCTATATGAAACTTTCCAGATAAAAAATATCAGGACGGGAAGGCTAAGTAAGCCAATAGAAAAAATATGTGTTAATGAAGCTCCTCCTATGAAAAACATCAGAAAAGCGGTAACAAGAAGAATAGAAGCAGTGGAAAAACCAGATTGCATAAGAATGATGAAAAATATCGCAGAAACAAGAAGTAATGGTGGCAAAAGTCCAAAAGTAAAATCTTCTATCTTGCCTCTTTTCTTTGTGAGTATGTGGGATAGATAAATAATTATAGAAAGTTTTGCAAATTCAGAAGGATTAAAATCAAAAAGCCTCAAATTAATCCATCTTCTTGCCCCACCACTTTCTTTTCCAATTCCGGGAACAAAGACAAGAAGAAGTAAGATGAAAGTAAGTAGAATCATAGGTTTGGTTAACTTTCTAAGATTTGTGTAATTATAATTTGCAAAAAACAGTAAACTTAATAAAGAAGGGATTGTCCATATAAGTTGCCTTATAAAGAAATAGTAAGGATTACCAGTAAGTCTCTTGGCAACAAAATAACTAGATGTATAAACAGTTAGGTTACCAAGAACTATCAAAAGAATAAAAATAAAAAGAAGAAAACCATCAACTTTTCTTAAATTCAACATTAATCTATCCTGTAATGTGCACCTATACTTTCTCTATTAGCTAAGGCCTGTTGGGCTACGATAAGCCCAGTTTGCACAGCATTTCGTAACTCAATAATATTTCGACTTAATTTTGCGTCCCTATAGAAATTTTCAATATCTTCTTTAAGATTATTTAAATCAATTATTGCCCGTCTAAGTCTTTTTTTACTTCTTATAGCACCCACATAGTTCCACATAATGTTTTTAAGTAAATTCCAATCCTGATTTGTAAGAGCTGGGTCAATTGTTTCAATTATTCCAGTGTCTATCCAATCAGCCACTTCGTATTTTTCAATAGTTTTGTAAAAATCAAAGTTTTCTTTTAAAAAGTCGGCTATTCTTTTTGCAAAAACTACACCCTCAAGCAATGAAGTGCTTGCGAGTCTATTTGCACCATGAAGCCCGGTGCAAGCAACCTCTCCAATAGCAAAAAGTCTTTCTATATTTGTTTTTCCAAAACTATCTGTAAGTATCCCACCACATGAGAAATGAAAAGCCGGAACAATTGGAATAGGTTCAACTGAAATATCTATACCATATTCCAGACATTTTTTATAAATATTCGGGAATCTTTGTTTGACTTTGTCTTTGCCTATTCTTGTTGCATCAAGATAGACGAATTTTTCACCATTTTCAAGCATTTCGTTGAGTATAGACCTTGTTACTATATCCCTAGGAGCAAGCTCCTTGAGTGGATGATACTTGTGCATAAATTCTTCGCCTTTGATATTGAGAATTATTGCACCTTCCCCTCTCACTGCCTCAGAAATCAGAAAATTGTTTGCTCCTGGGTGATAGAGAGTTGTTGGGTGAAATTGTGTATATTCCATATTAACAAGTCTACATCCAGCCCTTGCAGACATTGCATAACCATCACCAGTTGCAACAGTTGTATTTGTGGTATGGAGATATATCTGCCCCATTCCTCCAGTGGCAAGGATAACAATTTTTGCTTCTATTTTTTCTACTTTTTTTGTCTTGTTGTTTAAAGCATATATTCCTAAAGCTGTGATTGGCTTATACATCCTTAACCTGTGTTTGGTATGGTGATCTATTGTGATAATGTCGATGGCTGTGAAATTATTTAAGACATTTATATTTTTTATACTTTTGATTTTTTCGATGATTTTTTCTTCTATACTTTTTCCAGTAGTGTCATCAACATGAAGTATTCTCCTTGTTGAATGAGCACCCTCTTCTGTTAAATCAAAAAGACCTTCTGGATTTTTTGAAAATTCAACACCAAGTTTTTCTATAAGTATTTCCTTTACAAGTCGATAAGCATTTTCTGAGACAACCTTTACAGCTTCTGGATTACATATTCCCCCACCAGCTATATCTATATCCTTAGCAAGTAGTTCTGGAGAATCATTTTCTCCACTATAAACTATTCCCCCCTGAGCATAATAAGTGTTGCTTTCATATATGTTTTCTGATTTATTAAGGAGACAGACAGAAAAACCATAATTAGCAAGGAGTATTGAAACAAGACCGCCAGATATACCACTCCCAACAACTATTACATCATACTCCATTTGTCTCTCCCACTAAATAACTGAAAGAATTATTGGCTCACCATCCGTTATAACTATTGAATGCTCCCAATGAGCAGCCGGCTTTCCATCAAGAGTTACAACAGTCCAGCCATCATCAAGAGTTTTAACCTTGTATGTACCAAGTGTTATCATTGGTTCTATTGCTAATACCATTCCTTTTTTTAGTTTTGGGCCTTTTCTTTTTGGGTCATAATAATTAAGGACGGGGGGTTCTTCATGCAATGATTTACCCACTCCGTGCCCACAGTAATCTCTTACTATGCCATAACCTCTTGGAGTAAGAAAAAAACTTATAGCTTTGCCTATTTCGTTTAAATAAGAACCCTCTTTTGCCACCTCAATAGCTTTCATTAAAGCAAGGTATGTGTCATTAACGAGCCTTTGTTTATCAAGAGAGACATTTTCTCCAACTGTGTAAGTATAGGCTGCATCCCCATAGTAGCCGGATAGATTTGTGCCAATATCTATACTTACTATGTCTCCATCCTTTAAAACCCTATCTCCTGGTATACCGTGAATAACCTCTTCATTTACAGAAATACAACTTGAAGCAGGATAAGGTTTATAATGTTTACCGGGGGAATATCCTTTGAAAGATGGAACTCCCCCTTTGGAAAGAATATAGTCTTCAATTATCTTATCAAGTTCTTTAGTTGTTATACCCGGCTTAATATACTTTTTGAGAATTTCAAACAACTCTGCAATAATTCTGTTAGCCTTTTTTAGATATTCTATTTCTACTACACTTTTTACTATCATTACTTTGCTAATGGTTCTTTTGATTTTATTTCTGCAATTTTTTTCTTTTCTTCTTCAAAGAAGCTATCAAAATTTATAGCAGGACCAGCATTGTATGAATCTTCTATGAGTTTATCAACATCTTTCTTCTGCCCTGCTGTAATTGTGATGTTACCTTTGACAACAACTCCTGGTTCCATTGTAAGCTGTGGTGCACTTATATTACCCAGAACTCTTCCAGTAGAGAGTAGTCTTACTTCTTCGAGAGCTTCAATGTCTCCAAGAACAACACCAGCAACAGTAATCTTTTTTGCTCTGATAACTTCTGTTTTAACCTTTCCTGTTTCACCTACATAAAGATGTTCTTCAGTTCTTATTTCCCCTTCAAATTTTCCATCGATCTGAAATGATCCGTGAACAAAAAATTTTCCTTGAAAAACCGAACCTTCTCCTATCATTGAGTTGATTGTTCCTTCAATTTTTGGTGGCATTTTATCCTCCTATATCTATTTTTTATCGGAAAAATGTTTATAAAATTCCAGTAAATTTTCTCTACTTATACCATATTGTCCTATCTCAAGTTTTTCATCATCGCCGTGAAAATCACTTCCACCGGTAAGGAAAAAATCATTCTTAAAGTTATCAATAATTTCATTCGCGAGTTTAAAATCTATTTTAGGATGAAAACATTCTATACCAAAAAGTCCAAGTTTTTTCCATTTTTGGATAAATTCCCAATTCTTTTTTGATGATAGAAAAGTTGGATGAGCAAGGACAGCTTTACCATTAGCTTCATTAATTTTTTGGATTATTGTTTCTGGTAGTACTTCTTTTTTCTTCACATAACATGGACTTCCAGCCCTGAGCATCCTATCAAAGGCTTCTGTAATGTTACTGAAAAAGCCTTTTTGAACCAATTCTCTTGCGATATTAAGTCTCCCTACTACTTTATTTCCTGCAAAGATTTTTTCTTCTTCAATAGGATAACCATTTGCTTTAAGACAATCAATTATTTTTTTTGCTCTTCCAACTCTCTGGGATTGAAATTCCTGAGTAAAACTTTCTATCTTTTTTATATCATTATAGTTAAAATATCCAAGTATGTGAACCTCACCAAGATCTGGGTGATATGATGAAAATTCGCAGCCAGCTATAAAAATAATATTTATTTTTTGTTTTTTGATATAGTCGTAAACGGGCTTTATACCTTCAAATGTGTCATGATCTGTCAACGAAAATCCGGGTAAAGACTTATTCATTACGTTAGTTATAATCTCATTAGGTGTAAGCATACCATCTGAGTATGTAGAATGTATATGTAAATCAGCAAAACTCAAATTATACTCCTCTATATTTTTTACAATATTTTACAATAAAATTAAAAAAAAGTTTAGTTTTTTGTTTTTTATTTTTTAATAATTATCCGAAAATAAAGAGATGAGGGATTCTTTAATGTGTTTGTTTATCTTAATTTTACTTTTTTCTTCAACAGAGCTTTTTGGTATACAATATAAAGTTAAAGAAAATGATACTCTCTGGAGTATTTCAAAAAGATTTGGAGTAAATGTAGAATTAATTGAAAAATTGAATGAAGTAGTTGTCTTAAAAAGTGGCCAGATTTTATTTATTCCAGATAACATTGAAGAATATAAAGTATTAGCAGGTGAATCGTTGATAGGAATTTCAAAAAAATTTAATGTGGAAGTAAGATATCTTATTATACTTAATAACCTAAAAGATGAAAAAATCTATGAAGGTCAAATTCTTAAAATTCCTGTTTCAGATAATATAGCTGAAGAGAAGAAAAATAAAGAATATTTTTTTCATATAGTTGAGAAAGGAGAGACTTTGTATAGCATAGCAAAAAATTACGGAGTTAGTATAGAAAATATATTGAAATGGAATGATAAAAGAAGTCAAAACTTATTCGTTGGTGAGAAATTAAAAATTTATGGGGAAAGAAAGTTACAGAGAGAAAAGATAGCAGTGGATAATTCACCCTGGCAACTTCCATTGAAAAGCAGAGGATTACTGGAAGATTATACTAAAAATAAAAGAGGATATGTATTTTATCTTAAAGAATCTTCTGCTATCTATTGTGCAAAGGATGGAATAGTAGAATATGTTGGGCATATAAATGGTTATGATAAGGTGGTAATCATAAGATCAGGAGAATATAAGGTGGTTTACGGTTATCTTAATGAAGTTTACGTTAAAAAAGGCGAAAACCTTAAAAAAGGTGATAGTATTGGAATGGTTGATTATCACAGTTTTTTAGGTAAGGTTGCTTTATACATTGAAATAAGAAAAGGGAAAAAAAGCCTTGAACTTAATGAAATTTTTGAAGATAATAATCTATTTGCCAGAAAGTAAAAAATTTCGTATAATTATTAAGGCAGGTTGGAGAAACGCTCCTTTTTATTAAGGAGAGGAAAGTCCGGGCTTTGAAAAGCAACCGGCCAGAGAATATCTGGAGGAGCTACTAACTTCCCCCTTTAGTTAGCTCTATGGAAAGTGCCACAGAAAATAGACCGCTCCTTACCAATTTGTATAGAGTGGTGAGGAGTAAGGGTGAAAAGGTGGTGTAAGAGACCACCGCGGTTTGACATAAGTCAGACTGGCATGGTAAACCCCCGGGAAAGCAAGGTTAAATAGGCATTCTTGCCATAGCTTTATGGCTAATAGAATGCGGGTAAACCGCTTGATTTTTCCTGTGAAGGAAAAACAAGATGGATGTTTCTCACTGAGGCGATTGCCTCTTACAGAACCCGGCTTACAAACCTGCCTATTTTTTACTATATGTATAAATATGTAACTTACCATCGAGACCAGCTGAAATTACTTCTATTTTTCCATCCTTGTTCAAATCATAAAAATCTGGCTTTGTCCAACCTTTTATGGGAAAACCTTCAACTTCAATAAGTTCGTCATTTTCATACTTATAGGCTGAAATATTGTTTTGATTGTTATAAACAAAAATTTCATCACTTTCATCTTTATTTATATCATAAATAGATAGCTTTGCACCTGCTTCTATATTATTCAGTTTGATTTTATTCTTCATATTTCCTTCTGTGTCAAATATATAAATGGTTCCATTCTTTGATAATCCTATAATTCTTTGTGTGCCTTTTGAATTCAGTAAATTTAACTGTTCGGAAAAACTATCATCTATTTCTATCGGTAAAGATGATAATGTGTTACCTTCACTATTCCATCCATAAAGTTTTCCTGCTTGAGTGATAAAAAATATTTTTATTAAACCTCTGTCGAAAATTATTAAAGGGCTTCCAGTTGCTAGACCTTCTATCATTACAGGCCAACCTCCTTTGAGTTTAAAATCCGAAGCAAAATAGGCTTTTCCTTCAAAAGATTTTTCATAATATGCCCAGTATTCATTTTTAAAATATGGTCTTGATAAAACAGGATTTTCTGTTTGTGGAAGAGGGATTTCTTCTTTGGAAAGATTTTTTGTATTAATTCTGTAGAATTTATTTTGTTCTTCAGAAAAATAATAAATGTTATCTTTATAAATAAATGGGGTGAATGTAAAATCAATATTTTCAATCTCTTTAGCTACAAAATTGGGCACTTTGATGTCTAAAGAAATTAATTTACGTGAATCTTTCATAATCACATATAGTTTACCTAGGGAACTTTTTTCGTCCAGTAAAATTTCAATATCTTCGTTAAAATTTGTCTTAAAAATCGTATTTAAATCGACATTCTGAATTTTAAGTGTGTCATTGTAAGAATAAACAAAAACTGGTTCATTTAGTTCCTTTAAGAATATAGATTTATTAAGATCTATTTCTATAGTTTTTGGATAACCAATATAACGGTTTAGGCCTTTCTTTGTATTCAATGCTGTTAGATTGAATCTGAGATTTTTATTTTCTGATTGAGATAAAGAAATAACACCATTCCCATAAGTCCCCAAAATTTTCATTAATATACTCTCTTTTTGTATAAAAAAAGGTTTTTCAGCTTCAGTGTTATAATAAGCCCACAATCCAGAATAAAGTGAAAAATTTTTGGATAGTTCTTTAAAATTTTTTGTTTCGTAGAAACTCTTTTTCTCCTTAAAATTTTTTATTATTTCTTTTAAATTATCTGCTTCAAATGAAAGGAAGAAATAGTTTCCAAGAGAAATGTAATAAGCTGTTGGAATATTTATATTAAATATTCCGAGTAAGAAAGATAAAAAATCTGCTATTCTTATTTGATTTATGATAATATCATCCATTTGGATTGGGTTCGCATTTTCTATTATGAGTCCTTTTAAAACTGTGTCTATAAACTCTTTATATTTTTGTTCGTTTTTTATTTTTATAAAAAATATGCTTTCCTTAGAATTTAAAGATTTAAAAACACCTATTTCACTACCAATCCAGCTAAATATGAGATTATCAAGGTTTTTACCGAATAGAGTTTTGACCATAGAGTCTGCTTTTGAAAGTGGTGTCTCGACATCTGTTATTTCAATTGCTTTTACTATGTCAACAAGATTTTTTAAATCTGTGAAGTTAATTATGCTAATAAGACTTACCTGTTCTGGAATAAATTTAATTGAGTTGATATAGTTGAATCTTGTAGAAAGCATTTTTTGAATAATAACTTCATCAGAGTAAAGTGGTAAATCAAGAGAAATACTAATTTTGTCCTCTGAAAGAATTATATCAAGTAATGCTTCTTCGTTGAATTTCAGCTTTTTCAATAGTTTTAATGTTGTATCAGAATCCAGTGAAAATTCTTTTAGAAGATCTTCTGGAGAAATCAGTATCTTTAGGTTTGTTTTTGAATCTCTTGATAGGCTTTGTATAATTCTCTTGCTCTTTTTTTCTAAAAAATTTTCTTTTGATTTTAACCTGCTGTAAGCATTTTCGATAGTTTTTATATCAAATGAAAATAATAGCACATTTTCAACTATAGAAAAATAAAGTTCAGGATTTCCAGAAAGTTTAAATATTAATAATTTTCCCTGTTTAATTATGCTTAAATTCTTAATGTCAAGATTATATCCTATGAAAGGTAGAATTTTAGTTATTATAGATCTCCACTTAAGGTCAAAAATAAAAAGAGAGCTTTTTTTGTTTTCCATTACCATAATTATTGGGATGTTAATTAATTCTTTAAAGAAAAAATTTTTAAGGAGCTGGTTGTCTCTCAACATAAAAATAAATTTTCTGGCTTCAAATGATGATGGATCTGAAAGAGCAATATCAACAACTTCAAGAGGAAGATAGTTTTCATATATGGTTTTAAGTGGGGGTGTCTGAACCATTAGATTATATTTTACAGGTGCAAAAGAAAGAGGATTTTTTCTGTTTACATAATAGTTGAGAATTAAAGAACCGAGAATTATTAAAAAAACGATCAGAAAAATAAATCTCAGACTTATTTTCTTTTTTTCCATATAAAACTCCATTTTTCAGTTTTTAATAATATAAATTTTAAAGAAAAAAAATTCAATTTTTATTTAAAAGTTTTTTGAATTATTTTTATCTCGATTTTTTAATTAAAATTGATTATAATTTATTTTGGAGGTGGTTGAATATGAATGCAATTTTTAAAAGAAAAAGTATAAGGTCATTTAAGTCAAAATGGGTTTCAGAGAGATTAATAAAGAAAATATTAATGGCAGGGATGGCAGCTCCAAGTTCATGGAATTCCAAGCCATGGGTTTTTATAGTAATAAGAGATAAAAAAATCCTTGATGAAATAGCAGAGAAACATGGATATGCAAATATGTGTAGAGAGTCAAATTGTGCTATTTTAGTTTGTGGGAATCCAGAAAATATGAAGGAAAAGGATTTTTTACCACAGGATTGTTCTGCAGCAACTGAAAATATGCTTATTGAAGCAACTTATCTTGGTCTTGGAAGTGTGTGGGTAGGTCTTTTTCCAAAAGAAGATAGAATGAATTTATTAAAACAGCTTGTCTCTTTACCTGAAAATATAATACCTTTTAGTCTTGTTGTTCTTGGTTATCCGGCTGAAAAGAAAAAGTGGAAGAAATCTTATTACGGCGATAAAGTTTATCTTGATAAATGGGGAAACAAGCCAAAAATTTGACAGATAATGAGATATAAGCTAAAATCATTTGTTTTAAAATCCTTGGGATTATATTTTTTAATCCCCATATTTATTATGTCCATAAGGAGGAAATTTTAATGAGAAGTTACGAGATTACTTTCCTGTTCAGGGAAGGAGAAAATTTTTCAGATCTTAAGGATAGGGTAAAGTCCTATATCACAAAGTTTGGGAACAAGTTTGTTAGCGATTCAGAGCTTGGTTTAAGAGATCTTGCTTATCCTATTCACAAAAACAGAGAGACTTTTCACAAGGCCTTTTACTACTTTGTTAAGGCTGAGATGAAGCCGGAAGTTATTAGTGAGATGGAGAAGTCTTTTAAGTTTGATGAAAGTATCATTCGTTATATGATACTTGTGGAGTAAAGTAATGAGCTGGGATATTAACAGAGTTATCCTTGTTGGTCGTCTTGCCAGTGATGTGGAGCTTAAGTATACTCCTTCTAATGTTGCTGTGGCAAAATTCAGAATTGCTGTTGGTGGTAAGCAGAAGAATGATGGTAATGATAATGTGTCGTTCTTTTCTGTAGTTGTATGGAACAAACAGGCAGAAACCTGTAGTAAATTTCTAACTAAGGGTAAACAGGTTGCAATAGATGGAAGACTTGAGCAAAGAAGCTGGGTGGGACAGGATGGTGTTAAAAAGAGTATTGTGGAGATAGTAGCTGAAAGGATAGAGTTTCTGGGAGCTTCTGGTGGCCAATCTCCAAGACAGGATAATTCTACAACCAGTCAAGCCACTTCAAATGCATCAGATTTTTATGACAACAGTGATTTTGATTTTTCTGCTGTAGATCCATCAGAAGATGATGATTTTGGTGGACCTAATTTTTAATTTAATTGGAGGTAAATATGTCAGAAGAAAAGATAAAAGAAATGGAAATTGAAAATCTTGAAAAGAAGGTTTTAGAATCGGCAGTAACAAACGAGTTGATCGAAGAAGAAATTAAGAAAGAAAAAGAAGATTTTGGGCAGAGTGCTCAAATTTCGGATAAGAAGAAATTTTTCTTTTCCAAGAAGGTTTGTAAATTTTGCTCAAAACAGGTTGAAGAGAGTGCTATAGATTATAAAAATGTGGATCTTATAAAGAGATTTACTATGCCTTCTGGAAGAATTTTACCAAGAAGGATAAGTGGGAATTGTGCAAGACATCAGAAACTTATTGCAAGAGAAATCAAAAAGGCAAGAATTATTGCCTTGTTGCCATTCCTTGACAGATAGTTTTTAATTTTTAGGAGGCATTATGAGAGTTATACTTTTGGAAAATGTTGTAGGGCTTGGTAAAGCTGGTGAAATAAAGAATGTAAGAGATGGTTATGCAAGAAATTATCTTATACCAAAAAAACTTGTAGAAGTAGCAACAAAAAGAAAGGAAGAATATCTTGCAAGACTTGCTGAAAAATTGAAAGAAAAAGCAAAGAAGTTTTACGAAGATGCCATTTCTCTTAAAGAAACACTTGAAAAGGAATCACTTGAAATTAAAGCAAAAGCTGGAGAGGAAGGAAAACTCTTTGGTTCTATTACTAATTCTGACATTGCAGTTGCATTGAAAGAGAAAGGCTATGATATTGATAAAAGAAAAATAATAGTTGATCATATTAAAGTTCTTGGAGATCATACTGTAAGAATAAAACTTGATGAGGGAGTTGTTGCTACTATTCCATTAAAAGTAGTTGCAGAGTAGTTATGGCATATGACGAACTTTTAAAAAGAGTTCCACCTTATAGTATTGAAGCAGAACAGGCATGTTTGGGAGCAATGCTTTTTGCTCCCAATCTTGTTCCGCAGATAATGGAAGTTTTGAGTGAAGAAGATTTTTTTGATGAGAAGCATAGAATAATTTTTAGAGCTATTTATGAACTTTTTGATTCTGGTAAGACTGTAGACGCAGTAACCATTTCTGAAAGGTTACAAGCCGTAAATAAACTTCCCCAGGCAGGGGGACAGGAATATATAGCACGTCTTTATGATTCGAGTTTTTCAGTATCAAATGTTATGGCTTACGTGAATATAATAATCAACAGGGCAATCTTAAGAAGTCTTATCAATGCTTCAAGAAGGATAATAGATCTTGTCTATGATGGCGATATGGATAATGTTGAAAAGATATGCGATGAGTCTGAGAAGTTAATTTTTGATGTTACCCATAGAAGATTAAGAACAAGCTATAAACTTATAAATGAAATAATCTCCGAAACCCTTAATGGTATAGAAAAATCTACACGACATGAACATATATACACTGGTGTGCCGACTGGGTTTACAGAATTTGATGATAAAACAAGCGGACTCCAGAGAGGAGATCTTATTGTCATAGCGGCTAGACCTTCGATGGGTAAAACAGCTTTTGCATTAAGTATAGCAAGAAATGTTGCCACTCAGAAAAATGCTGTTTTAATCTTTTCACTTGAAATGTCATTTCAGGAATTAGCCTTAAGAATGCTTTCAGCCGAGGCTAGAATCGATATGCAAAATATAAGGAAAGGTAATATTACACCGACACAGTGGAATCACATTGTTGATGGAGCTGGTGCATTGTCAAAACTTAAGATTCTTGTAGATGATACACCAGCAATTTCACTCAATGAAATAAGAGCAAAAGCAAGAAGGGTAAAAAAACAATATGATTTATCGCTTATTATAATAGATCATTTGCAGCTTGTTACAACATCCGATTCTAATAAACTGGTTATAAATAGAAATGCTGAAATTTCATATATCTCTAGAAGTTTAAAAGCACTTGCAAAAGAACTTGATATACCTATAATTGTTCTTTCACAGCTTTCAAGAGAAGTTGAAAAAAGACAGGATAAGAGACCCATTTTGTCAGATTTAAGAGAATCTGGAGCTATTGAACAAGATGCAGATATAGTTGCTTTTTTATATAGAGAGGCTTATTATAATAAGGATGTAAATAATAATGTAACCGAACTTATAATTCAAAAACAAAGGAATGGTCCTACTGGGACAGTTGAACTGGCATTTTTATCTAATATTGTTAAATTTGAGAATCTTGAGAGGCATAGGACTTATACAGATGAAGCGGGAGTAGGTCCCTCTTCTGAAAATGAAGAACAGGAGTTTTAAAGGGTTTTTATGAATAGATTTAAAGAAATATTACGAGAAATAGGGAATTTTTTTATATTCTTTATAGAAACACTTTATTATTTTTTGGAAAATTTAAAAAAACCTGTAAACATTATAGAAAATATCTATAATATTGGTGTGAAATCTTTGCCTGTTGTTGTAAGCACAGGTTTTTTTCTTGGTTTGATAATGGGTTTACAATTAAGTGATGCTCTTGAATCGATAATAAGCGGAACTTCTCAATATATAAGCGGAGCATTATCAGTAGCTTTGGTTAAGGAACTAGGGCCTGTTTTTACTTCGCTTATAGTCGTGAGTAGAGTTTGTTCTTCTGTTACAGCTCATATTGGGACGATGAAGGTTACAGAGCAGATAGATGCCCTTAAGACTTTTGGGATAAATCCTGTAGGTTTCCTTGCTACACCTAGAGTGATAGCTGGGATGATTTCTTTACCCATACTTGGCTTTTTTTCTATAATGGCTTCTATGATTGGTGCATGGATAATGATTGGGATGCTTGGAGAAATTCCGCTTAGTGTTTATATAGAGGTTGCTCAGATTCCTCTTAAGGTAAAATATATTCTTGAATCTATCTTTAAAATGATAATAATAGGTGGTTTTATACTGGAAATAAGCACATTTTATGGATTTGAAGCAAAAAATGGAGCTGCAGGAGTTGGAGAGGCGACTATAAAATCAGTTGTTGTATCAAGTTTTATGGTTATTTTGCTTGATTATATTCTTGGTTCTATTTTTATAATTTTATCCGGAGGAACTCTATAGTATGGATAGTTATATTATAGAAACGTATGATTTAAAAAAAACGTTAGGCAATAAAAAAGTTCTTGATGGAGTAAGTGTTAAGATTAAAGAAAAGGAAACTTTTACTATTATCGGGCAGAGTGGCGTAGGTAAGAGTGTTTTTCTTAAACATCTTATTGGTTTGATGAGGCCTGATGAAGGGGATATATATATTTTTGGTGAGAAAATGGATTTTGATGATGAGGAAAAATGGAATAGTGTAAGAAAGCGTTTTGGTATGCTTTTTCAAGGAGGGGCTTTGTTTGATTCTCTAACTGTTGGTGAAAATTTATACTTTGTCCTTGAAAATTTAAAACCAGAACTTTCTGAAAAGGAGAAGATAAAGGCTATAAAAAGAGCACTCGAACTTGTTGAGTTAAAAGATACAGAAAATTTAACTGTGCCATCACTTTCTGGTGGAATGATGAAAAGAGTTGCACTTGCAAGGGCTATAGTAGCAGAGCCTGCAGTTGTATTATTTGATGAACCTACAACTGGACTTGATCCTATAACTACAGCAAGCATTAATGAGTTAATTTTTAGTTTAAAGAATAAAATTAATACTACTTTTATAGTTGTAACTCATGATATTAAAAGTGCCAAATATATTTCTGATAGGATAGCTATGATTTACAAAGGTAAAATAATTTTTATTGGGACACCAGATGAGCTTAGTCAAACTGACAATCCTTATGTAGTTCAGTTTGTGAATGGGCTTTCAGAAGGACCTATTTCAGCATAAAATTTTATAGAAAGGGGTGGATTATGTATAAAACAATGAAAAAATTTAACCCAATAGCCATAGGTATATTTCTTGTAAGTGGAATACTTTTGATGCTGTTTTTTATTTATTTTGCTGGTAAATTCAGTTTTATACTTGGTGGTGGTTATAGATTTTTTATTGAGTATGATTTTCTTGATAATCTTCAAAGTGGGGCAAAAGTAAGGGTGTCTGGTGGACCGGCTATAGGTTATGTGAGAAATATTAATTTTGAGAGTGGTAAGATAGTTGTTGAAGTTTTGATAAATGGAAAATACAAATTAAATAGAGATGCGAACTTCAGTATATATTCAACGAGTCTTGTGGGGCAAAAATACATTAATGTTTCCGGATATAAACCAAACTCTCAAAATATTATTACAAATAATGATTATATAATTGGTATTACACCAATGGGATTTGCAAGGACAATAGAATTTGCTGGGGCTGGATTAAAAACTATTTTCTTTTCTGAAAGTGAAGAATCCCTTAAAAAACTTCAAACAATATTTAATAATATTTCTGAGTTGATTCAGAATTTAAATTATCTTGTTAAAGACAATTCTTCTGAAATAAGTCTGGCAATTCAAAGATTAAATCATGTAGTTAAAACTTCTGTAGAAATTGCAAATAGATTAAATAATTCGGTCGAAAATATAGAAAGCGGGACAAAAAAACTTAATGCTACAATACAGAGTATAGATGAAAATGAAGTAAAAAATATTGTTTCAAACATGTCTATAATAAGCACAGAACTTAAAAATTTATCAATTGAGATTAACAAACTTTCTTATGATAAAAATAGTGTGTTAAATGTTGTAAGGGATAAAGAGTTTAGAACAAGACTTGATAACACTATGAAAAATGTAGAAGAATTTTCAAAGAAAGTAAAGGATAATCCTTCTATACTCTTCTTTGGAAAGTAGGGGGTAAAATGATCCCAATAAAAGATGAAAATCCTACGAGGAGTTTTCCATTTGTAAATACGTTGCTTATCATTGCTAATATAGGTGTTTTTTTGTACCAGGTTTTTAATCCAGAAATGGGGGAGTATATCCTCAAAAAGTTTTCGATGATTCCGATGGTTTTTTTATCTGATCCGATTAATGAAGGATATAGGCTTATTAGTTATAGTTTTTTACATGGGGGCTGGTTACATCTTATAGGTAATATGCTTTTTCTTTATATTTTTGGGGATAATGTAGAGGATGTTTTTGGACATTTCTGGTATTTGATATTTTATCTTCTTACCGCCTCACTTGGGTTAGTCCCACAACTAATTTTTTCGGTGTTTTCTGATATTCCTATAGTAGGAGCCAGTGGAGCTATTTCCGGGGTTATTTTATCTTATATGCTTATGTTTCCGTTACGAAATATTGTTACACTTATGTTTTTTGGTTTTTTTATAGTTCCTGTGAAAATACCGGCAATTTTTTATATAGCTATCTGGATAATCTCACAGATTTCAGGTAGTTTTATGAGTATAATTGCTCCAATGCAGGGAGGAGTCGCATATTTAGTTCATCTTGGAGGTCTAATAATAGGTTTTATATTTACAAAAGTTTTTCTTTATTCAAAAAGTCAAGGGTATAAGCGAATTTAAATATTTTATGAGGTATATATTTCTAATCTTACTAACATCAAATATGTTTTCATTTGTAATAACAAATAAGAATAAAGATTTTTTACCTGTAGTTTATTTATCTTATTTTGATCTCTCTCAGACTAAGAACTCAGAGATAGCCGGAGAGATTTTTATAGATTCTCTAAAAAATAGGTTAAAAAAGGTAAATGCAAATTTTTTATTCCTGAAAAAAGAAAAATTTGATATAATGATTAAAATAAGTTACAGAGTTGATACAGAAAGATTAAGTATTTTTTTAAGTTTTTATGATAGTGAAGAAAAATTGATTTTAGAGAAAAATGTCTTTTCATATACTGATAGAAGAATTTTTGATGGGGTTGATGAGAGTTTAAAAATTATTAATAATTTTGTAAAGGATATAGAGATTTTTTCACCCATAGTAGAAGAAAAACTAAGTGGAGTTGTTCATTTTAGTAATTTCAGAGTTGGTAAAGAGAATTATTTTTTGTATATTAATGATAATCTTGTTTCCAAATATGTTAACAAAGATTTTAATAAATATATTACACTTGAAGCAAATAAAAAATATATTATTAAGTTATTAAAGGATAATAACGATAGGTTGGTATTTGAGAAAGAAATTTTTGTTGAAAAAGGTAAAACTATAGAGATAGAGTATGAAGGGAAAGGAGCAATTCTAGTTGAAAAAATAAAAAATCCAGAAATGTGGAGAAGTTACAAATATTATTTTAACGATCAGGAAATAACTGTCGGTGTAGAGATTAATAATCTAAAAGCTGGGGAACATTATAATTTTATTGTGAAGGATAATTTTGATAGAATTGTTTATAAAGATTTCATTTATCTTGAAGATGGTGAGTTAAAAATTATAAAACCTGAACTTAGCTGGAATGATGCTATAAGAATTAAGTTTTTTTCTGTTGTTAATGAATATTGGGCCATAGGGGTTGATTATAATTTTATGAGATATTTTTCTTGTGGGGTTAACATAGGTTTTAATAGTTTTTATTATGATAGACAGACTATGGATGTAAAATTTTTATCTGGTGAAGTTGGGTATTATTTTTTTACTGATCGAATCTATAATTTTAAAGCTGGAGTAGGGTTAACTGGGCAATATTTTTTCGCTGATTATTTGATTCCAGACCTTAAATATGTTACGAAAAATGGATTGTCTTTTCAGGTTAATGTTGAATTATTTAATTTTTTTATCAAACCGGCTGTTTTTTATGATTTTTCTCAATTTTATTTTCAGGTTTCTACTGGTTTGTATATAAAATTTGATTTGTGAGGTATGTATGAAAAAGTCTATTGTGTTACTATCTTCAGGACTTGATTCTCTTGTCAATTTTAAAATGGCATTTGATGAAACTTTGGTGAAACTGATAATTACTTTTGATTATGGGCAGGCTTCCGCTAAAAAGGAAATAGAGGCTTCGTCTTTAGTGGCTAAAAAATATGATATTGAACATAAGATTATAAAACTTGATTTTCTTGATAAAATTTCTAATGCTTTAAAGAAGGATAATATTATCGATTTTGATGAGAATAGGTTTAATGATAATGATTATACAAAACAAACTGCTAAATTAGTATGGGTGCCTAATAGAAACGGACTTTTTCTGAATATTGCGGCTTCATTTGCTGAAGTTTATGAGATAGATTATATTGTAGTTGGTTTTAATAAAGAAGAGGCAGAAACTTTTCCAGATAACTCAAAAAAATTTATTAAAAGAGCAAACAAAGCATTTAAATATTCAACTCTTTATAGGCCTAAAGTTTTTTGTTATACTATTGATATGATGAAAAATGAGATAGTAAAGTATGGTATCGACGTAGACGCACCTTTTGAATATCTGTGGAGTTGTTATAGAAATAATGAGAAAATGTGTGGAGTTTGTGAATCTTGTCAAAGACTTAAAAGGGCTTTGAAATCAAACAATTTTTATGAAGAATTTCTGAAAATAAACAAATGGGGTTTTGAAAAATGAAAGGTATTTTTATCGAAAGAGAGATAAAGTATGATGGCTCTCAACTTTCTTCTCATTTTGCATATAAAAATTTTAAGATAGCCGGTGATAGCATTGTCTGTTTCATAGGGCCTGTAGATGTAAAGTTAAGTGAAATGGTTGATATAGAAGATGTGATAAATAATGAACCGATTTCTTCAGATAAGATGCTTAATTTTATAATTGAGGTTTTTGGTTTTGAAATAAAAGGGCTTATAGCTTTGCAGAGGCTGTTTATTAATATAATTAGAGAAAGCATTGAGAGTATCAATCCTTCTATTAGGATTGAGAGAGATGGGGATGACCTTTATTACAAGGGGAAAAAGTTATCAATTTCTATTGCAACTTTAAGTCCTATCTCTGGTCTTATTCACACTGCCATAAATATTGTAAATACTGGTTGTCCTATAGAGGTGAGCTCACTTGAAGAAATGGGAATAGATTATAAAGAAGCTGGCAAAAGAATAATAGATAACTTTATCAGTGAATATGAAGGGATAAAGTTTGCGAGCGTAAAAGTAAACTGGGTGAGTTAGCTATCATAGAAATAAGAATTATAGATTTCAGTGAAATTTTTCTTTAAATCATCTTTAAGTTTTCTTTCTATTTCTATTGCTGTTTTTAGATTTCTAACAGAGTTCCACAGTTTTTTGCAATCTGCAATAGATGAGTTTACTATTATCGATTTTACAAGAGGTATATAAGTTGGATTAACGCTGAAATTTCTTATGCCCATACCAAGTAGAAGTCTTAAATATAGTGGATTTCTTGCTATTTCTCCACAGACTGATACCGGTTTGTTATTTGCATTTGCATTAACAACTGTATAGTGAATCAAGTATAAAACTGCAGGGTTTAATGGTTGATAATACTCTGCAACTGATTGATTATTTCTATCCACAGCAAGGGTGTATTGAACAAGATCATTTGTTCCAAGGCTGAAAAAATCAACTTCTTTAGCAAGATGGTTGGATAAAATTGCTGCGGATGGTATCTCTATCATTATACCTAATGAAATATTATACTTAAATGGTTTGCCTTCGTTTTTTATTTCTTCTTCACATTCTTTATAGATTTCTTTTACCTTGCGAACTTCTTCAATGCTTGAAATCATAGGTATCATAATTTTAATATTATCGTTGAATACACTCGCTCTTATTATGGCTTTCAGTTGCTGTTTAAATTTTTCTTTTTCTTTAAGTAGAACCCTTATAGAACGCCAGCCAAGAAAGGGATTTGGATCTTTAGAAGTAGAATTTTCAAAAAATTTATCCCCTCCCATATCAAGTGTTCTTATGACTACGTCTTTTCCTTGAAAAATAAGTAAATATTCCTTGTATATATCAAATTGTTCCTTTTCAGTTAAAAACTTTTCGTTTGCAATAAATAAGAGTTCTGTTCTCAAAAGGCCAATGCCTTCAGCTTGGTGTCTCTTGGCTATATTTAATTCCATTGAGTTTGAAACATTGGCGTAAATTTTAAAACCTTCGTCATCAACAGTTTTTGATGGTAAATTTACAACCTGTATGATTTCCTTTTCTTTCTTCTGATAGCTTTTTTGAAGATGTTTATAGTCTTTTACTGTTGCTTCATCTGGATTTACTATTACAAGTCCTTTGTATCCATCTACTATCAAAATGTCATCTTTTTTAATATAATTGAATAAATCTCTTAGACCAAAAACAGCAGGTATTTCAAGAGATTCTGCGATTATTGCCGCGTGGGATGTTGTGCTTCCTGATTCTGTTGCAATACCTATGACTAACTCTTTTTTTATATGTAGCATTTCTGCTGGAGAGACCTCTTCTGCTACGATAATTATAGGCTCTGAAATTTCTCCCAGTTCAAGATCTCCATTCATTTTTCTTATTATTCTATCGGCTATTGACTTAAAGTCCAGAAATCGGCTTTTAAAGTATTCAGCTTCAATTTTTTCAAATTGTTTTCTTATAGCCTCAAGTTCATAAACAAGAGCTGAATCAGCAGAATATAAGTCATTCTCTATTCTCTCAATAACATTTTTTATAAAAAAGTCTTCTTCAAGTAAAACTTTATAATATTGTAAAATTTGAATAGTATCCTGATTCAAGGTTCCTGATTTGTTTGCAACAAGGTTTGTTATCTCATTTTTTACCTGATCGATAGCATTCAAATATCTTGTAATTTCAGTTTTTTTATCATCTTCTTTGATTTGAGAAAGATTTACTTTTTTCATTATATCATATCTTATTAATGTCTTACCTATGGCTATTCCTCTTGAGATCGGGATACCTCTTAATAAATACATTTATGCTCCTTTTTGATTTTTTAATAAAATTTTTTTTGATTTTTTGAAATTTAAAATTATAAGCATAAACATTGAGATAAATAAGGTAATAATAATTCCACTTATTCCTGCTAATATAGTACTTAATATTTCATTGTTTATGTTGTTAAAGGAATATTCAGGGATTAATGCAACGAATAGAGGTTCGCTTTCCTTTAGTAAGTTGTATTTTTGTACCACCCATTCGAGCCCATCAGGAAGATTGCTTGCGAATGGAGTGATTAGGATAAATGCTATTATTATTCCAAAGATTGAAAGATATTTTAATGGAGCAAAAGAGATATTTTCAAAGATTAAATTAAGAAAAACAAAAGCTATTGTTGTAATAATGCCTTCAAAAATTGCAATTAGGAAATGAATGCTCATCATAGAAAAAAATATATTTGTTAGGTTTTGAGGATAAGATATTGCTAATAATGTAGAACAAGAAAAAGCTGCAAATATTACAGATAGAATTGAGGCAAAGAACATAGTAAATTTATTTTTTTTGTGTTTATAGAAAATAACAGCTGGTATTGCACCAAAAATTGCCATATTAAAAATATTTGCTCCAAGAACTGTGATTCCTCCATCTGCAAAGACAAATGCTTGAATAGTAAGAATAATTGACATGGCAAGGATACCGTCTGGTATACCGAGCATAAAGATTAATAAAGCAGTCCCAAGAAAATGTCCAGAAGTTCCGTGAGAAACAGGAAAATTAAGCATTTGTAAAAGAAAAACTAATGAGGTTAGAATTCCAAATTTTAATATATCAACTTTATGTTGAGATTTGTAAACAAAATAAGTCGCAATAGCAACACCGGCTATTCCAACTGCTGCACTGACTGGGCATATAGCACCTTTTAATAAATATTCTGGAATATGCATATAGGCCTCCCCTTACTTTATGTATTATAAAGTAAAGAAGGAATTTTGTAAAGGTTATTTGTTTTGAAAATTTTTTATTTTTTCTCTATTTCGATTAATTCTTGACATTAAATTGTTGATGATTTTCTCATAGTTTAAGTCATTTATTTTTATTCTGTATAATTCGTCTTCCATATATTCGAGTTCTACTCTGTAACCTTTTATGTTATCTGCATTCCTTGCAAAATTTAGAGCTTCTTCCCAGTATTTCAAGGCACATTTGAGATAGTGTTCGGCAATGTCATAACCATCAAGGTAGTCTTTGAAAAATTCTTCGTTGTAAAAATATATATTTTCTTTAACGTACATATATGCATAGTCTATATATTCTTTTGTGAGCATAAGTGTTATATGCATCATTAAAATATTTTTGTATCTTTCGTATTGAATTTCATTTGTAATAGGGACAAGTGCCCTGATAGGATGATCAAAACTAACAACATATGCGAGTTCAAGAAAGTATATGTTTCTACTTATTGAATCAAGATCTTTATAAAGCCAGATATTATAAAGTCTGAAAAAATCTTCTTTGTATTTTATCTTCTCTCTTAATGGCTTATAACCAAAATCCTTAAAATCAGCAAAAACAAAAACATTTATAGTTAAACAAAATAAAATAAAAAAATTTTTCACCTTATATCCTTAGCTATGAAGTTCAATTAAACTATCGGATATAATCTACGATTATTTAATTCCGTATTTGTCTTTAATTTCTTTTTCTGCCTTTAACCAATCAGCTAGTTCATCTCCGGGTAGATTCTTACTTGTTCTTTCGACATAAATATCGTAAGCTCTTTTCTGAATCTCTGCAAGAAAATTTTCAAGGTTTGGCATTTCTACTTGTTTTTTCACCGTTTTTTTCTTTGCCGGAGTTGCTTTTTTAGTGGTTGTTGATTTTGTTTGAGAAGACTTTTTAACTGGCATTTAATCCTCCTTTTCTCTAAAAGTAATTTTTATTGGAACTCCCGTAAATTCAAAAGCTAACCGGAGTCTGTTTTCAAGAAATCTCTTATAATCTTTTTTTAAATATTTTTTGTGGTTAATAAAAAATACAAAATGAGGGGGTGAAACGTCAATCTGGGTTGCATAATAAACTTTCAGATCGGATATTGGATAAGCTAAGTTACTTTCTTTTACATTTCTTGTAAGCCAATCATTTAAAACTGATGTTGAAACTCTGAATTTACTGTCTTCATAGACTTTAAGAGCAGTATTTAATAGTTTTTGTATTTTATATTTTTCTTTTGCTGAAATAAACTCAACAGGGACAAAAGGATAAGCTGGTATTTCATCATATAGCTTTCTTTTATATTCCTCCATAAGAAAATAGTTTTCTTCCGAAGTTTTGTGAACAAGATCCCATTTGTTATATGCTATTATCAGAGGTTTGTCTTTTGAAATAACAGTCTGTGTGATAGTTTTATCCTGATGGGTTATTGGAGATGTTGAATCAATAATTTGAATAACAACATCACTTCTTTCGATTGATTGGATAGCACGAACATTACTGAAATACTCGATATTTTCTTCAACTTTAGATTTTTTTCTGAGTCCAGCTGTGTCTATAAGTCTTATTTGTTTACCATTAAATTTGAATATATCATCTATTGCATCTCTTGTTGTCCCTGCAATTTCAGAGACTATACTTCTCTCATAACCAAGAATGGCATTTACAAGCATTGATTTACCTACGTTTGGTTTTCCCACTATTGCGATTTTTATTTCTTCTTCTATGTCTTTTGCTGTCTTGAGCTTGTTTATTTCTTTTAGATTTTCTATTATTTTTTCTCTTAAAGTATTTAACCCTCTTTTGTGAAGAACAGAAAATGGAATAATTTCATCAAAACCGAGAGAGTGTGCTTCTAATGCTAAATTTTCCATATCTTTATTATCGAGTTTATTTGCTACAATTATTACTTTTTTATCAAGTTTCTTTAAAAATCTTGCAATTTCGTAATCAATAGGATGAATTTCTCTTCCATCTATTGTTAACAAGACTAAATCAGTATTATGAACGGCTTCTTCAACCTTTTTTCTTACTATCTGGTTAAAGCTATCTTCACTTTCCAGGTAGCCTGCTGTATCACAGAGAGTTATTACATAATCATCTATTGTGATAATTTCAGTATTGATATCTCTTGTAACTCCTTCCTCTTCGTGAACTATTGATTTTCTCTTTTCTATTATCAAATTAAAAAGAGAAGACTTACCTGTATTTGGTCTTCCTATAATCGAAACGATTGGTGTTTTCTTTTTCATACTATCAATATAAATTATTTCTCTATTTTTTTCAAGTTATTCCGATAATCACTTAAAGGAGGAGGGCAAATGAAGCGTTTAATACCTTTATTTTTAATTATTTTATTAAGTAATATATATTCGGATGATTTTATAATAGATGAACCACAAAGTTCATCACAACCAAAAAAAGTAGAAGAGACAACAAAACAAAAAACTAAATTGAATAATGTGAGTTCGTCCCGAAATCTCAAAAAGATTGGTTCTGTTCAAACACCTATAACCTTTTCAAAAGGTGAATTTTATGGAGAACTTGGAATGTATGAAAATGGTGGAATAAATACAAGATTTGTTGTGGGTATATTTGATATCTTTGAGATAGGTTTTACTGAAAACCTTGATAATTTAATAGGTTCAGGTGATATTGTTGTCAATATACCCGGAGCCTATATGAAGTTAAATATTCTCAATAATTTTAAAACTTTTTATTGGTCTATAGGTTTTGATAATACAGCTTATGGAAAAAATGGGACATATTTTTTTGAAAATGGTAAATCTGCTACAATATATAGTATTTTTACTTCGATGGGTTGGAGTTACTCTCTGTTTGGTGGGAGTGACTTTCTTGTTTTTGGGATTCGTTATCCTTTATTACCTATTGAATCTCAGAATCCAACCAACTCTTCTTTTTTCGTTGGATGTTCTTTATCAGCTGCAAATTATTTTACACTTGGCTTGACTTTTGAAAATATTTATTTATCTTTTGATAGAGGGGATAGAGTTTTACCATCTATCATATTTTCTTTGAAACCAGTAGAGGAATTTACTTTTAATTTTGTGTTTCAGTACGAATTTTATTCTCAGCGTGTTAACAGGATACTTACAGTTGGATATAATACAAGTTTTTAGAGTGTGCTATGAATTATTTTAAGGGATTTAAGTTTTTCATTTTTATTACTGATACTATTATTCTTTTCTGGATGATTGTTTTAGGTAAAGGGGATTTGCTTTTAAATTATTTCGTTTTATTTTCTTTGATAATTGTGTCTTTGGTTGAAATATATTTGTCTTTTTTAAAAGGAAAAGAAAATAAAATTTATTATTTTTCTTTTATGAGTTTATTCTCGCTTTTTGTAGCTTTATTTTTCTTATTTATCTTTCCTTTTTTTGTTAAGTTTAACATAAGGCTTGATTTTTATGGTTTAAATTTTAATCTTTTTCTTAAACTTTTTTTATTAATTGTGATTTTAATATACTTTATAAAGTCTTTTAATGTTGATATTTCAAAAAGAAGAAAGATTCAGATTAAACCTTACACTATTATCTCTATTTCTTTTTTAGTTCTTGTTTTTACTGGAAGTTTATTACTTTATATGCCTTTTTCTAACAATATCAAAATGAGTTACCTTGATGCTTTATTTACATCGGCTTCTGCTGTTTGTGTTACTGGTTTATCTGTTATTGATGTAGGAAAAGATCTTACACTTTTTGGTAAGATTGTTTTAATTTGTTTTGTTCAGTTAGGTGGACTTGGGCTTATGGTTTTTACTGCTTTTTTTTCTTATTTGATTGGCCAAAAATTATCCGTTTTTGACAGGCTGACACTTAAGAATGCTTTAAGTGCTGATAATATATCAGTTATGTATAAGTTTATATCATTTATTTTATTAGTAACACTTCTTTTTGAAGGTATTGGTGCAGTTATTTTTTTTACGGAATTTAAAAAATTTTTGCCCCTTAGTAAAGCAATTTTTTATTCTATTTTTCATGCTATAAGTGCATTTTGTAATGCTGGATTTGCACTTTTCCCCGATAGTTTTATGAGTTTTAAGACAAATTTTGTTATAAATATTAATTTAATGTTTCTTATCTTTGTTGGTGGTATTGGGTTTCCAGTTCTTTATAATATCTTTAACATTATAAGGAGAAGAGAAAAGAGGTTAAATCTTCATACAAAACTTGTTCTTACTACAACTTTTGTATTGATTTTCTTTGGTGCACTGATTATTTTTCTTATGGAGTATGACAATGCTTTCAAGGATTTGAATTTTTTTGGAAAGGTGCTCGCTTCTTTTTTTGCTTCTATAACTCCAAGAACAGCTGGATTTAATACTATTGATTATGGTATTGTGAGGGATTCAACTATTTTATTTACCTGTATTCTTATGTTTATAGGAGCTTCTCCAGGTTCTACAGGAGGGGGTATAAAGACAACTTCATTTGCTGTCATACTTTTTAATACCATTAATGTTTTGAGAGATAAAAAAGTTGTTAATTTATTTCAGAGAGAGATAAGTTTTGATTCTATAAGAAAATCCCTTGTTGTATTTATATTATCTCTTAACTTAGTATTACTTCAAACAATTTTGATTTCTTTTATAGAGGCCAGATTTTCACTTAAGCAGGTGGTCTTTGAGGTAGTTTCTGCTTTTGGAACTGTTGGGCTTTCGACTGGCATAACTCCCAAACTGAGTGCTTTAAGTAAGATCCTTCTTATTAGTACAATGTTTCTTGGCAGGGTAGGGACAATAACTGTTATATTTTCGCTTGGTATGACTACAAAAAAAATATTGCAGAGACTTCCTGAAGAAAGTGTTTTGACAGGTTAGTTGTCCTTTTCTATTAAAGAAATCTGGACAAAATAGTGTTTTAGTGCGTCTTTCAAAATCGGATCTTCTATTTTTGAAACTAAATTATCTATCTCTTTTTCTTTTTCTTGTGAGAGAATTAATTTTTTGGGTTTTTCTATTTCTTTCTTTTTTTCAATTATTTTAATTTCTGGATTAAACTTAAAGAAAATCTTTTCTATTTTATTTGTTTTTGTATAGTTACTAATTTTATTTTTTATTTCATCATGGTTTATAGCAAGTTCATTAACCCATATATTATCGTTTACATAAACAAATAGCCTATTGTTACTTATTTTATAGGGGAGAGAATGAAAATATATAGCGTCCCCAACAATTTTTCTCCAGTTTTTCTGGATTATTCCAAGTAAAATCAGATTTTTGTCAGAATAACTATTAAAAAAATTTTTTATTCCAAGTGTGAGACTTTTTATCTTTGACAAAAAATACCCCTTTAAGTTATAATTATCAATTATTTTATAGCTTTTTTTTCTAAATATCAAGGAAAAGTATTATGAAATTGATAGATATTTATAATCTTTTAGTGGATTTTTATGGAGAACAGAACTGGTGGCCTATTATAGAAGGAAGAGAATGTGTTTATAAAAAAGAATTTATGGAGAGAGAAAGAACAGATGAAGAAATATTTGAGATAATGATTGGGGCTATTCTTACACAGAATACTAGCTGGACAAATGTCATTGTGGCGATTATAAACCTTAAGGAGAACAATATTTTTTCTCCATATAAAATAAGTGAAATCGAAAACAGTAAACTTTCCCAGTTAATTAAATCAGCTGGATATTTTAACCAAAAAGCAAAAAAACTTAAAATTTTGTGTTCTTTTTTGTTAAATAATAAAATTTCTGAATTAAAAAAACTCTCCGTTTATGACTTAAGGCAAAAGTTTCTTTCTCTATGGGGTATAGGTTATGAGACAGCAGATTCTATAGTGCTTTATGGGTTTAATAAGCCTGTTTTTGTTGTTGATGCCTATACAAAAAGAATTTTTTCAAGACTTGGATTTTTCCCTGAGAATAGTGAATATGAAACTATAAGGGATTTGTTTGAAAAAAATCTTCCTCAAAGTAGCAATTTATACAAAGAATATCATGCTTTAATAGTAGAATTTGGCAAAAATTTGTGCAAAAAAAGACCTCTTTGCAATAACTGTAGTTTCAATGAAAATTGTGCCTATTTGCACAAAAATGCACAGAGTTTTGCACAATTTATTCAACAAAGTTAGTTAAAAATTCTGGTGCAAAGGTATTTATTTCAATATCGCCTTCTTTAATTAGCTGGAGGAGTTGCTTTTTGAATAGTCCACCCCTACAAGGTAGTGCACGAACAACGAAACTATTGCCATCATCATCAAGTTTGAATGTTGTGAGAGTTGTTCTTCTGTTGTAGTTATTTATTGCTTCGAGAAAAGCGCCTCTGTTATTGTTTGGTTTTGATGTGAAATATGTATAAAAATGTACCTCATCAAACTTAGGTTCTACTACCACATAAAGTGGCCAACAACCTTTTTGTTTTGCTATAAAGCCCTTGTCAAGTTTGTTACATTCATAGCCATTTTCTTCTAAAAGTTTTTGAACTTCATTTTCATCAAATGTTAAGACATCACTCATTTTTTCCTCCTATGGATGGAATATTATTTATCCTTTGAAAGGTTATTTAAGAGATGGATAAATAACTTTAATAGTTTATAAGTAAATGGTTAAAAAGTCAAATAAGTTGTCAAAAATTTTTTAAAGAATTTATTGAAAAAATACGAGATTTTATTTATAATGAATATACATAATTAAGGGGAGGATGTATGAAATATAACAGAAATGTGTTACCAAATAATGCTACAGAGTATGTAATAGAGGGGGATTTCACAATATTTTTTCTTAACAATATAAAAGTAGAGATAGAAAAAGATATTGCTACTAATAAAACTTCCCACTTTGTCTTTGATTTGAAAAAAGTGAATTATATAGATTCTGCGGCTATAAGTCTTCTTATTATGGCAGGTAAGTATAACGATTCAAAAGGTAGAAAGTTGATTTTAAAGAATCCTACAGATGTTGTAAAAAGAATTATTGATAATGCTGAATTAAGTTTTATAGAATATCAAAATGATTAATTTTTTTATTAGACCATTCACAACCACAAAAATCTTGTCTATAAAGGTTATATTTTCTCGAAAGTTCTATTGATTTTTTAAACCCATCGTTTTTCTTGAAGTCACTTTTGATATACTTAATATTGAAGATATTTGATAATTTTGTTCCAATTTCATTAATTTTTTTTGTGTTCTTTAAAGGGCTTAATGTAAGTGTAGTTGCAATATTTTTTATCTTATATTTCTCTGCTAAATTAAAAGTTTCGAGTAACCTGAATTCATAACACAGAGAACATCTTAAACCTTTTTCTGGTTCATTTTTATATTTTTCTGTTACATTATACCATTTTTTTCTTTCTTCCATATATCTATCAGAAAAAATTGTTATGTTTAATTTAAATTCCTTATTAAAAATATCAATAAATCTTATAACCTCATTTTTTCTTTTTAAATATTCTTCGTAAGAAAATATATTTGGATTATAAAAAAAGATAAAAATTTCAAAATCAGGCATTTCTTCAAGAATTTTTTCGTATGGTTCATTTCTGGTTAGCACCATTAGGCATTGAGATAAGCATGGTGCACAACAGGTATGTAATATTAAATTTTCTTTCATAGCTATTTCTCAGTGATAGATTCTACTCCTTCCCAGCCTTCAGGTAAACCATATTTCAGGTAATTTTCACATCTCTTTATGTATAAAGTTATAGCTTTATCTTCTGTGTTTGCCTTGAGAATTTTGTTAAATATTTTTAAGGCTTCTTCGAGTTTTTTGTTGTAATATAATTCGATAGCTTTTAAGAAATCATCTTTTGTTTTAATTTTTTTATCTTTTTCTTCATCCATGCAACCATCAAGTACTTCATATATTGAAATTGGTTTTGTTTTACCTTTTACTTTTACTTTGTCTAAAAATCTATATGAGTATTTATTATCAAAATTTGATATTTCATTCATCACATTTTCACTTATTATAATACCAGCTCCATAATGTTTTGTTAAACCTTCAAGCCTTGAGGCAAGGTTAACACTATCAGAAATCACCGTGCCATCCATTCTTTCTTCTTCTCCTATTATACCAAGCATTATCTTTCCACAGTTTATTCCGACACCTATATCAATTGGGACATAACCTGTTTTTTTCCTTTTTTCATTATAATCATAGAGTTTTTGCCTCATTTCTATACCGGCTATAAGGCCGTCTTCAACATTTTCAGGAAACAAAGCCATTATAGCGTCTCCAATATATTTGTCTATAAAACCTCTATTTTTTCTGATGAGAGGACCTACTCTTCTTAAGTAAGCATTTATAAAATTGAAATTGTCTTCTGGAGACATTGTTTCGGATAAACTTGTGAAAGAACGAATATCTGAAAATAGTATAGTCATATCTTTTTGAACCTGATCTCCAAGTCTTAAATCGGTAATATTGGATTTGCCTAAAAATTTAAGAAATTCATTGGGAACAAACTTGAAGTATACTTTGTTTAATTCAGTTATTTCATTTATATAATTTCTTATATAACCAGCCATTATGTTAAATCCTTCCCCAAGATCACCAACTTCATCATGGCTTGTTATATTTATGGTGGTGTCCCATTTCCCACTTGAAATACTTTTTATAGCGTCTCTTAATTTTCTCAATGACATCATAAGCAAAAGAATAAACCCAACAGAAATTGCTAAGAATATTATAATAGATACGGTTAAACCTTGATAAAGCTGTCTTTTAAATATAGTGTTGACCTCATCCATTACATATCCATCGATAATTACTTCATAAACACCTACTATCTTGCCAAGTTTATTTTTAATTGGTGCAACTCCTACAATCAAGTCACTATCAAAATCAGTATATCTCGTATAACCAATTTGACCTTTATAATACGCGTTTTTATGAACATCTGTGGCGTAAGGGTAGGGATAAAATACTCCATATCTTGATGACCAATCACAAGTGATATAGAATAAGTTATTAAAAACTCTATATATTCTAGAATATGGAAGTGCATTCCATGGGTCTGCATTGTCATTCATAATTGCGTGCATTTGATTTAAAATTTTGTTGTAGTCAGCCCCCATAAAATCTTTTGGCTCATTTATCCTTTCAAGTGCATTACCATCTATCTTTTCAGACGCAATTTGAGCGATCATTGCGACGTTATTGTAAAGACTTTCTGCTTGCCTTTTGTATAAATCTCCATATATTCTGAAGGATATAACAATTATTGAGACAATAACTATCGGGATTAACGTGAAAATCATTTTAACAATCAAAGATATTCTTTTATTTATTATATTTTGATAAAAATACCATAAGGTTAAAATTATCAATATAATATCCGTAATAAGTAATAACCATAATAAAATGTTAAAGAAAACAAAAATTCCGGGCATTCTTGCACTAAAGACAATATTTTCTAACTTTCCATCCTTTGAGAAACCTAAAATTGAGTCATTATATTCATCTACTATATATAGAATTCCATTTTTTGGATTTATAGAGAAATATCTTAGTATAACATTATCTACGACATAACCTTCCTTTTTTATCTTTTCAAAAGATGTAAGTTCTTCAAGTTTTTTTGTCTTTGATATTTTATATATTCCCTGTGATTTTATATCTGATACATAAATGTTGCCTTCTTTATCAAAATTAATTCCCCAAGGAGCTTTAAGGGAAAATGGAGAAATATAGAAGAATTCTCTTAATTTACCATTTTTATCAATCTGATATATTTTACCATTGAGTTTAGAGAGATAAATATTTCCAGGTTCTATACCACTCATGCTTATAGCAGTAAGTTTTTCTGGGATTGAGATTACTGCAATTTTTTCACCTGTGTTTATATTTTGTTTATAGAGAACACTTCCGCTATCTTTTTTGTAAAATACATAATAAATATAATCATCAACTATTTGAAGTGTTCCAGCTATTATTTCTCCTTCTCTACTTAATCGTTCCTCTTTACTTCTTATGTATCTGAAAAGCGTTTTATCATATTTACCTTTATTATTATATCGTTTTATTTCATAAATTCCAGCATATCCATCTACAAGATCAACAATTACATTAACGACGTAAAGGTAATTATTATGAACCTTCATATCTAAAACGAGATATATATCTTCTTTGTTTCTTTTACCACCTTCTATGACAAAGTCAATTTTTCCATTTATATCTATTTTTGAGATTCTTTTTGAACGATTGTCTAAAAGGTATAGATTGTTTTCATTATCACTTTCTACTAAATATGGGCTGTTAAACTTAAATATGGTATCGAATATTCCTTTTGAAAATCTGTTTCTATTAAAAAACAAAAATGAGGAAATTAAAACTATGACTATAGTAAGAATATAAAAGATAATATATTTATTTTTCATATTTTCCTCCGATGTCCTATTCTACATCAAATTGTTTTAAAAAATCTATGCTCCAGTTATATCCAAATCTGTTGTCATTAATTGCATAATAACCTTCAAAAAACATAGTGAGTTTGTATGAAGAAAGTCCTCCCGAACCACCTAGAAAGGGCATTACTAAATTTATTCTTGAATATGCTGTGTGATAATATTCTTCATTGAGATATGCATTCCTGTAACCAGCAGTTAAAAATAATCTATTAAAGAATAAGAATGGAATAAAAGTAGGTCCCTGTTGAATCTCAAAGTTGAGTAATCTCAGGCTTATATCACTTCCAATATACCAATCAGACGAATTAGTGTTTGAAATGTACTCTTTCATTTTGAGGAAATGATTTTCTTCAAATCGATTATTCTTTGATAGTCTATAGGATTTTTCTATACTGTAACCACCATAAATATTTAATATTGATGGGATAAAATATGGATAGTACTCAAGTCCAGCTTCTATTTTGTAACTATTTGTGTTAACTCCACGATCATTTGTGAGAGAAGTATAGTAGTCAAAATAGGCATTTATTTCAATCCCTCTCATTGAGTCATAAAGTCTATAAGGATGATACATTGAATATAGTGCAATTTTTGAATATGTTGTAAATATTAAATATTGTGAATAAACAAATTCCCATTCGTAAGGATGAATTCTTGCTATATTTAATAAGTATTTTATATCTAATAAAGTTCTATTGTAATTAATTCTTTCTCCAATTTTTAAGTATTTATTTGGAGAATCTGAATTAAAGACATACCATAAATCAACACTTCCACCACTATATCTGAAATAGTCATTTAAGTCTTCATCGTATTTTAAGTTATCATATCCTGTGAGAGAGAAGTGAATAGGTAACATTGAGCTTTCCCAGCTTATAGTGAGATCTGGAAAGTTTAATAGTATGTTGTATATACCCTGTCTCTTATACACATCTCCGAGCCCACG
>JAOACQ010000085.1 GCA_026417755.1 Brevinematales bacterium | reverse complement strand
TTCATTATCTATAAAACTATCTTTGACTAAGTTTATAGAATTAAAGTCTACCTTAGTTCTTAAACCATCAGGCAACACAAACTTTATTAATTCTATAAGATTAGCCTTCTCAGAAAAAAACTGGATGAAAAAATTATTATGCGGTGTAGAAATAGACAAAAGAAATCTCCTTTTTAATTTCTAGCTTATTATATATTCTTACTTTGAAATGTGTCAAATTTTTAAAAGAAAATTGTGCAAAAAGAATTAAGAGTTATATATAAAAAATGATTTTTTATACAAAAATTAAGGAAAAATTCTTATAAGATCATATTAATTTTTTATTAATCATATTATAATATTTGGATATATTTGTTAATTGAATAACTTGAATTTAATTTCTTTTTGACTTATAATTTATAACTTAAATAATATTCTTTTGAGGTGAGTTTATGTTGAAAGTGGGGTTTGTTGGTTGGCGTGGTATGGTTGGGTCTGTTCTCATGGAGAGGATGATAGCTGAAAAAGATTTTAAAGGATTTGAACCAATTTTTTATTCTACGTCTCAGGTTGGTGGAAAAGCTCCGGAGATTGGTGTTAATGTTCCGCAACTTCAAGATGCTTTTGAGATAAATAGTTTAAAAAAAATGGATATAATTGTGAGTTGTCAGGGAGGAGATTATACAACTGAGATCTATCCAAAGTTAAGAAAAGAAGGATGGAATGGTTACTGGATTGATGCCGCTTCAAGTTTGAGAATGGAGAAAGATAGTATTATAGTCCTTGATCCGGTTAATAGAAAGGTAATAGATGAAGGTTTGAGGAGTGGTATAAAGGATTTTATTGGTGGTAATTGTACTGTAAGCCTTATGCTTATGGGTATAGGTGGTCTTTTTCATGCAGGACTTGTTGAGTGGGTTTCTTCTATGACATATCAGGCTGCTTCTGGAGCTGGAGCTAAGAATATGAGAGAACTTCTTATGCAGATGGGCTATCTCTATAACAAGGTCGAACAAGATTTAAAGAATCCTTCGAGTGCAATACTGGATATAGATAGAAAAATAAGTGATGCTTTAAGAGATAACATTATTCCAAAAGAAAATTTTGGTGTTCCGCTTGCAGGTAGTCTTATTCCCTGGATTGACAAACAACTTGAAAACGGCCAGAGTCGAGAAGAATGGAAAGGTTATGCTGAAACCAACAAGATTCTCAATAATAATCCACCTATTCCGGTTGATGGTATATGTGTAAGAATAGGTGCTATGAGATGCCATTCTCAGGGTTTAACCATCAAATTAAAGAAAAATGTGCCTTTGAGTGATATAATTGATATAATTTCTTCTGCAAATGAGTGGGTTAAAGTTATACCGAATGAAAGGGATATTACTATAAGGGAGCTTACGCCTGCTGCTGTATCAGGGACTTTGACTATTCCTGTGGGAAGAATAAGAAAAATGAATATAGGTGAGGAATATCTTACTTGCTTTACTGTTGGTGATCAATTACTCTGGGGAGCTGCGGAACCTATAAGGAGAATTTTAAATATTGTGCTAGATTTTTTAGGAAGGTGATATGATTGGTTTTGAGAAAGCTGGAAAGATTAACACAAGGAATGTTGTAGATATTGTGTTAAGGGTTTCGGTTGAAAGAAAAATAAATCATATTGTTTTTCCTTCTGCTTCTGGATGGACTGCATCTTTATTTAAGGGTGTTGATAAAAATCTTGTATGTGTAACACATGCTTATGGTTTTGCTGAAAAAGGTAAAAATGAGATGTCAGAAGAAAAAAGAAAAGAACTAACAGATTCAGGAATAAAAGTGTTAACAACCACTCATGTTTTAAGTGGTGCTGAGAGAGGATTATCAAGAAAATTTGGAGGGATTTATCCTGTAGAGATAGTTGCTAATACTTTGAGAATGTTTGGTCAGGGTGTTAAGGTTGCTACTGAAATAGCTATAATGGCTCTTGATGCAGGGCTAATTCCTTATGGTGAGAAAATTATTTCGCTTGGTGGAACTGAAGAGGGAGTTGATACAGCTATAATAGTTATTCCTTCACATGCAGCAACAATTCTTGAAACAAAAATTATTGAAATTTTGTGTAAGCCAGTTGATTTTTGACATTATTTAATAATAGTTTTATAATGAGGTTAAATTAATGAAAATTCTTTTTTATTTAGAAATTCTTTTCATTTTCAGGGAGAGTTTTGGAGGGGGTTAATGGATAAAAAAGAAGCCCGTAAGCTCTTTTTTCTCTCTTTGTTTGAAGCATTAACAAAGAAGATAAGAGCAAAGGTTGTTGTTTTTGAAGTAGCGATTATTTTGATTGTTTCTGTCTCTCTTGGTTTTATGTTTACTCTTTATCTTGAAAAAACGCTTCTCAATAAAGCAGATATTTTCTGTGAAAGAATCTTAAAAGACCTTTCTAAGTCTATAGAGTATAATTATATATCTATTCCAGCTACTGATGAGGCTGTAAAAGCGTTTCAAAACACAATAGGACTTATTTATATTGGTTATAATGGTATTATAATAACAGGAGATGATATTAAAAAAGTTCATCTATATGCCGGGCATAAAATTTCTGATGAAAATCTTAAGGAAATTGAAAAAAGAGCGAAGGGAGTTGAGGCCTTTTATAAAAATAATGAATTAATAAATGTAAAAATGAGTGAAGATCTCTATGTAAGAGTTTTTGAATATATTATGCCAGTATTTGTAAATAATAAAAAGATTGGAAATATAACGTTATGGTATTCTCAAAAAATAATAGTAGATGAAATCAACAACATAAAAATCCTCATAATTTTTGTAACTATTGTAGTGGCTTTATTTGCTATTTTCCTTTCGATTAAAGGAGCGGATGGTATTGTTAAACCTATTATTCAATTAACAGATGGTGTTAAAAGATTTGGACTTGGGGATTATAATATAAAATTACATATACCTGTAGGGGATGAAATAGGGTTACTTGCAAGAAGTTTTGAGGAAATGGTAGTTTCTGTGAAAGAAAAACTTGAAATGCAAAAATTTGTTTCTGGGTCAACGGTTAAAATGATCCAAAAAACTGTAGCATCGAGTCATATTGATATAGGAGCTTCTATAAAACCCACAGAAAGAAAAGAATTAACGATGTTTTTTTCTGATATCAGAGGTTTTACTGCAATGAGTGAAAAAATAGATCCTCAGGATGTTGTAAATATCCTGAATGAGTATCTTGATGTTCAGACAAACATTATACATGATTTTAAAGGTGATATAGATAAATTTGTTGGTGATGAGATTGTTGCAATTTTTGATGGGGAAGACATGTGCCTTAATGCGATTAAAGCTGCCTGTGAAATACAAAAGAGAATAAATGAAATGAATGAAGAAAGAAAAAGTAGGGGTTTAACAAGTATTCATATTGGCATAGGTATAAATGTTGGAGAGGTTGTAAGAGGTAGTATTGGTTCCCATGATAGGATGGATTATACGGTTATCGGAGATAATGTAAATCTTGCTTCAAGATTGTGCAGTGCTGCCTCAAAGGATGAAATAATTATTTCAAAAGGTGTTTATGATAAAGTAAAAAATCATAAAGAATTTAAGTTTATCAAACTTGAACCGATTTCAGTGAAGGGTAAATCCAAACCCATAGAGGTTTACAGAATTGAGTATTAAATTTTTGTCAAAAAGTATCAGTGAAACTTTTGATTTAGGCAGAAAGTTTGCAACTGGTGAAATAGTAGATCTATCAAGGATAAAAATTTTTTTACTTCAAGGAGAACTTGGTAGTGGTAAGACATCTTTTGTGAGAGGGTTTTGTTCTCATTTTGGACTTGACACTCTTGTTTCGAGTCCTTCTTTTACGATCATAAATGAATATTATAACGAAAGAATTAAAATTCTTCACATTGATTTCTATAGGGTTAAATCGGTAGAAGAGTTAACTGAGATTGGTTTTTATGAACTCTTTGATAATAGTGATTTTGTTTTTATCGAATGGCCTGAAATGATAGAAAAAAGTTTAGCAAATAATTTTTGTATATTAAAATTTTTTTACGGAGAAGAAGAAGGTTATAGATTGATTGAAATGGAGGAATGAAAAATTGGGAAATTTTCACTTCATATTTTCTGGAACACAAAATGCAATAGGTGGTGGGACGAAACTCTGGAAATTTTTACTAAGTAAACCACCTTTTACTGTTCATTTACATTATTCATCGTATGCAGAGAAGATATGGAAAGATTTTATCTTTGAGAATTTAATTCACCATATTCACAAGGACTGGAAGACATTTGAGAATAGAAACTATAGAGCTTATGATGATAGTTATAAAACTTTCGATTTGGCTTTGTTTGATGAAAATGATACAATAATTTTTGATTCAAGAGAAGGAATTCAACAACTTTCTATTCCCATATCAAAATTAAGAAAAAATGTTAAAATGATATGGCACATGCAATCTGAAGAACACTTACTTAGAAAAAATCCTTTAGTAACCTTTAAAGATTTTTTAAGTCTTCAGCATATTGAGAGTATTATAACTGTAAGTAATTACTTAAAGAAAAGATTTGAAAAAGATATAATATACAAATCTTTTAGTAAAAAAATACCGATTGAAGTTATCTATAATGGTATAGAGTCTAGTTTTAAATATATAAAATCTGAAAAAGAATTTGTTTTATTTTTTGGTAGATATGAAAGCTATAAAAACCCTCTATTTCTTGAAAAACTTAATGCAGATGTAAGATATATTGGCAGTACCAAAGGTTGTACAAAACCCGTAAATGTTCCAAAAGAAAAAGATTTAGGCTGGATGAGTCCGGAAGAGGCAGCAAGCTATGGGGATATATTTATTTTTCCTTCTTTAGGTGAGGCTTTTGGTTTGTCTCTACTTGAGATGATGTCTTTTGGTAAAATTGTAATAGCTTTTGATAGCGGTGCTTTCAGTGAGCTAATAGAAAATGAAGTAGATGGCTTTTTGATAAAACCTTTTGATGTAAAAAAGGCTAATGAGATAATTGAGATGATTAAAAATAACAGAGTTTTAAAAGAAAAGATTTCTGCAAACGCAATTAATAAGGCCAAAAATTTCACACTTGAAAATTTTAGAAATAAATTTTACAATGCTATAAATTGATTTTTCCTAGTTTTCCTTTTAACCCATCTGAGATTGCTTTAAATATTATTATTAAGTTTGAGAAGTTTCCTCTTTTTATATTTCCATAAATATCTCTTGTAATAGATATAAATAATCCTATTTTATATTTTGTTGCTTTATAATAGGTTAAATAAAAATGTATTTTATTTCTTATGTAATAATATAGAGAAAGTTTTTTTATTTTTTTTGTAATTGCACTTTCTTTATGATAAACAATACTCTTATATTGGTAACCAAAGGAATATCCACATCTTTTCATTCTTTCAAACCATTCTATATCTTCACTGTAAAGAAAATAATCTTCTTTCATATAGCCAACATTATCTAAATATTTTAATTTGATTAGGCAGCTTGCCATAGCTGGAGAATCTATTTTAATATCCTTGTCATATTGTCCTTTATCTTCTTCTAAATAACCCAAAGGAATATATCCCATCTTAAGAAGAGAATCTGAGAATTTTCCCCCAATTAAATTAATTTTACTTGGTTTATCATAATATTTTAATTTTGAACTTACAGCTATGAGTTTTTCATCTTCATTAAATTTTTCGATTAAAGTTGCCAGAGAATTTTTTTCAACTATTGTATCTGTGTTTAACATCCATACGAAATCAAATCTATTTTGTGATTTTATATAATCCAGTGCTTTATTGCATCCACCGGCAAAACCGGAATTTTCTTTTGATTTTATAAGAATAATTGAAGTAGTATCTTCATTTTTATTATATATGTCTTTTTCTTCTATAATTTTTAGTCCTGGTTTTTTTATTTTGCCTGTAAAAAGTTCTTTAAATTTCTGGTTTATTTCAATATTCATTTCTTCTTTTAACCAGTTGCTTAGGTATTCAATTTCTTTTTCTTGGTTTTTTTCACTGTTTTCAGTTATTATTACTTGGAAACTTTTGTAATTTAACCTATAAATACTTTCAAGACATTCTATAAGAAAATTATGACTATTGTAATTAACGAGGACTATTGCTACGAAAGGTTCTTTCATTTTTTATTCCTTTTGTGTTTTATTAAATTTTCTAGTTCATCTATAATATTTTCCCATAAAAAATTTTCCCTAATATAAGTAGTTATTTTTGGCATATTTTCTTTTATAATTTTTGGGTTGTCAATTAGTTTTTGTAGTTTATTTTCAAACTCTTTTTGATTGCCTATTTCAAATATATCACCACATTGCCTATTGTTTGTTATATCTTCAGCACTTACTACATTACTAGTGAGAATATAATTTCCAAAATATCCTGCTTCTATCATAACTATTCCAAAACTTTCAAAATTAGATGTCATACAGAAGATTTTTGATTTGTTGTAAAGATTATAAAGTTGAATCCTATCATTTATATGACCGGTGAAAATTATTTTATCTCTTAAATTTTGATTCTGTTTAAAATAATTATCAATAAAATTATTGAATTTAGGATCTATTTTTCCAGCTAAAACGACTTTCCAATCTTTCAAATTAATATTCGCTATTGCATTCAAGAGTAATTCATTATTTTTTTGAGGGTGACCTATTCTCGATACTGTGAGAATAATATTTTCTTTTTCTTCGTAGGAATTAATGTGCATATTGCTTTCTAGAATAAATCTTTCATCTATTCCATACGGTTGGTAGAAAAATTTTTCTGAGTATTTTTTGTATAATTTTTTTAATTTTTGGGTTCCTTTCTTTGTTTCATTTGACAACAAATCTACTTTTTTTAAAAAAAGCGGCTCAATAATATAATAGGCAATAAAATTTCTTATTTTATTTTTGGGATGTTTCAATAATAATGAAAAAGGTTGAAATTCAAGAGAACCGAGGTCATTATCAAGAGTTATATATGCGATTCCCTTTTTATTTAACAGTTTATAGATAATTGTATAAATCATAGTTTGTAATGAATAGTGATATAGGTTTAAAACATCAATTTTTTTTGAATTTTTTATAATATATTTTAATATTGCTTTATCCAAGCCAAATAATTTTCCTTCTCTTTTTATAAATTCAAGTTT
>JAOACQ010000111.1 GCA_026417755.1 Brevinematales bacterium | reverse complement strand
GTTTCTATTGCATCTATATATACAACACTTTCATATCTTCCGTCTGGGAAAATAAATTTGTATACATAATATTTACCACTTAAGAAATTATTTTTTACTATGTTAGTAAATTTTATGTTTTCTCTGATTATCTTTATCTCTGGGACATTGCTAATAAAATAATTTGTATCATTCCTAACAAAAGAATCAAAGTCTTCTTTTGAGTTTTCTTTTCTATCAGCACCTCTCGCGTAAATAAATACATTCTTTCGTTCTGGATTTGTTTCACTCTCTGGATAGATAAAATGTGGTAATCCAATCATATTTGCAAGTTCTCTATCAAATATCCAATTTGTTGGGGTGATTACACTGAATAAATGCTTTTGCCCATAAATCATACATACCAATCTATCATCTTCTGTTGAAAATAATGGTGCTGCAAGAATGAGAAAAATTAGGAAGAATCTTTTCATATAATCCTCCTTTTATTCTTTTATTTTTTCAATCTTAAAATAGACCGGTCTTGTGCCATCAGTGCAACAGGCAATTATAGTGTTTTTATCTTCATACCACATACCAAAGTTTCCGTCTGCTCCAAAACCAACAAGGTTTTTATAAATATCATCCCACGCCCAGGGACAAAAACCGGACGGAAGTCCAGACCACGGGTCAACTATAAATTCTTGTCCCTCTTTAAATACTTCGCAGGGGCCAAGATTCTTTTTTCTTTCTTGTTCTACATACTCTTCTACAAATTCTTTGTTAAATCCTCTCTTCAGTACTGTAATTTTACATTTTATCATATAATACCTCGTTTTTTTTATTATAAACTGAAGTTTAAATAATGGCAAGTAGTAACGAGTAAAGTTTTTTCCTATATTTCTTAAAAATATTTTCAGATATTTTACAAGAATTAAGTTTCAACAAATAACCAGACAAATGTCTCATTTGAGGTATTAAGAATTTTAGTTTTGGTCAATGATCGTATTGTTTATTTTAAAACAAAAACCTATAGAGGGATAAAAAATTTCTTAATGATGAAATAGTCTCACCCCTGTAAAGCACATTACCATCCTATATTCATTCGCTGCATTGATAACAACATCGTCGCGAACAGAACCACCAGGCTGAGCTACGTATTTTACGCCACTTTTGTGTGCTCTGTCAATATTGTCTCTGAAAGGAAAGAAGGCATCAGAACCTAACGATACTTCTGTAAAATTTTTAAGCCACTCTTCTTTCTCTTCTTTGGTGAGTCTTTCCGGTAGAACTTTAAAGATACTCTTCCAGTCTTTTATTTCAGCTTCTGTTATATCATCCCGCAAGAATTGATCTATGGCATTTGCCTTTTCTGGTTTTCCAATACCATCTTTAAATTCAAGAGAAAGAACTTTTGGATGTTGTCTTAAAAACCATATATCAGCCTTTGAAGCTGCAAGTCTTGTGCAGTGGATTCTTGACTGCTGACCTGCTCCACAGCCGATAACCTGTCCATCATAAGCAAAGCACACAGAATTGGACTGTGTATATTTAAGTGTTACAAGTGAAATAAGTAAATCTCTTCTGGCATTTTCAGTAAGATTTTTATTTTCAGTTACAATATTATTAAGTAACTCTGAAGATATTTTGATATTGTTTCTTTTTTGTTCAAATGTTATGCCGTATACTTCTCTTGTTTCTATATCTTCTGGCTCATAATTTGAATCAATTTTCACAATGTTGTATCTACCATTTTGTTTAGTTTTGAGAATATCAAGTGCCTCTTTTGTATAGTCTGGAGCAATAATTCCATCAGAAACTTCTCTCTTGATGAGAGTAGCAAGGGACTCATCAACTGTATCAGAGATTGCTATCCAGTCCCCAAATGATGACATTCTGTCTGCACCTCTTGCCCTTGCGTATGCGATAGCTACAGGAGAAAGCTCAAGATCATCAACAAAGCAAGCCTTTTTAAGTTCTTCTGACATCGGGATCGCTATTGCTGCTCCTGCTGGGCTAACATGCTTAAATGATGCAGCAGCAGGGAGGTTAAAGATTTCCTTTAATTCCTTAACAAGCTGCCAGGAATTAAAGGCATCAAGAAAGTTTATGTATCCAGGAGTGCCATTCAGGACTTCAAAAGGTAGCTCACCTTTTTTCATATAGAGTCTTGCTGGCTTTTGATGTGGATTACATCCGTATTTAAGAAGTCTTTCATTCATAAAGTCTCCTATTTCTTGAAAAGTGTTTTTTTGGAATTTTTATTGTATAAAGCTATTAAAGCCTCAAAATCCTTGTTAAAATTTTTAGGAAATTTATAGTTTTCTATGTATTTAAAAAATTCTTCTTCAAAATCATTAATCTTCTCACCAAAAAATTTTTCCCATTTCTCTTTTGAATATTCAGATTGAGCAAATTTTATAACCTTATTTTTACCAAATTTCTTGATTAAATATTCTGTAAACTCTTTTGATTCTGGTAAAATGACAAGTCTCATAAATATTGTATCAAGTTCGTTAAGGTTAAAATATCTATACGGTCTATCAAAAAATTCCTGTATGGATACAAAAAGATTTTCTTTTGCAAGATAATTGATTGCATATTTGTAAATTTCTTTTTTATTTTTTTCTTGAATTTGAGACATAATAAAATTGTCTATTTCAGTTATTCTGAAATAGCCCTTATCATTAAGTTCTTTTTTTAATTTCAACCATTCAATTTCAATTAATCCGAATCTTATCAAATCATTTTTCAAGAAGCTATAAAAGTTATCTCCAAGTTGAAAAAATAAGGTGTAAGCATCTTTAAATTGAATCTCTTCTGATTTTGAGAGGTTATATTTATCATAAGATTTCAGGATTTTTTTTATTTTTTCAATATCATCACTTTTTGAGGTGATTTTTAATATATAATTATCCTGTTTAAGATAAAAATAAACATTATCAACTTCTAAAACTATATTGACTCTGTGTTGCGAGCAGGATAAAATAAAAAATAACAATATAAAATGGATATGCTTCATAAATTCTCTAATTCCAGTCCTAAATTGAGTTCAAAATTATCTTCAAATCTATTTTTAATTCTTACAAATGTATCAATATTTTTGATAAGCAGATCGACCATTTCAGGGTCAAATTGTTTACCTCTCTCTGAAGTCATAAATTCAAGGACTTTATCAAGCTCCCAGGCCTTTTTATATACCCTATCACTTGAAAGAGAGTCAAATACATCAGCTATACCTACAATCCTTCCATAAATATGAATATTATTCCCTTTAAGTTTGTTTGGATAACCTGTTCCGTCATACTTTTCATGGTGTTGTAAGGCGATAATTGCGGCAGACACAAAAAGATCTTTTTTGCTCTTGTTAAGCATTTCGTAACCAATTTTTGTATGGGTTTTGATTATTTCAAACTCTTCTTCTGTAAGTTTACCTGGTTTATTGAGAATACTATCTGGGATACCGAGTTTGCCAATATCGTGCATAGGCGATGATAGAGTGATAAGCCTTATATCTTTTTCTGATAAACATATGAGGTCAGCAAGAACCTTTGAAAACTGTGATACTCTCAGAATATGATTGCCTGTTTCTTTTGATCTTGCTTCTGCAATCTCACAAAGTCTCAGTATAACTTCTTTCTGGGTTGATTCAAGTTCTGTGGTTAAAAAAGAAAGCTCTTCATGAGATTTTTTGATGTAGATTTTATCGAGTTCGAGTTGTCTTGCATAAACTTTCAGGTCGTTGTGGATTCTATATAACCTTACACGAAGTATATATACCATACTCACTACAAATAAAAATATTCCATAGTGAGCCATAAAACCAATCCTCGGCATAAATTGGAAAGCCTGAAGTAAGTCAAGAGAGCTGAAAAATACAATTGCGATAATTCCGTAACACATTATAAGAGCTTCTCTATTACGTTTTAAAAATGTGAGATATACGATGTCGATTACACCTGTCAAAAGAGTTATAGCAAGCAAAGTTTCGTAGAAATCAACACTTTTGAGTAAGATGTTTGGTTCTATTATAGTTAAAAGGCTTACAATCAATGCAAAAGCAAGATTTATAAATACAAGTCCGATAAAAATGTGAGTAAAAATGTTTTTCTTTTCCTGTTTATTAATGAGGTAAACAAAGTAACATATAGCAGGAGAAAGAAAATATAAGGAGATAAGTTCAGCAGATCCCCATAGATAAGGGTTATTTCCGAATATAAAATATCTTATTTCAGTTCGGCAAAAAGTTGTGATGCCTAACATAAGAGCAAAGACACCAAGAGCAAGAAATGACTTATACTGGCTTTCGGTTGAAAAAGCCAGAAAGAATAAAGCAAGCCCCATAAGAATAAAAAGAACGGATAAAGTTACTTCATCTACATTTTCTATAATTATTGCTTTGATAATCTCTGATTTTTCTCCATATCTTATAGGTCTTGAAAAACCAACGTTCTGAAATGCTGAATAAACTTTGATATATACATTTTTTCCTATATAGTTATCAGGCAATTCTATAAAATGCCTGCCAAAACAGGTAAGGTTATTGTGTTTATCTCCGAATTGATAAATTTTGTTTGTTTCGAGGAAAACTTCGACATATTGATCAAAGTGATATGTGTTTAAGATAGGAAATTTAGCCTTTACTTCAGGAAGTGTTGTTTTAAAAACTAAATAGACATTTGTCTTAGAAATATATTCAAAATATGTCTTGGTTGTGGGTTTCCATTCTACATTTTTAAAATTTTCTGGGCTTATATCTCCAATTACATATTGCCAATTTGAAAGAATCTTATATTCAGAAAAAAGGGGAGAAATGCAAATAAAAAATAATAAAAATTTATAAAAAACAGGTTTCATAAACTACCTTTATTTTTAAATTATCTAACAAAATAAAAATAAAGTCAATAATTATTCGATTACGATTTTCTCAAAATCTATAAGTTTTGAAAAAAGAGAATCAATCGTGCTTAATAGGGCAATTCTATTGTTTTTAATATCTTCATTTTTGTCCATTACAAGGACTTTATCAAAAAATTCATCAACAATGTTTCTGAATCCAGAAAGAGTTAATGCAAATTCCTCATAATTTTTTTTATTTAGATTTTCGATAAGTGCTTTTTCTTGAGATTTATAAAATTCAAATAGTTTTTTTTCAGCTTCTTCAACAAAAAACTTCTCATTAAGGGGGGAGATTTTTTGATTTTTTATTATATTTTTTATTCTTTTAAAGGTTGTTGCGAGATTTATAAACCCTTCGGTCTTTCTTAACTTGTTTATTGCTTTTATTCTCATAAATGCATCATAAATGTCTGTAACTCCTCCTACGAGACCTGCTTCAATTTCATCTACTTCAAAGCCATATTCTTTAAGGACTGTTTTTGTTCTTATGGTTATAAAATCCAGTACTTTTTCTACAAACTCTTCTTTCGTCGTTTTGAGATAGTTTTTGTAAGTATCAAAAACTTCAAGAAGAAATTCCTCAATATTTAAGTGCAATTGATTTTCTATAAGGATTCTGATAATTCCGAGGGTTTGCCTCCTTAAAGCGTAAGGATCTTTTGAACCTGTTACATAGTTGCCTATAGCATAGAGAGCAAAAAGGTTGTCAAACCTATCAGCAAGAGATGTAGCAAGTCCAGCCTTATGTGTAGGTAGTTTATCACCACTGAATTTTGGTTTATAATGTTCCATAATACTTACAGCAACTTTTTCACTTTCTCCAGAATGAAGTGCATAATAGTAACCAATTATTCCTTGTAACTCAGGAAATTCGTAAACCATATTGGTTACAAGGTCGCATTTTGAAAGAGTTGCAACTCTTAAGGCTTCTTCTTTCTCTTTTTGCCAGTTGAATTTTTCAATTATTTTTGAGGTTAAAAATTTTATTCTTTCTACTTTTTCATACATACTCCCAAGACCTTTTATGAAAAGAACATCTTTAAGCCTTGGAAGATAATCTATCAGGTTTATTTTTCTATCTTCATCAAAGAAAAATTTTCCATCAGAAAATCTTGCTCTTATTACCCTTTCGTTTCCTTTTACTATTTCTGGAGTTTCAAAAGTATTAAGGACTATCAGAAATTTGTTGAGTAATTTATCATCTTTGCCTAAGAGAGGGATATACTTTTGATGTTCTATCATTTCAGATGTCAGAACTTCTTTTGGCAATTCTAAAAATTCTTTTTCAAACTCTCCGATTGCAACGACTGGAAATTCTGTAAGATTAACGAGATAATCAAGAAGTTTATCATCTAAAACTGGAGTAGCATTAAGAGAATCTGCTTTTTCTTTAACTCCTTTTAAGATTAAGGATTTTCTTTCTTCATGGTCAACTATAACATATGTTTTTTTTAAAAGTTCTTGATAATCTTCCGAATTTTTGATTTCTACTTTTGAAGAAGAAAGTATCCTGTGGCCATAAGTATAATCTACGTTAGGAATATCTTTAATTTTAATAGGTAGTAGCTTATTGCCATATATTGAGCTTATCCATCTGATTGGTCTGACAAATGAAGTATCACCACTTCCCCATTTCATAGTTTTTGGAAAATCAATCGAAAAGATTGTTTTCTCTACAAATTCTGTTAAAATTTTATCTATACTTATACCGCCTTCTGTAGTTTTAATGTATATGTAACCGTTATCTTTTATTATATCTTTTAATTCTGCTTTGTTTGAGGATAAGAACCCAGATAGAGCTTTCGTTGGATTGCCATTTTCATCAAAGGCTGCTTTGAGTGATGGCCCTTTCTTTTCTATAACTTTTGATTTTGTTTTTTCAGAAAGATTGTTAATCAGAAGTGTAAGCCTTCTTGGAGTCGCCATAATTTTAAGATCAGAATATTCAAAACCATAGTTATCAAGGTTTTCTTTGGATTTATTTTTAAATTCTTCAATCGTCTGCGAGAGAATTCCATGAGGTATTTCTTCTACACCAAGTTCTATCAAGAGAGTTTTACCCATTTTTAATCTCCATATAAAAATTTCAATAATTTAAATTATAAAAATTATTAGAAAAAAACACAATTTTTTAATCTCTGAAACTTTTCTTTCTTTTCTTTTCAAGATAAAGTTTTTCATCAACAACTGTAATCATATGTTCTATTGTTCTCACCTCATAAGGGTTAAAGGAGTGATGCCCAATACTGAAAGAAAGGATGTATGGTTTACTTGATTTTGCATTATATTTTTTAAGTTCATTTGTTAGCCTTTTAAGAATTAGTTCATGAAGTTTTGGACTCTTTTTTTTGTTGAGAGCTATAACTACGAACTCATCACCACCGACTCTTGCAACTAAATCTCCTTTTCTGAAAGAATTTAATAGAATATTTCCAGTTTCTTTTAATGCTTCATCACCTTCGAGATGTCCCAGGTTATCATTTATTTGTTTTAAGTTATCAAGGTCTATGAAAAATACGCAAATGAGATAATCTTTTTCTTTTGAGGTTTTGAGCATTGTTTCTGCGATTTCAAAAAATCCTCTTCTATTGTACAAACCTGTTAAAACATCTCTGTCAGCAATATTTTTCAGTTCATAATTATATTTTTTTAATTCTTTATAGGCTTCTTCTAGAGCCTTGCTATATCGAATTTGTTCATCCCATAGTAGTATTATTCTTAAACTTAAGCCTATGATTTCTTGCATATAAAGGTATAATAGGTCATGCCTTGGTTCTATGTTCATTACAAGATAGCCAAACTGTTTTTCTCTATTGTATATAGAAAATATGCCTATGTTGTATCTATTTTCAGGGAATAGAGTTGAAGGTAGAATTTCTTTTGTATTTATTAATATATTTTCAAGGGTTTCTTTTTTGTATTGGTCATAATAGTAAATAATTTCTGCCTTAAGAGGGAGTTGCCATTTTGTGTTTGAAAGTTTTTTTGGTTCTTCTTTAAATAAAACAAGAGCGAAAAATTTTACACCAAACTGTGGAAATTGTTCTGAAAGGATTTTTTTGAGGTCAAAGATATTGTTAATAGAATAAATATTCTGGGTTAATGATCTGAATCTTTGCATTATCCAATCAAGTTCTAATTTTTGTCTTCCTTCAGTTCTTTTGAGAGCCATAAGAATTAAATAATAAGCCTTTTGAAACATTGTAATTGTTTGAATTTCATCAGTTGAGTTAAAAATTTCTGAAATTAATGATTCAAAGAAATTGCTGAGATTGTTCAAAAAATTCTCATTCCCTTGAGAAGAAATAATCAAGTTATTGATTGTTTTTAAGAATTCATTTTCATTAATTTTTTTATCTATCACTTTTAAGAATAATTCCTTAAGTTTTTCAGAATTTTGAAAAACAAAGTATCCATAGGTGGAGAGATTTTGTTTAAAGATGAAATTTATCTTTTCTTTAATGTCTATAGGTTGTTTTGATTCTTTTGACTCAAATTTTCCAAGACAGCCACAACTCTGCCTAATAATTAATTCACAATCAAGTTTGTAAACATCAGATACTTTTTCGCCAGAAAGCATTTGGTAGAGAATCTCAGTGGCTAATTCTCCTTCTTTTTCAAGCGGTTGTCTGACTGTTGTGAGGGGTGGTTCTGTGTATCTTATATCTACCTGGTCATCAAAGCCTGTAAGAATAATGTCATCGGGTATATTGTAGCCTAAATTTTTTAGTTCCTGGTAGGCTGAAAAAGCCATATTATCATTTGCAGCGACTATTGCATCTGGAAATATCTTTCTTTCATAAATCATCTTTCTGACAGCTTCCCTTCCTGATTCAATCCTGAAATCCCCGGGTAAGACAAGTTCCGGGTCAAATTTTATATTTTTTTCTCTTAATGCTTCTTTATAACCTTCTAGTCTTTCGATTGCTTCCGGATGGGTTTTAAGCCCGGAGATAAAAGCAATTTTTTTTACGTTATGTTTTTCGATTAAATGAAGAACGAGATTTTTCATTGCGATTAGATTATCAATTATTATTGCAGGGGACCCTTTTATTTTTACAGATATGCTTACCTTGGGAATGTTTCCATATGAGTTAAAAAATTTTACAAATTCTTCATAACCTATATCATTTACAAGTGCTCCAGAAACAAAAATAAGGCCATTCAAATCTTCGGGATTAATCATTTCATATATTATATTTTCGTTTGATTCAAAATTTATAGGAGAGGCGGGGGATTTGCCAACAAAGAATAAAGCATCCATATTATATTCTCGTGCTTTGAAAGCTATACTTTTCCATATAGGAGATTGATACATTCCTTCAAGCTGATTTATTAAAACTCCAATTTTATATCTTTTCATAAAAATCTCATTCTTTTAATTATATTCTTATACTAATAAAAAGGCAACTCTAAAAAACATTTTTGTTGAAATAAAAAAAAAACAAATCTATAATTTAAAGAATATTTTTTGTTTGGAAGGTAAACAATGAGAAAATTTTTGCTTATTCTTTTGTTTTTTAACTCTATTCTATATGCCACGAAATTTGAGTTTATTATTGAGAAGGGAAGGAAGTATAGATTTAAGAACTGGAATAAACAGGAGATTTATAGAAATGGAACTTTTTATAGACAGGCAGAATCTTTGAATAAGGTTATTCTTGACATTAAGGAAGTAACCAATGATTATGGGCTTTTTGAAGGAAAATATCATTATTATGAGAAAAATCCCCAACTAAACGAACCATTTCAGCTTAAAAGTATATATGAAAGTAGATTTTATAAGAATAAATACGGGGAAATGCAGGTTCCAGCTGGTATTCTTATGCCGACTCTCCGAAGTGTTCCAACCTTTCCTAAACAAGATATTAAACCAGGAGCTTCTTGGAAAGCAAAAGCCGAGGAAGTGCTTGAAGGAATTCTGGTGAGGGAAAATATAATAGTGAACAATTTTGAGGTAACTTATTTTTATGTAGGTGATGAAGTTATAAATGACAAAATTTATGCAAAAATACTTATGAGTTATCATGTGATAACATATCCTAAAAATGATCCGGATATACTCAGTCTTACTGGTTTTTCATATTCTGTTTATTACTGGGATATTTCAAACTCTGCACCTGCATTTTTTACTGAAGAATATTCTTTTATGTTTACTATAAATAGTGGTGAAACTGTTCTTTATAAAGGTTCAACTGAAGGAAAGATTGATGAGATAATAGACTTGAATCAGGCTAAGAAAGAGGAACTGGTAAGTGAAATATCAAACAGAATGGATATAAACAACAAGGATATTTCTATCACTGAGGTTTTAGATGGAATTATAGTGAATCTTGGAAATGTTCTTTTTGATTTTAATAAATATAATCTCAAAAAGGAATACGAAAAGAAACTTGATGCTTTAATAGAAGTTTTAAGACAGAATCCCACAATAGATATCGTTATTTACGGGCATACCGATAATATTGGCACGGAAAAATACAACCAGGCTTTATCAGAAAATAGAGCAAAAACAATAGCTGATTATATGATTAAGAAAGGTATAGCTTCAAATAGAATTTCATACATTGGTTTTGGTAGTAAAAGACCAATAGCTGATAATTCTACAGAAGAAGGTAGGCAGAAAAACAGGAGAGTGGAGATAAAGCTAATTACTAAAGAATAATGACAAATTTTTAAAAATAATTTATAATTTAATCTGAATTAAAATAATTTTTCAGGAGTAAAAAAATGATTTTCAGTTATTTTCAACAGGGTGGACCTGTAATGTATTTAATCCTTTTAGCTTCTATAGTTGGGCTCGCTGTCTTTATAGAAAGATGGTTTTACCTTGAGAAGGTAAAACAGAATGCCAGAATGATAAATGAAAGAATGAAGGAAAAGCTAAAAGGTTTAAGACTTGATGAGGCTATAGCCGTATGTGAGAATCATCCGGGTGCAGCAAGCAATATAATAAAAGCTGGTCTTGAGGTTGCCTCAAAATCAAGAGAAGAGATAGAAAAGGCAATGGAGGATGCTGCAAAGTTTGAGATACCAAAGTTGCAGAAAAATTTACCTGTTCTTGGTACTATAGTGAGTATTTCTACCCTTTTGGGACTACTTGGGACTGTTCTTGGTATGATAATATCCAGTAGTGTTCTTGCTACAAAGGGTATGAGTGATCCTGCCAAGTTAATTGGAGGTATAGCTCAGGCTCTTATTACCACAGCTTATGGGCTCATTGTGGCGATTCCGGCGGTTGTTGCCTATAACTATCTTAATGCAAAGATAGAAAATATTGTGAATGAGATTGAAGTTTCTACAATTGAACTTATAAAACTTTTAAAGAAGGATGTTGATACCTTCAAGAAATGGTAAAATATTCTTAAGGAGATTTGTATGGATAGTGTTGAATATCAGAAGAAGAAAAAAAGAAAAGAGGCTTTCAGAAGATTTGTGATTAACTTTTTTGTCTGGCTTCTTATAATAGCTTTTGTTTCGACTCTTGGGGTTTACTGGGGAAAAGATGTTCATGTAAATGTTATAAAGATTGCTAAAATTGGTAAGAAAAGTTTTAATTATCATCCTGGTTCTATTTTTAATTATATTCTTCTTTTTAATAGAGAAAAACTAATAAACTATCTACCAAAAAGTATTGATCAGGATACTTTTAATAATTTTCTTATAAATTACTCAGTGGAAAATCTATTAAATAATGCTCATTTATATAATTTTGGTAGAGAGATTGGTTTGTCTCCTTCGAGAGATATCTTAAGAAATATTATCGAATACAACATAAAAGGAGCTTTAACTGGTTCTCCTTCTAAAGGACTTGTAGATTATGCTTATATGGAATATGTTAACCATGCTTTGGCAAGTGAAAATGGTGATATTATGAATGCCCTTGGGGTTGTTACTATGTCAGAGCTTTTTTCATACTATGACCTTTTTTCATACTATGCGGAGGCGGAGATAGTTATTTTTGATTATACCAATTATGTGGCCAAGAAAATTACAGATAATGAACTTGAAGCATATTTCAATAAAAATTTTTCCAATTATATTTCTGAGATAAAAATAGATGATATTGCTGTAAGTACAAAAGAGATTGCATCTGAGATACATAAATTTGCCAAAGAAAAAGGTTTTGAAAAAGCGATAGAACAATATAAATCAAAAGCAAAGATTTCGACTATTCCTTTAACAAGAAAAAGTGGAACAGCAAAGAGATTTGAACTGGCTTTGAAACTTAAAGAGGGTGATATTGCTGAAAAAGTTCAGTTTGAGAACGGCGAATATCATATCATAAAAGTAAAAGAGATGCCAAAATATTCAACTCTTTCGCCTGAAGTTAAAAAAGATCTTCTTGCAAGCTATTTAATGGAAAACAAGGAAACTTTGCTTAAAAATCATAAGGTAGAAATTGAAAAGGAGCTTTCTCAGGTAAATAATCTGGTATCAGCTGGTAAAAATCTGAAAGATATTTCGACTTATCTTGGTGTTAACCTCTATAAAGCTGGTAAAATATTAACTGTGTCGAGATATCTCTATAGTGATGATAAAAAAATGATACCATTAAATCTTGAGGAGAATCCAGAAGTTATTGAAACAGTATTCACTTCAGAACTTAATCAGGTTAAGATCATTAATAAGGATAGATATTCTATATTTATTAAACCTATAGCAAGAAAAACTGAAAAGAATTTTTCTTATACAAACATTAATCAGGATGTTATGAAAGAATATATGTCTTATAAAGCAACAGCAATAAGTAAGGATTGGATGAACTCTCTAGAAAAAAGGTATAAAACAATATTATATACAAATGAGATAGAAAAATTAAAGAAGGGAAATTTAGAGAATTAATGGTTTGGATTTTTTATATTATTATTGGAATTGTTGCGGGAGTGATAAGTGGTCTTTTGGGAATAGGGGGAGCTACAATTGTTATTCCGGCTCTTGTTTTTTTAGCTGGTTTTGATCAAAAGTTAGCCCAGGGGACAACCCTTTTTCTTATGTTGTTTCCTATAGGTTTGCTGGCTGCGGTTGAATATTATAATGCAGGATATGTGAAGATTAAGGAAGGTATTGTTATTGCAATATTTTTTCTTTTGGGTGGATGGCTTGGTAGTAAGGTTGCTTTAAGGCTTGATGCAGCAATACTCAGAAAGGTGTTTTCAATATTTTTATTCTTTGTCGCACTAAGGATGTTTTTTAAGTGATTTTTAAGGGAAAAATATGTACAAATACATAATCAAGGGTGAAAAAAGTTTAAAGGGTGAAGTTAAAATAAGTGGGGCAAAAAATGCTTCTCTTCCTATTATGGCAGCCTCTCTCCTTACTAATGAAAAGATAGTTCTTCACAATGTGCCGGATTTGATGGACATAAGAACTATGATCCTACTTCTTGAGTATCTTGGCAAAAAGATAGAATTTTCAAATGGCAGGCTTGTAATTGAAGAGATAAGAGATGATTTATATGAAGCACCATACGATATTGTAAGAAAGATGAGGGCTTCGATAGCAGTTTTGGGCCCACTTCTCGCAAGAAAGAGAAGAGCTAAAGTTTCATTTCCGGGTGGGTGTGCTATAGGTCCACGACCTATAGATATTCATATAAGGGGAATGAAGGCTTTAGGTGCTGAGATAGAGATTGAACATGGATATATAGATGCAGTTGCTAAGGAACTAACCGGTAAAACTATAAATCTACTGGGAACAAATGGTCCAAGCGTCTTGGCTACTGAAAATGTGATGATGGCTGCAACACTTGCTAATGGTTTGACAATTATAGAGGGGGCTGCTTGTGAACCGGAAGTTGAAGATCTTGCAAGATTTTTAAACTCAATGGGAGCAAAAATTGAAGGAGCAGGGACTCCTTTTATTAAAATAGAAGGAGTTAAGGAACTAAAGTCTGCGGAACATAGAGTTATTCCAGATAGGATAGAGGCCGGAACTTTTATAGCTATGGCTGGAATTACAATGGGTGAGATAAAGATAAGTGATACAAACGTTAAGCATATAGAGTATCCGATAGATGTGTTTTCAAGGGCAGGGGTAGAGGTTGAAATAATTAATGAAAGTACAATAATAGCAAGGGGTAAAAAAATAAAGCCTATAGAGGTTGAAACATTGCCTTATCCTTTCTTTCCTACAGATCTACAATCTCAACTTATGGCCCTTGTTTCAACTAGCGATGGGATCTCTATAATTACCGAAAAGATTTTTCCTGATAGGTTTTTGCATGCGGCCGAACTTAATAGAATGGGGGCTGATATAAAGATTGATGGTGCAACTGCTATAATCAAAGGAGTAGAATATCTTTCTGGGGCTTCAATTATGGCGTCGGATTTAAGAGCTGGAGCGGGGCTTGTCATAGCAGCTTTAGCAGCAAGAGGTGAAAGTGAGATTTTAAGGATTTATCATATAGATAGAGGTTATGAAAAACTTGAAGAGAAAATAAAAAGTCTTGGTGGAGAAATAGAAAGAGTTCCTCAATAAAGGAGAATTTAAATGGAAGAGAATCTTTTTCGATTAACAATAGATGATAGAGAAATATATTTACTCGGAACAGCTCATGTGCTGGAGAAGAGTAAAGAAGAAGTTGAAAAATACATAAATGAACTTGATCCCGATACTGTATGTGTAGAATTATGTGAAGCAAGATATAATTCTTTAAAAGACGAAAATAGATGGCAGAACCTTGACATAGTGAAAGTTATAAAAGAAGGAAAGGCTTTTTTACTTCTTGCCAATATGATTCTTTCTTCTTTTCAAAAGCGAATAGGGAAGAATCTTAAGACAAAGCCAGGTGTAGAGATGTTAGAAGCAATAAAACTTGCAGAAGAAAAATCAAAAAGAATAGTTTTGGTTGATAGAGATGTCAATCTTACTTTAAAAAGAGCATGGGCACTTTCTAATTTTTCTGATAAGATGAAAATTTTAGAGGTTTTATTCGAAAGTATTTTTTCAAATGAAAAAGTTGAAAAGGAAGAGATAGAAAATTTACTTGAAAATGGAGATTTAATAAGTTCAATGATGGATGAACTTTCGACAAAACTTCCTAAAGTTAAAGAAGTCCTTATAGATGAGAGAGATTATTATATTGCAAATAAGATTTTCAATTCTGAAGGGAAAAAGATTCTTGCTGTTGTTGGTAAAGGGCATATAAATGGCATAATTAAATTTCTTGAAAAAAAAGAGTTTAAGACACCACCTGAAGAATTTGAAAGTATTCCTGAAGGCAAAAAGTTGAGTAAACTCACCCCATATATTTTTGGTCTTATTATTGCAGTTTTGTTTGTGCTTGGTTTTATGAAAGGCACAAAGGTTGGAATAGATATGCTATATGCCTGGATTATAGCTTCGGGCATAACTACATCACTTGCGGCTCTTATGGTTATGGCACACCCTGTTACAATTATTCTTTCGTGGCTTGCAGCACCAATAAAACTTATTCTTCCACCGATAAGTGCTGGAATTTTTCTTGCTCCTATAGAAGCAGTATTGAGAAAGCCAAGGGTTATAGATTTTGAAAATTTAAACGAAGATCTGACAACCTTTAGGGGTTTTATCAAAAATAGGGTTACAAAAATACTACTTGTTTTTGCCGCCGTTACTATAGGAGCTATAGTTGGACATACAATTGCAATAGTCTGGATGACAAAAATTCTTGCCTCTTAAAATATTTTTTCTTCTTTCCGAAAAGTTATGTATGAGAATTTTAATCTTGTTTTTTCTATTTTCGTCTTTTGCTTTTTCTGTTACTGAAAATTTTTATGAAAAGGTTGTTAAAATTGCAAAAGAATCCATCGGATTATCTTATGTTCCGAATGTAAAAGGGAAAAATTTTACCTGTGATTGTATAGGTTTTGTTCGTTATGTTTATTATTCTGCAGGTGTTGATATAACTCAGATTTTTGGGAATGGAAGGGGGGGAGTGAGTTCTTTATATGATGGAATGGAAAAAAGAGGGTGGGTATATAATGAGTTTCCACCAACTGTAGGAGATTTGATCTTTTTTGATAATACATTTGATGCAAATAGAAATAGAAAATGGGATGATGAACTTACTCATATAGGCATTATAAGCGGTTTTGGAAAACATAATACTATTTTTTATATTCATTATGCAAGTGGCAAGGTTAAAGAGGATAGAATTAACTTAAGCTATCCAAACACACATGCCTTCAGACAGAAAGATGGAAATTTATATGTTATAAATTCTCATTTGAGAATAAATAGAGGAGAAGGATATAGTAAAAAAGAATATCTTTCTTCTTCTTTTTTCAGATGTTTTGGGAGAATTCCGGTGAGGGTAAAAAATGAATAGAATAAGAGTTAAGATATGTGGTATAAAAGAACTTGATAATGCTTTGAAAGCCATAGAGTGTGGGGCGGATGCCATTGGTTTTGTATTCTATGATAAGAGTCCCAGATTTATAGAAAAAGAAAGGGCAACTGAATTGATAAGACAGTTACCTGCCATGGTTAATAAAGTCGGAGTTTTTGTTAACCATACTATAGAAGAAATTTTAAAATTTGTAGAAATTGGAATAGATACAATTCAATTGCATGGAGAAACTAGTTTTTATGATCAAGATTTCGTTTTTAGGTTGAAAGAAAGAACAAAGTTGCCAATTATTTATGCATTAAGAGTTGAAAGACTTAACGATGAATTAATAAGTACTCCTTTTGTGAAGGAAATAGATGAAATAGTATCAAATTTTCTTATGGATAAATTGGATGTTAAGGGGTATGGTGGAACTGGGCAAACATTAGTAATAGAAGGTGTGAAAGATTTAAAATATTTGAAGGAAAAAATTATTTTAGCCGGCGGTATTAATGAAAAAAATATAAAAGATATACTTTCAAAAGTTAAACCATACGCAATAGATATATCGAGTGGAGTTGAAAGGGAAAAAGGTATAAAAGACAATAGCTTGATAGAAAACTTTTTCAAAACATTTACTCAATATTCTCTATATCCTTAAGAATTTCAATACCTTCTTTGATATATATATCTCGTGAAATCTGATTTACCCAATCATTATGTTTGATTTTGGAGTCTTCATCTTCCCCAATATTTCTATAATCTATCCACTCTGCATTAATTTTTGTTGAATTTGTTTGTTCTTTACTCAGGTTTTCTGAGAGACCTTTTATTCCGCTATAGAATTCTAGTGCCTTTTCAAACTTAAGAGGAAAAGGTTTTTCATTTCTTTCTTTAATGAGTTTAACTGTTTTATCAATATATTGGAAAGTAGGATTTTTTTCTATCCTGTTGCTACTTCTTTCCTTTAGTTCTTTTATATTATACATTTTTGACCACTTTTCGTATTGAGCAGATCTTATAGTATCAAATTCCAGTGGAAATTTGAAACTATCTTCTCCAAACTCTATGTAACCATATATAGAGGGGAGTATTATATCAGGTATAACGCCTTTTTTCTGAGTGGAGTCACCATTTATTCTATAGAATTTTTGCTCTGTGATTTTTAATGCTCCAAGATAGTTTGTATTTTTACCTTCTTCTGAAACATATATGCCAAGATCAATAAGATTTTGAACAGTTCCCTTGCCAAAAGTTTTTCTGGAACCCACAACTATTGCCCTACCGTAATCCTGAAGAGCTGCAGCGAAAATTTCGGAAGCTGAGGCACTCATTTCATTTACAAGAATAACAATAGGACCATCATAATAAATTTCAGGATCCTGATCACTTAGTGTCTGAACAAAACCAATACTATGTTTAACCTGAACAACAGGTCCGCTCTTAAAGAAAAGCCCTGAAATGTTTATTGCGTCCATTAGTGAACCGCCACCATTATTTCTCAAATCTATTATGAGTCCATTGACTCCTTCTTTACTTATTGCTTCAAGGGCATATATCATATCAATGGATGAATTTCTTTGTTCTTTACCTTTAAAGTCTCGATAGAAAGAAGGTAGGTAAATATAGCCAAATTTTTTCCCACCATCTTTGAGAATAGACACCTTTGCGTAACTATCCTCTAATACGACTTTTCCTCTTATTATAGGTATAATTACTATCTGACCATCTGGCTTTTTTACTGTAAGTCTTACTTCAGTCCCAGCTTTACCCCTTATAAGCCTTACTACTTCATTTACTGGCATATTAACTACATCAATTGGTGTTGAATTACCCTGACCTACTTTAAGTATTATGTCTCCTGCTTTAAGAAGTTTCTGTTTTGCAGCCGGTCCTCCAGGAATAATCTCTTGCACCTTTATATATTCACCATCCTCTCTTAACTGTGCACCGATCCCTTCAAATGAACCAGTCATATTTATGTCAAAATCCTCCTTCTCACTTGGAGGGAAATATTCAGTATGATTGTCAAAACTTGATACTATTGAATTTACAAATCTATTGAAATAATTTTTGTCATTAAGTCTTCTCTCAATCATCTTAAGCGTTTCTCTTTTTACCTCATTTCTTGCTATTTCTTCATCTTCCTTTGTGTATTCTTTTCTTTTTTGAGCATCCAGTTTAACTATTATTTTGTTTAAGACTTCATTTTTGAGTAGTTTTCTCCAAAGATCTTTTTTATCATTTAAATCTATGGGGTATTCTCTTTTTTTAGGATCAAGAACAACTTCTTCATCAATACTGAAATCAAGAGGTTTATCAAGGATCTCAATAATTATATTTGAAGTTTCGATAATCCTATTTATAAGTATATTTGTACTTTTGTGAAAGAAAGAAAAATTTTCTTCTTTTAAATTACTATCGAAATCTTTGAGTTGTTTTTTTAACTCATCAATATCGCTTTTTATAAAAAATCTCTTTGTTCCATCAAGAGTTTCAAGATAAACCTCAAAGAATCTTTCAGGATATTTCCTTTTGATTTCATCATAGGCAAAATGTCTTCTTAAGAGTGTGGAAATTTTATTTATCAAAAAACCTTCTTCTGTCTTTGGCTCAGAATAAGAAAAAACACAACTATTGACAAAAATCAAGATTATTAAAAACAAGTATCTTTTCATAGTTTTATTACTCCTTAGTGTTAACATATTATTAATATCTTAATTATAGCTATAATAAAAAGCAAGTTTTTTATATGCAAATTGAATTGAAAAATTTTATTAGCTAAGTGTTCAGTAGCCTGTGAAATAATGTTTGTTGGGTAACAATACTTTTTGTATTATTTTTTAGAACAAATTGTTTTTTAAGAAAATAAAATTATGAATATTTTCTTAAAAAATCAAACCTTTTGTAGCTTTTAAAAAAACATATATTTTTTATAATAATTAAACATTTATTAAAATGTTAAGGAGGAAAATTGTGAAAAAAATAGGGAAGAAAATTTTAATACTTTTTTTAATTGGAGTTGTGAATTTTGCCTGTACAAGTAGAGAAGTAAAAAAAGAACAATCCAGCGTAAATATTTTGAAGAATGGAAATTTCAGTGGTTTAAAAGTTGTAAAACATTATCCAAATTACTCCACGGTTAAACAAGATTTAATTAAGGATGTAGAAGCAAATGGATACTGGCAGGTGTTGACAGGTGAAACAGATTTCGTAGGAGAAGCAACAAATGTTGTGGAGGACGGGGTATTTAAAATTATAATAACAAAACCTGGCAAAGAGGTTTATTCAGTACAGCTTATTCAACTTCCTACACCCATCAAATTCGGAAAGACATATACTGTAAAATTCGATGCGAAAGCAGATAAGAATAGAACTATTATGTCAAAGATTACAAAGGTTGGTGATGACTGGGTTGCATACTCGGGAGAAAGATTTTTTAATATAACAACAGAATTTAAAACTTATAGTTACAGTTTTAAGAGTCAGGCCACAGATTCAAATGCGAGGTTTGAGTTTAATTTTGGTAAAGACAATACTACTACCTATATAGCAAATGTCTCAATTGTAGAAGAGTAAAATCAAGAATTATAGAGCTGTTTATTTTTTAATCAAAAATAACCAATTATATCTCCTCTGAAAGATGAGGAGATATTTATTGGTTGTATTATTTGTTAATTAGTGGTATAATAGTTAATTATGAATATTAAAAGAAATTTTTCAAAAGATATGCCTTTAATTGGGGTTTTAATAAATCAAATTGATGGTAGGTATCAATCTATTCTTTATAAAGGGATGTCTGATTATGCAATGCAAAATTCAATGAAACTTATTTTCTTTGTTGGGAGGGCATTAAATTCGCCTTATCCAGGTGAACAACAATATAATAGCATATATGAATTAGCAAAAAGCGAAAAAATAGATGGCTTGGTTATTGCTTCAGGTTCGTTAGGTAATTATTTAGGGAATGAAGAATTATCTAAATATCTTAAAGATTTTCCAAATATTCCCAAAGTTAGCCTTTCATTTAAATTTGAAGATATACCCGGAATATTTATTGACAACTATTCCGGGATGAAGAACCTATTGGAACATTTAATTATAAAACATGGGTATAGAAAAATTGCATATATTAGTGGCCCTAATGAAAATTTTGAGTCGCAGGAGAGATTCAAAGCATACAAAGAAACGCTTCATAATTTTGGGCTATCTTTTAGAGAGGAGCTTGTATTTAAAGGGGATTTCAGTTATCAGTCAGGGCATAGTTACTCACAGCAAGTTCTCAAAGGTAGTTTAAAAGACTTTGATGTTATTGTTTGTGCTAATGATGAAATGGCAATTGGTTTAATTGAGGGAATTGGGAACAAAACAGAAGTGTTAGAAAGATTGAGGGTTACAGGTTTTGATGATGTTATGGAGGCAAAGAGTGTATATCCTTCTTTAACAACTGTGCGTGTTCCCATTTACGAACAAGGATATCTATCTTGCAAGATTATAACTGAAATGATAAATGGAATACAAATAGAAAATGATACCTATCTGGGGACAAAAATAGTTGTAAGAGAATCATGTGGTTGTTTTGATACAATTTACCAAAAATACACTTATTTTCAAATTGATGAAGAAAGCAAAAACAATCAATTAATAATAAATCATTCTTTTTTGATCAAAATTATTGGTGAATATGTAGATGTTAAAGAGAATGAGAAAGAGAAGTTCAATTATTTTTTAGAAAATATATTGGATGCTTTATCTTTTGATCTTATTAATAAACCTCAAGAAAGCTGTTTTATAAAAGAATTAAATTTTGCATTTCAACTATCTCTTGACTTTCTATATTTTGGTGAAGTATGGCAAACAGTATTAATTATTCTCAGAGAATATTTTCAAAAGAATTACAAGAATGATAATTTTATTCTTACTTATTCAAATGATTTAATTCAAAAAGGTGAAATAGTGTTGGCAAAATGGATTGAAAAGAAAGCCTCCCAATATTCTTATGAATTATATGGCTTGCTATACAATCTCCGTCAAACTGTAAGAAAATTTAATACGGTTTTTTCAATGAAGACTTTATTAAATATTTTGATTGAAGAACTTTTGATATTTAACGTAAAAAATTTTTACCTTTGCTTGTTTGATGAAGTTCAACAAAAAATAGAGTTGTCAACTAAGGTTAAAATTTTACTCAGTTACAATTCAGGTAGTAGTAGAGAAGAAATTTCGTTATTTAATGCAGGAGAAATTCTTCCCAGTAAAAATTTTGACAAAAAATCAAATATTTTTGTTGCCATGTCAATTTGTAACAGAAATTCACAATTTGGTTATATTATTTTTAGTGATACAAAGTTAAAGTTTGTTGTCTATGAATTTTTCAGAGAGCAAATCGGTAGTGCAATATCCTCTGTAAAACTATTTGAGGAAAAAGAAAAGAATACGAATGAACTAAAGAAAATACTGAGTGAAATCAAAGAAAGCGAATCAAAATTCAGAGAGATGGTGTTGATGTTACCA
>JAOACQ010000110.1 GCA_026417755.1 Brevinematales bacterium | reverse complement strand
TTATTATACTTTGTAAACGTTTTGCAGCCAATATCTGGTGCCTTAACAAGGAATATATCAAGAAGGAAGCCTATAGTTATTGCGACCTCTTTTATAGGTAGGAGTTTATTTATCTTTTCAATGTTTTTACTCCTTGGAGTTCCTTTTAAATCAACGCCTCTTTATTTAATTATATTTATTTTAATCATTGCATCATTTTCAATGTCTTTTGCCGGGACAGGGTGGAGTACCTGGATGGCAGATATTGTGCCTGAAGAAAAGAGAGGAGGATATTTTGCATTTCGTAATTCATTGTCTAATGTTGCAGGTATAATTGCTGTTTTAGTTGCAGGATTTATACTTAAAAATAATAATGATAAAAATAATTATATTCTCGTTTATTCAATTGCTTTCTTAGCTGTAGTTCTTGGGACTTTAACTCTTTTTTTTCAGTATGAACCAAAAAAGAATGAGTTTTATAATGAACCTTTTCTTGTAAGTTATAAAAATATATTTAAAGATACAAATTTTTTAAAATTTGTTGGAATGGTTTCTTTTTTTAATTTTGCCTTATTACTTTCCAATCCGTTTTTCAATGTTTATTATCTTGATTATTTGAAAATTTCCCCATCTTTTCTTTCATACTTTACGGCAGCAGGTATAATTTTTGGAATATTTGGCTATCTGTTTTTTGGTAAACTTTCTGAAATTGGTGGAAATAAGTTTATAATAAAAATATGCCTTTTCTCCTTAATTTTTCCCCCAATAATTGTTAATTTCTTACATAGAGATAATATCGTATTGCTCGGATTGATTGTTTTCATTCAAAATTTCTTTTCGGCTGGGTGGATTTTGGGGACATTTAATACTTCCCTTTCCATTTCTCCTATAAAAAACAGGTCCCTTTATATAGCTGTATTTAACTCAATTAATTCATTTTTTGCAATAATTGCTCCAATAATTGGTGGATATTTGACAGATTTGTATGGTAAGCCTCTGTTTTACATATTTGGTAAAGAGTTTTACTCTACAATTTTTGTATTTTTTACTACTGCAATTTTAATTCTTATAGGATTAGTTTTGTTTCCTGAATATGTTGAATCTGAAAAGTCTCTTGGAGAATTTTCTATCCGCGATGTAATCTTAAGACCAGATTTTGCAACTGTAATATATAGAATATTTGTTTCAAGTTTTATTCCTCGAATACCGTCAAGGATAAAGTTGGCTGAAAATATAGGTGAAACCAAGTCTTCTATAGGAGTTGTTCCACTTAGTAAATTGCTTTATGATATGGATCATGAGGTAAGAATTGCTGCCATAAGAAACCTTGCTAAAATAACAACATTTCAAGCAGCGTCAGTACTTATGAAATACTACAAGAATGCTTCTTATCTTGAAAAGAAGGAAATTCTGTCGGCACTTGCTAATTATAATTATGATGAATGCAGAAATTTTCTGTTAAAGATAGCAGAAAATACACCCCACAAAACGTTGAAAATGGAATCTTTACATTCTCTTGCCTTTATGATAAATATAGAAGTCAAAAAAATGGCTCTTGAAAAAATAAAAAATGAAGAGGATATAAGTTTGTTTCTTGTTTACCTTGAAATTCTTTCAAGGGGAAAGGTTCTTGAATCAATACCGGTTATCTTAAAAAGATACTCAAAAATTAAGGATGAGCTGATTAAGAATGAAATTTTATTTTATTTATCAATATTATTTGATGTTAAGAAAACATTTTATAATTTTGCAAGTGTTGAAGATGAAGATGAAAAAGAAAAGTTACTTATATCTACTATCAAAAAGGCGTTTAAACTTATGTGTAGTAATTTAATTAACATTCAGGACAAAAGAGTATTAAAAGAAATGAAAAATTCAATAATTCAAAACATAATTGATAAGAAAAATTTAACCCTCAAAAATATTCAAAGAAATTTTTTCAACATTTTTTCTCAAATTTCTATTAATTTAAATCCATTTGTTAAAGGTTTTTTTGAATATTTTTTCAAAAAAGAAAAATTAAATTTTCTTGAACTTGAGTTGGTATTTCTTGAAATTATTGAATATGTCTATTTGATAAGGAAAATTAAATAGGAACTATTTTTGCAAAAACGATTGATTTATTGTAAAATATTTGTTAGAATTATTTATAGTCTTTATTATAGGGGTTTATATGAAATATGTGGGGACTCTTAAAGTAGAACCTTCTCTACCACAAAACATTTCAAGAATTAAGGAACTTGCGTATAATCTCTGGTGGGTATGGAATTATGATGCTCAACAACTTTTTATCAGAATTGATCCTGATTTGTGGGAAAGGGTTTATCATAACCCTGTTAAATTTCTTCTTGAAATAGATCAAAAATCACTTGTTAGGGTTTCAGAAGACAAAAGTTATTTGGAGTTATATGAAAAGGTTTGTAAAGAATTTGATAATTATATAAATGAAGAAAATACCTGGTTTAACAAAAATTTTCCTGAGTATAAAAATAAACTCGTAGCCTATTTTTCTGCAGAATATGGTTTTCATGAATCCCTCACTATCTACTCTGGTGGGCTTGGTGTTCTTGCGGGTGATCATCTTAAAAGTGCCAGTGACATTGGTCTTCCTCTTGTTGGAGTTGGTTTACTTTATAAACAGGGTTATTTTACCCAGAGAATAAATCCAGAAGGTTGGCAGGAGGCTATTTATTATAATCTTGATTTTAGCCAACTTCCTTTGCAGAAAGTAATGAAGGATGGCAAGCAGGCACGTATTTCGGTTGATTTACCGGGAAGAAAAGTTTTTGCAAATATCTGGAAAGTTAATGTTGGAAGAGTAACTTTGATTCTTCTTGATACAAACGTTCCAGAAAATAGAGAAGAAGATAGATGGTTTACTTCTCAGCTTTATGGTGGAGACCAGGAAATGAGAATCACCCAGGAAATATTTCTTGGGATGGGTGGTGTAAAGGCTTTAAGAGAACTTGGGTACAACCCTGATATATGGCATATGAATGAAGGGCACTCTGTTTTTCTGGGGCTTGAAAGAATAAGAGAATTAGTAGTTAATAATAATCTTAGTTTCTACGAAGCCTTAAATTACATCAGATCAAGCACAATATTTACAACTCATACTCCTGTCCCAGCCGGTAATGATGCGTTTCCTCTTCAACTTCAAGCTAAATATTTTAAGCAGTATTGGGAAAGTGTAAAAATTTCAGAGAATGAATTTATGGATCTTGGAAAAGAAATAGATCCACATGGTTATCAGATTTTTAGTTTAACTGTTTTAGCCTTGAAACTTGCTGGAAGGGCAAATGGTGTAAGTGAGCTTCACGGACACGTTTCAAGGAAACTCTGGCAGAAAGTTTGGGAGCAAATTCCAGCTGAACAAAATCCTATAACTCATATTACAAATGGAGTTCATACTGAAAGCTGGCTTGCACCTGAAATGTCATTCCTATTTGACAAATACTTAGGTAAAAACTGGAAAGAAAATTTAAACAATAAGGAATTTTTTAATAAGATTGATTCTATACCCGATGAGGAGTTGTGGGAAGTTCATAAAAAATTAAAGATTAAGATGGTGGATTTTGTCAGAAAGAGAGCAAAAGAAGAATGGATAAGACATGGTGTTTCATATGTTGAAATAGAAGATGAACTAGGAGAATTGTTGAGTCCTGATGTTCTTACTATAGGATTTGCAAGGAGATTTGCAACATATAAAAGAGCAATTTTGATTTTTAAAGATATTGAGAGGATTAAAAAGATACTTAATAATCCTGATATGCCTCTTCAGATCGTTTTTGCAGGTAAAGCTCACCCTAAAGATACACCCGGCCAACAATTTATAAAACAGATTTTTGATCTTGCAAAACAAACTGGTTTTAAAGGTAAGATATTCTTTGTTGAGGATTATGATCTTAATGTTGCCAGGTATCTTGTTCAAGGGGTTGATATATGGCTCAATACTCCTCGAAGGCCTCTTGAGGCAAGTGGGACAAGTGGACAGAAAGGGCCTGTAAACGGTATTATAAACTTTAGTGTCCTGGATGGTTGGTGGCGAGAGGCTTTTGCAATGAATCCAGAATGTGGTTGGTCTATAGGGAGGGATATTGATTATCCAGACCAAGAACTCCAGGATAGGGAAGATGCTCTTGATATTTATAGTAAACTTGAGAAAGAAATTATACCACTCTATTATGAAAGAAATGAAAAAAATATTCCCATCAAAGGGGTTAAAAAGATGAAAGAATCCATTAAAACAGTGTTGCCAAATTTCAGTCCGGATAGAATGGTTAAGGAATATACACAGAAACTTTATGTTCCTTCTATAAGGCAGGAAGAGGAATTTAAAAAAGACAACTATAAGATATCGAAAGAGATTACATTGTGGAAAAATTATATTACAAATCTATGGAACAATATTTCTATAGAAATTGATTCTGTAAAACCGACAGGAGATACAATCGAAACTACTATAGCAAACGGTATAGAGATTTCTGCAATTGTCAGACTTGGGGGAATAAAAAGTGAAGATGTTAATGTGGAAGTTTTCTATAGAAAAATAGATGATAAAGGGAAAGTTATAGTAGATAATCTTGTAGCGGTAATGGATAAAAAAGAAGAGTTGGGAAATGGACGGGCAAGATTCTCTACGACTCTTAAGCCTGAGAATGGGGGTAGATATGAGTTTACTATAAGGGTTGTGCCATTTAACAGATATCTATCACATCCTTATGAGATGGGGCTTGTATATTGGTTGAATTAATTTATTGGAGGTAACAAAATGGAAAGTTTGATTGAAAAATTAGAAAAGGCTTATAATTTATTAAAGGAACAGGAATTTGAAGAAAGTCAAAAATTATTTACTGATATTTTATCAAGCCTTGAGAAAGATAAAATTGATGATAAAGATCTTATCATAAAAGCTAAGTTGGGATATGCAGATTCTCTTAGAGAACAACTATATTTTGAGGAAGCAATCCCAATTTATGAGGAAATACTATCATTAGAACCAAACTTTAAATCGGCGTTGGCTGGGCTTGCTGATAGTTATAGAGGGCTTAAGGATTGGGACAAGGCACTTTTTTACTGGTTTAAACTTCTTGAAATAGAACCAAACGATTATCTGGTAATTACAAGAATTGCTGATGCTTACAGAAAAAAGAATGACTATGAAAGTGCCGAAAAATATTATCTTATGGCTTTAAATATAAATCCAAAGAATAAATTTGCCCTTATGGGAATAGGGGATCTATATTACAAACATAAAAAGTATAATCGTGCACTTGAATACTGGAAGACATTGCTTGAGATTAATCCAAAATTTATTAATATACTTACTATGGTTGGAAATATTTATAGAAACTGGAAACAGTTTGATAAAGCTATAGACTATTATCAGAAAGCCCTCGAGATAGATAGAAACAATTTTTATGCATTGTATGGTATAGCGGATGCTTTAAGAGGAAAAAGAAGATATAGAGATGCCTTGAAGTATTGGAAAAAATTATACAACAATGATCCAAGAAATGATAGGATAGCAACGAGGCTTGCAGATTGTTATACAAGGTTATCAAAATATGATGAAGCAGAAAACATTTATACTGAAATTATGAAAGAGAATCCATCAAGGTATGCCGTTATAGGATTGATAAGAATTTATATGGAAAAGAAAGAGTGGAAAAAAGGGATTAATCTTTGTGAAGAATATTTAGGTAAATTTCCCAATGACCCAAGAATCGTCATTTTGCTTGCAAAAATATATGAAAATGCTGGACAGAAAGAAAAAACTTTTGAAGTTTATGAGAAATATTCAGCTATTTTTAATGATAGGCAGGATTTTACTTCTCAACTTGCAAATTCTACAATAGAAAATATAGAAAGTGAGATTGAAGAGTTCCATGACAACTCATATTAAGATTTTACTTATTTTTTTTGCTGTTTCTCAAATTTTTGCATTAAATTTTCCTGAAAATGATTTTTTTCCTGTTGGGAGTGATATTAAGTATACTTTAGTTTCAGAGAAAAGTAATAGTATTGAATTATCACAAAGACTTATACTTCCAGAAAATTGGGAAGATTATGGAATATGGATAGTTTGGATTATTAAGTATAATAATATAAATGAAATAAACTTAATATTCTGGGCAAATTATGAAAGGGAAGTGTATCTTTCAGCTATTAAAGACAATTTTTATGAAAGAATGTTAACTGAAAACATACTTATCTTTTCTCCAGTGATTAATTTTAATAAAGACATTAAGATAGGAGAAAATATTTATTTTTCCTTCTTAAAGGATTATAACGAGTTCACTCACCCAATAACTAAAGTAAAACTCTCTCAGGTAATAAAGGCAAAATTAAAACTTAACAAAATTGAATATTTCCTTTATTTTATCAAAAAAAGAGGGATAGCTATAATCGAGACAAAAGACGAAGTTTTTACAGAGATTAAAGTTAAAAAGTAAATTTTATAATATATAAGATACCAATCACACTGCTTAAGAGGGTAAGAGTTAAGTTGCAGAATAAAAAAGAGTTTTTTAATAAAAAAAGTCCAATTCTTTCAAAAATTGAAGATCTTCTTCGATACTCCTTCCTCTAGTTGTGAGATAACCACCTGTAAGAAATCCATTAGCAGAAGAAAGCATTATAAGCCCTTGAAAATCTTTCATAATAGTTTCTCTGCCGGCAGCAAATTTTATTATCTTATCTTTAAGGATGATTCTATATATAGCAAAAGTTTTTATAACTTCTATTGCTGTGATATAATTTTTATCTTCAAATTTTGTTCCTTTAATAGGAATAAGTACATTTATTGGAACAATATCTACATCGAGTTCTTTTAGGAAAAAGGCAAGTTTTATTCTATCATCCATCGTTTCTCCGAGCCCTATTATAGCACCAGAACAAACTTTTATGGGGTATTTTTTTAATTCCCTGATAGTATTGATTCGTTCTTCAATGGAGTGGGTTGTAGCAATTAATGATTTATATTTTTCGGGAATAACTTGAAGATTATGGTTGTATTCAGAAATTTGTGCCTCAACAATTAATTTTACGGTTTCCTCACTTAATATTCCTAAGGAAGCACAGATTTCAAGTTCTGGTAACTTGCTTTTCAGTTTAACAATAATATTTAAAATTTCCTCAAACTCTTTGTTTGGTTTTGGATATCCATAACCACTTGTAACTATTCCAAAATGTCTTATTCCATTTTCATAAGTTTTTGAGGCAGCTTCATATATTCTATCAAAATTTAAAAGAGAATATTTTTCTATTTTTGCTTTATTAAAAGGAGATTGAGCACAATAAGTGCAGTTTTCAGTGCATAAACCGGATTTAGCATTTATTATTGAGCAAATATGAATATCTCTTGCATATTTGCTTTTTTTATCACTAGCTATTTTTAATAATTCAAATAGGTCAAGATTTAATAGATCTTTAATATCTTTTTCCATATTGAGTTATTATAAAATAAAGTTAAAAAATTGTCAACCAAAATTTAAATTAGGTTTACAATAAAATATATAAAAAACAGATTGAGAAAAAAGTAAAATATTGTTATAATATAAAAGTATTGTTCGGGGGAGAAATATACTGGAGGAGAATATGAAAAGTTTACTTCTTAAATGTTCTTTGCCCCGTTGCAATGTTGATAGCTCAAAAGAAATGAATATTGATAAGTGTGTTCTGAATAATTCTTCACCCTGTTATTATCTCATAATAAAAGATGAAGATGGGTGTGAGCCAGAAGAAGTCTGGAAGAAGTTTGATAACTTTGTATTAAATAAGTCAAAAAAGAATACTTAAAACTTGAGTTGTGTAAGTCTAGCATAGGAATTATGTTATAGATTAATTGGATTTAAAAGAACGAAGTCTATCAAAAACTTCTTCAAGTCCCATACTGTGTGATGCCTTAAATAGAATTATATCTCCTTCCTGCACAAAAGATTTTAATTCTTCAATCATTTTTTCTTTATTATCGAACCAAAAAACTTTGATGTTTTTTATTTTATCAGCCATAATCTTGCTTAATTTTCCATAACAAAAAATTGTTTCGCATGGTTTTTGGGTATTAATCCATTCTCCTAATTCTTCATGTAACTTAACTTCATACTTTCCCAGTTCAAGCATATCTGATAGTACAGCAATTTTTCGGCCTTTATTAGAAGATGATAACACAAGAAGACTAGCTTTCATTGAAGCTGGATTTGCGTTGTATGCATCATTGATGAGGGTTATTTTACCTTTAACTACTTCATTTCTACCTTTTACCGGTTTGAAATTTTTTATAGCTTCAGCAATATTTTTTGGGTCTACATTGAAGAACTCAGCAACTTTTAATGCTGCTGCAAGATTTGAAATATTATGAAATCCAGGAAGAGAAAATTCTATTTTTTCCCCTTTATAATCTATAGTAAAACCATCTATACCTTTATTTTCAATTATTTGAATATCTTTTATAGAAAAGTCAATAACCTCACAGGGAGAAATTTTCTTTAAGAATTCATAAAAATCATCATCTTTATTCAAAAAGGCGTAACCACCTTTATTCATTCCATCAAATATTTCTGCTTTTGCTTTTGCAATATTTTCTCTACTTCCAAGATTTCCAATATGTGCATAGCCGATATTTGTTATTACTGAGGCAAAGGGAGATACAATCTTTGATAGTCGGTGAATTTCACCTCTATGGTTCATACCAAGTTCTAATACAAAAATGTGTGTTTCTGGTTTGGCCTCAAGTATGGTAAGGGGCAAACCTATTTCGTTATTGAAGTTTTTCTTTGCGGTATGGATATTGTATTTTTTTGAAAGTATTGAAACGATTAGTTCTCTTGTTGTTGTTTTTCCAGAGCTACCAGTTATTGCTACAGAATTTGCAAAAATTTCGTTTTTATATTTTTTAGCAAGTTGCCCGAGAGCTTTTATGTTGTCTTTCACAAACCAGAAATATCCATTTTCTTTTATTTTGTTTTTATATTTTTTGTTTAAAATAAAATATTTTACTCCTTTGTTAACACAATCTTTTACAAAATTATGTCCATCGAATCTTTCTCCTTTGATAGCAAGAAAGCAAGAATTTTCATCAATTTCTCTTGAATCGATAGATATTTTAAGTGATATATCTTTTCTTATTTCCCCTATTATGACTGGTTGAACATTCAAACTTTCTGTTATAAAGTCTGGTGTTAACATAATATTCCTTAAACTTGAAATTTATATAATTATAAAGCAAAATATTAATAAATCAAAATTTTAATGACTTATGGAAAAAATTTTTGAAGTATCCAGAAATGTTTTTGGCATAGAAAAGTTGTATGATTTGCAATTTGAGGTTATCAATTCTATAATTTCTCGACAAAATACTATTGCTATAATGCCGACAGGTGGGGGGAAGTCTTTATGTTATCAAGTTCCAGCTTTGATTTTTGATGGTGTGACAATAGTTGTGAGTCCTATTATTTCTCTTATGAAGGATCAGGTCGAAAATCTCAAAAATCGTTATAATTTATTAAATGTAGATTACTTAGCTTCTACTAAAGATAAAAATGAAATTGATAATATTCTTAATAATATAGAAAATTATAAAATAATTTATGTTACTCCAGAAAGGCTTTTAAATAAAAACTTTATTAATTCTTTAAGAAAAGTAAAAATTTCAATGCTTGTTATAGATGAGGCACATTGTATTTCTCTTTGGGGTAATTCTTTCAGAAGTTCTTATCTTGAAATAATAAAATTTATAAAAAAGTTTGATATAGAGGTTATTTCTGCTTTTACTGCAACGGCTAATAAAATAATAATAAATGATATTAAATTTTATCTTAACATAAATGATGCCAAAATTTTTAAAAAGACTATTTATAGGGATAACTTGAAGATAAGTGTTAAACTGACAGAAGAAAAAGAAGAAGAGATTAAAAATAAAGTTAAGGGAAAGAATACAATTATATTTACAGGTTCTAAAATTTTACTTTATAGACTTAATAATTTGCTAAATTATCATAAATTATATCCTCTAATTTATCATGCAGACTTAACATCGGAAGAAAAAAATATTAATCAGGAAAAATTTATAACAGGGGGATCAAATATTATGATTGCGACAAGTGCTTTTGGTATGGGTATTGATAAGAAAGATATCAGGCAGATTATACATTTTGGTTTGCCTTATGAGATTGAGGAATATTTTCAGGAGATAGGGAGAGGTGGAAGGGATGGTGAAATTTCAGAGTGTATTTTTTTAGTATCTTTTCAAGATTTAAATAATTATCAAAAAATGCTTACCAAAAAATATTTAACTCTTAATTTCTTGAAAGTAAAGCTCAAAAATTACCTTAAAAGGATTATTAAATACGATTTAAAGACTGTTGTAAGTGAGATAATGAAAATTTTAAAGATTTACTATTTGAATAAAAGGAAGAGGTTAATTGAAATTAAAAAAATTCAAACAATGAAGAATTTTATATTTTATGATGGTTGTAGATTTTCTTTTTTACTTGATTATTTTGGAGAAGAAAAAAAGGAGTGTAAAAAATGTGATAGATGTGTTCCTGAAAAAGAAAAATTAAACTCTATTGAAAAAACTATCCTTGCCACCTTATCAAAAATATTCTGGATGGATTTTGATATGTTGACAGATATTCTTCAGGGGAAAAGCCTCAAGTATAGGATATTTTCAGGCTACAAAAAACTACGTGGCACTTCCCCTGAAGAGATTAAACTTGCAGTATATAATCTTTTTAATAAAAATTTAATCAAGATAAAAACTATAGGTGATTGTTTTTATCTTAAATCAAAAATTTAATTAACCTTATTTTGCCTCCTATAGAAAGATGGAGTTTCATAATCTTCATCAAGTAAACTTCTGTTTACAAAAGTTTGATCAATGTTAATTCTATTTTTCATTCTTTCTCTTCTTATTTCGGAAATAGAGAGAACTTTTCTATCCTCTATAGCATTGTCAAAAGATAAAGGATTTTTGCATACTTCAGTTTCTTCTTTCTGGAAACCTGTTGCGATAAGAATAATTTTAACCTTATCCTTTAAGTTATCATCGACATTCACACCGACGATGATTTCGGCATCTGGTCTACAGAATTCTGTTATTGTTTGTGCGGCTTCATAATATTCGCTCATTGAGAAGTCATTTCCACCTACTATATTAACGAGCACAGCGGCAGCATTTTTGAAAGAAGTATTTTCTATAAGAGGATTTTCAAGCGCAAGTTTTGCTGCTTCAACTGCTCTATTTTCACCTTCACCTATACCTACACCCATTATAGCCTCTCCCTTGTTTGACAGAACAGTTCTAACATCAGCAAAGTCCACATTAATGATTCCGACATCAGTTATAATGCTTGAAATTCCCTGAACAGCATGTTTTAAAACTTCATCAATTTTGTGAAAGGCATTTTTGATGTGTGCTTTTCTCTCAATAACTTTAAAGATTCTTGAGTTTGAGATTACAATCATAGTATCAACATTTTCTTTAAGTTTGTTAATGCCCTGCATTGCTCTGTCGATTCTTTGTTTTCCCTCAAAGTCAAAAGGAAGTGTAACAACAGCAACCGTTAAGATACCCATTTCTTTTGCAACTTTTGCAAAAACTGGAGCTGCACCTGTACCTGTTCCTCCACCCATACCAGCAGTGATAAATATCATATCTGTCTTACTAAATAAAGTCTTAATCTCCTCAATATCCTCCTGGGCAGCCTTTTCTCCTACTTCTGGTTTTGCTCCTGCTCCAAGTCCTCTTGTAGATCTTGCACCAATCTGCATTTTGATCTTGGCAAGGGAGTTTTTTAAAACCTGAAGATCTGTGTTAACAGCTACAAACTCTACATTGCTCAATCCATCCTGAATCATTCTGTTTACTGCGTTACAACCAGCACCACCAATACCAACAACTTTAATTCTAGTTATTGGTTCTTCATTAACATCAGAAAATAAGTCCGCTGAAGCATGGTTTAGTTCATTAAAATTCTCATATAACATAATTCCCCTCCCGGATATTTATAAATTCTTAAAAAAATTCGTTAAACCATTCTCTGATTCTATCTATTATAGACTTAAAATTTTTGTCTTCATCTTTTGTATTTACAGGGCCAAGCCTTGGTAAGTGGTTTTTGGCATAGAGTGCAAGACCAACTGCTGTTGAGTAAATAGGGCTCTCAACTATATCTTTAAGACCTTCGATACCTATTGGTTTGCCAATTCTTACAGGTAAACCAAAAACCTCACTTGCCAGATCACTTATATAAGGAGTTAATGCTACTCCGCCTGTGAGTACTATTCCTGCAGGTAAATATGGTTTAAGTCCACTTTTTTCAAATTCCAGATTGACAATTTCAAAAATCTCTTCTATTCTTGCTTCTATAACTTCTACAAGTTTTTTTCTTTTTTCTATTGTTGGGGTTCTACCACCAAGCCCCGGTATTTCGATTTCTTCATCTTCAGAAATATAATCTGAAATAGCAGCACCATATCTTTTCTTTAATTCTTCGGCTGAATTTGTTGGAGTTTTGAGGACAAATGCTATATCATTTGTTATTTGGTTTCCCCCAAGTGAGATAACACCAGTTCTTCTTGTGCTACCATTTTCAAAAATTATATAATCGGTTGTTCCACCACCTATATCAAGTAGGGCTACTCCAAGTTCTTTTTCTTCTTCTGTTAAGACCGCCTGGGCTGCAGCGAGTGGTTCAAGGATAATGTCGAGAGTCTCATAACCTGCTCTATTAACACTTTTTACTACGTTGTTTATTGAAGATGCTGCAGCGGTTATTATATTTACAACTGCTTCAAGTCTTATCCCAGACATACCTACCGGGTTCTTGACACCTGCCTGACTATCTACAATAAACTCCTGTGGTATAACATGGACAACTTCTCTATCAACGGGTATAACTATTGCCATGGCAGCATCAATTACTCTTCGGACATCTGCATCAGTAATCTCTTTATTTTTATCTGCTATTGCAATAACACCTTTGCTTGTTATGCCCTCTACATGTCCACCTGAAATTCCAATATAGGCTCCCTTAACTTCGATGCCAGCCTGAATTTCGGCTTTTTCTACTGATGAAGCTATTGAAGCTGCTGTAGTTTCAATATTTATGACTACGCCCTTTCTGAGTCCTCTGGAAGGTACAAGACCTACACCAATTATTTCAAGTTCGTTAACTTCATTTATTTTTGAAATTACAGTACATACCTTTGTTGTTCCTATATCCATTCCTACTAAAATTTTTGATTCCACTTATACCTCCATATTAATTATTTGAAATGCCTATGGCATTTTCTTTTCTTAAATCAACCAGTTTAATGTTTATATTGTTTGAGGTAATATAGTCAGCAAGATAAAATATTCTATCCAGAATATTTTCATCAAGTATTTTTTTACCGGCAAAAAAGGTTGTATTTTTTGGATTTTTTAAGTTTATAAAGATTCCACTGTCTTTTTTTATTAAAATTTTTTCAAATTTATCCAGTTTACCATAATCAAATATATTTGCTAAATTGAATGTAATAAATTCATCCTTAACTTTTCCATTTTCAATTAAAGGAATATAATCAACTTCAAGATAGGGGGCTAATATATATATACCGTTTGTTAAAAAAACACCATCTTTGTCTATTACAAAGTAGCTTCCATTGTAGTTAAAATTTGCCACAGCATCCTTCTCTTTTATAATTATTTCTATTTTGTCCGGAAAAATTCTTTTAACTTCCACATCTTTTACAAATGAATTTTTTTTAAGTCTTGATGCTACTTCTTTGAGATTAATTTGCATAATATTAATTCCTTTTACAATTCCTGAATTAATAATAACGCTCTCTGTGGGAAAAAATCTGTTACCAATTACTTTAATTTCTTTAAGAGCAAATGCGTCCGTGTTTAAAAGAATAAGATAGAATCCATAATGCAAACCTGAAATTAAAAACAAAAAGAAAACAATAATAATAAATCTCGAAAAAATAATAGTCCCTTTTCTCATAATTCTAAAACTCTAAGGTTTTAAAATTAAAATATAAACCTATTTTCATATAACAATTTCTCCTAAAAAGAGGTAACCAATTATTTCTTTTACTTAAAGGCACTTTTTAAAATCAATGATACAAGCTCTTCCATACTCATACCTTTTGCTTTTGCCATTGCTGGTATGTCACTTGTTTCTGTCATACCGGGTATCGTGTTTACTTCAAGAAAATATGGATTATCATCTTTATCAATTATAACATCAAGTCTTGCGACTCCATAAAGGTCAAGTTCATAGAAAGTTGTTTCAATATATCTTTTTATCTTTTCCTCAACCGATTTTGAAACCTGAGCTGGTAATTCCATTATAGTTTTGCCTTTTGTGTATTTTGCATCAAAATCATAAAACTCATTTTGTGGGATCAAACCAAGAAGTGGTAGGTCAATAAAGCCTTCTTTTGTAAGAATACCACCTGCTGTAACCTCTTTACCCTCTACATATTTTTCTATAAAACTGTCTTTAAATTGATAGTTTGAAAGGACCTCTCTTAATTTATTTTCATTTTCTATCTTTATTACCCCGATACTTGAACCTTCACAGTTTGGTTTAATAATCACTGGAAATTTGATTTTATTTTTAATGTAATCAATTGTTTCATCTGGGTTTTCAAAGTTTACATCTATTGATTCCGGAACAGGTATACCTTTAGCAGAAAGGATTCTTTTGGTTATTCTTTTATTCATACCTACTGAACTTGCTAAAACACCGGGACCTGTATAGGGGATATCAAGTATTTCAAGAAGCCCCTGAATACAACCATCCTCTCCGTAACGCCCATGAAGCATTATGAATGCTATATCTATCTTTTCTTCCTTTAATTTGCTTACAATATCTCTATCAACGTCTATCATTATTGTATTAAGTCCCATGTTTTTAAGGGTATTATAAACATTCTTACCGGAACGAAGAGAAATTTCTCTTTCAGAAGAAAGTCCACCACAGAGCACACCTATTTTTTTATCCTTGATAATATCCATAAAAAATTCCAAAAAACTTTTTTATTTTATATAGATTAAAACTTTTTTTAAAATATGTCAATAATTTTAAGAAAAAAATTTTTTTAGTAGGTTTTTTTTTACTACTTTTTTATGATAATTTTCCAAATTCCTAAATTTTCTTCCTGTGCTTTTCTTTCAAGTTTTAAATAATACTCTCTTAAATCTTCTGGAGCGTCTTTAAGATAATATGTTCTTGCCAGTCCGTTAAGCAGTAAAATTTCGTTAATGACTTTTTTATCTTTTTCTTTTACTACTATAGCGAGTATTCTTTTAAAACTATCTCTAGGTTTTTCTAACGGTATATAGAGGAGAACTCTTGTTCCGTTAGGAAGCTCTCTCTTTAAAAAATTTTTTGCTTTTTTCCCATATTCTATAATTTCGTTAAATCTTACATTTTCATAGGTTGAGTTAAAATCTTTCTTTGCTTTTTTATTTTTTTTGCTTTCCATTGTATCAACAAAGGAAAGTCTAACTTTTTCGATTTTTCCATTTAGTTTCACTTTAATTGTGTCTCCGTCGCTTACTTCAACTACAATTGCATTTCTTTTTTCAAATAAATCCTCCTTATAATCAAAACCAAAAGAAATACCTGTCAAAAGCATTAGAAAAATAAATTTCTTCATAACTATCTCCCTTTTCTTGCATTTAGTTTTATATAGATTTAAAATATGGCATAGGAGGAAAAAATGATGAAGTTTTTAATTTCAATACTATTAATTATAATTTCTATCATACTTTTTGTAAAACCTTTTAAAAAACTCGGAAGATTGTTTTCTATTTTTGTTTTTTCGGTTGGTTTAGTACTCCTTCTTATTTCTACTGTAATTGTGATACCGGCAGGTTATACTGGTATTTATATTTTTCTTGGCCATGTTTCTGATAGAACATTAAAAAGCGGAGTAAATTTTGTTCCTCCTTATGTGAAAATAGTATATTTCCCTACCAGACTTCAAGAATTAACACTTGCTGATTCAAATATTGTCAATGCAAGGACACAGAATGGGCTTACGATTTCTTTAGATTGTACTACTCTTTATAAAATAAATGAAGCTATGGCTCCTAAAATATATTCACTTTATGCTACAAGTCTTAATGAGTTATTAAACAAAATAATTTTGCCTATTATAAGAACAGAGATAAGAAATGTTATTAGTAAATACAAAGCGGAAGAGATTTATTCTTCCAAAAGAGAAGAAATAGCAAAAGAGATTGAAAAAATATTGATTGAGAAACTTTCGGAGAAGGGGGTGGTTATTGATAGTTTTCTTATCAGGGCGATATTGCTCCCACAGGAAGTCGAGGATGCCATACAGATGAAATTAAAAGCCCAGCAGGAAGCAGAGGCAATGGAGTTTAAAAAGCAAAAGGCAGAGGAAGAAGCAAGAATAAAAGTGATTGAGGCTAAAGGGCTCGCTGAAGCTCAAAGAATTATAAATTCTACTCTTACACCATATTATATACAACTTGAGGCGATCCAAGTTTATAAGAATCTTGCGAATTCATCTAACGCTACTTTTATAATTATGCCAACAAGTCCTAATGCTACAGGGTTGCCTTTAATTATAAACGGAGCGAGATAGTTTACTTAACCAGATATTCATAAATGAAGTGGGAGAAGATTATTTTGCGGATATAATAATAAGTTTCATTGTATTCGACACATTCTGCCCATAGTTCATCTATATAATTATACTTTTGTTTCCATTTATTTACACTTCCTTCTCCACTATTATAAGCTGCAACAGCATAAAAAATATTTCCCCTATATTTATTAAGTAAATATTTGAAGTGATAAATTCCAGCAAGTAGATTATCATCAAAGTCATATATATTTATATCGAGTTTCATTGCCTTTTTGATCATTTCAAAGGTAGGTGGTATTATTTGAGCTATACCTATAGCATTTGCCCAGGATACTACTTCCTTTCTGAAGTGGCTTTCCTCTCTCACAAAAGATATAGCCCATAATGCCATATCTTTATCTGTTATGTATGTTTCTATCTTTTCAAGATGATTTGTGGGAAAAATTTTTAAAATATCATTTTTATTAAGTAGAATAAAATAATCTTTCTTCTCAAGATAATTTATTATAAATCCATTCATATATGAAACTATATAATGTTCCATGCCTCTGTTGGTAAAAAAGTCATAGTTATCGTAAAAAAGAGAAAGATTATATTTTTTATCAAATACTTTTTCTAAAAGTTTTATTCTTTCAAGGCACATATAGTCGGGAAGGTTTTTTTCAAGCTCAATAAACTTATCAAATTTGTTGTCGATTTTTTCACTTCTTACTATATTGTTTGAAAAATTATTTTGAAAATTTATTATTGCTATTGATAGTTTATTAAACAAATTTTTATATTTATTTTTTAATTCAGGATAATAATAGTCTATGGCATAATAGAAAAGCAAATCATCTTTTGAAAAGTTCTTTTTCCCATTCAAAGTTCCTATTTTTGTGGCTATTTTTTCATAGAAAAGTTTTTTATTGTTTTCTCTTAATTCTTTTTCATATTTTAATGAAACTATCCATTCGTATGTGAAAGGGTAGTCAATTACTATTGTAAGAAAATTTGTATAAGCTGATTTATAATTTTTATTTTGATAATTAATTAGTGCAAGTGAATATGTATAATAAAATTTGTTGTTTCCTTTGAGTGAACTAGCCATTTTTTTTGCGAGCGAAAGATTATTTCTGAGAAGTGTTCTGAAAACCTCTCTTTCATATTCGGGGAGTATACCGACTCTCTGGGAAAGTTTTAAGTACCAATTATATAATTCGAGATATCTATCAGTTCTCTTTAAAACTCTTATCCAGTAATCATAATATGAAGGACCATAAAAATCTTTATATTTTTTAAGGTAAGAATATGCCTTTTCATCTAATTTTTCTTTAAGAAGTAAGTCGAGAAATGTTTTAAAAGATTGCCAGCTTACTCGAGTCCCATTTTTGATGTAATTTTCTAATAACTCAATTGCTTCATTTTTGTTACCAAGTCTGTATTGTGTAAACGCATAATTTCTGTAATAAAAATCAGATTCTCCAAATCTTACGTAATATTCTTTTAAAATATTTTCCAACTCTTTAAATTTTTCTTTTTTTATTAAAAATGAGATGAGATTTTCAAAGTATTTTTGTTCAAGATTATCTATTATTTTTCTATCTAGAAAGTCAAAATAATCAAGTAGTATAGAAAACTTACTTATTTCAACTTCAAGATTTGGTTCTTCTGTTTGGAATAAAGAATTTGTTATGAACAAACTGGCGAAGGTTTTAAAAAATGATAGATTGGTATTCATAAAATTATAATTTACGAGTTTATCAAAATCTTTAGTTTTCCATAATATATTTACATAATTTTTTTCTACTTCATCGAAATATATATTATTTGTGTAGAAAAATACAAGATTTGAAATGTATAAGTAATTTGAATAAGAGGCAGAATCCTCTTCTATAAAGTTATTTAGAGAGGTTGTATAAAAAGTAATAAAATTGTCTCTGAAAATGTTATTTGAAAAAGAATCAAAATTAACTTTTGAGTAATAAAACAATGCGTCGGCATACTTCTTCATTTTAAAAAATGATGTGGCAATAATATAGTTTTCATAGGCTGAGAGATCTTTCTTATTGGTTAATGAACTGACAACTCTCCTAAAAGAGTAATTTTTGTAGTAATCAAAAGGTGTATCTTCCCCCCGGATATATCCACACCAAAGTAATAAGACTAAAAAAAAGAGTTTTTTCATCGAAGCCCCATAAATTATTGATTTTTGGCAATATTTATTATATAAAAAACTTCTGTTTTTGGCAAAAAGTGATAGAGTTAATTTCTGATTCTTAATATAGTAATTTTTTAATAGGTTAATTATAGACTGGTAAACTAATTAAAGTTTTAATAAATTTCTTTTACATTTTGACAAAAAACGAGTGTTTCAATATAATTAAAGAAAGTTAATTTTTAGTTATATTTAAAGCAAAATAATTATAGGAAATATGGAAATGCTATGTCCTAATTGTAATAAAGATACACCGAAATATTTATCTTTCTGTAAATACTGTGGTTATGACATTCATAAAAATGAATATTCTAGCCAGAAAGAGATACAAAATTTTGATTCTCAAAGCGAAGATAAAAAGTCTTTAAATCCTAATGAAATAAAACATATTGAAAATTATGATAGAAAACAAGCTAAACTAATTGAATTAAGGTTTATAAAGATAATTAGACTCCCAGTGATTAAAACAGGTATAATATTTATGGCTTTTTCGTTAGTATTTTTCTTTTTGAGTTCATTAATATTTTTGTTGACTAATATTTTTTCTAGAGGTGGGATTTTTTCTTCATCATATTCTATTCTGAAATTGACATTAAATTTCATTTTTAGTTTTTTGCTTATATGTTTCCTTTCTTTTATTTCTGGAGTTTTTTTTGCTTATTTCACTAATTTTATATTAAAAGTTTTGGATGGTTATGAAATTGATATAAAAGATTGATTTTTGGAGTGATAATGAAATATTTTCTTATTTTTCTTGGGAGCGGAATAGGAGGGGTATTGAGATTTTCACTATCGAGGTTCGTTTATAATTTTTCGGGGGAAACCTTTCCTTTTGGAACTCTTGTTGTTAATTTGATTGGTTGTTTTGTTATAGGATTTCTTTCGGGGTGGATTGAGAACAGATTTCTGCCTTCAGAATGGAGAATGTTTGTATTTGTTGGTATTCTTGGTGGTTTTACAACTTTTTCTTCTTTTGGGCTTGAAACTTTCAATTTGCTTAGAAATGAAGAAACGAAGTATGCAATATATAATTTGATATTTACTAACATAGGTGGTATATTATTTGTAATTATTGGTTTTTTGTTGTCTAAAATAATCTTATTAAGGTTAAAGATATGAAAATAATTGAAGATGATTTACTGGTGAGAATATTTTTAAGTGAAAACACAAAGCATGAGGGTAAGCCTCTTTACGAATTTATTATAAGTGAAGCAAGGAAAATGAATATTGCTGGGGCTACTGTCTTACGAGGGTTGATGGGGTTTGGAGCAGATAAAAGACTTCGAGCATTGAAACTTATAGATATTTCTGATAATTTGCCATTGGTTATTGAAATTGTTGATAAAGAAGAAAATTTGAAGCCTTTTTTTGATTTTCTTGATAATGTTGTGAAAGATGGTTTTATAACAATAGAAAAGGTTCATGTAGTTAAGTATAGGTAAATAGATTTTTATTCTCTATTTTTAAATTATTATTGGGAGGTAAGAATCATGAAGAAATATTTTTTTCTTTTTTTATTTCTTTTTATTTCTTTGACTTTTTCTCAAGAAAAATTAAATAAAATCGCAATTCTTAAGATAGAAAATAGAACTCAAGAGGCTATAGATACTGAGTTTCTTACCGAGACACTTCAGATTGAAATAGTCAATAGAAGGTATTTTGTCGTTGTTGAACGTTCGATGCTTGGTAAGGTTATTGAGGAACAGAAATTAAGTCTTGCAGGTTTAACTGAAGAAGAACAGGCTACAAAAATTGGTGCTTTAGTTGGAGCTGAAAAGATATGGCTTGGTTCTCTGTCATATACAGGAGTCCTTTATGTAATAACAATAAAGTCTATAGATACAAAAACAGGTATAATAGAATTTGCAGACCAGGTTTATAGCTATACAAAAGATGAATTCTTAAACATAATGCCTGTGCTTGCTGATAGATTGATAAGAAAGGCAAAAGGAGAAAATATCCCCAAACATGAACCAAAAAAGGTATCAATAGAGAAATCTGCTCCTTCTTCTAGCCAAAACCAAAATTATAATCAAGAGTATACATATCAGCAGCCTTCTCGTATGCCTGATTCGGCCTTTGACGTTGGAGGATATTATCTGAATTTTTCAGATAAAGACTATGGTTATGCAGGATTAGCTGCTTTTAGGATTGTCGCTGATAGTGATGGTGAGTTGCTTTTTGACTTTAGATTATATTATGGTGAACATCAGAAATGGCAACTCAGTGGATACAATTTTAATTTGATATTTAACTTAAACCTTATTGCTAATGGTTATATACTTCTTGGTGGGGGCATTGGATTGGGTTTAGATTTTCCTTCTTTTAAGAAAGATAATTACAAAATAGATTGTATGCAATGGACTTTTCCACTTAGCGGACAGTTTGGTTTTCATCTTGGTAGATACGTTATGCTAATTTTTGATGCTTCTTTTGTTTTTGGAGTGGGTTTATCAGTTTTGGATAATAATTATTCAATTAGTGAGCCTGGCAAATATCTTACAATAGAGGAAAAGAATCATTACATTCCTAATGAACTAGAAGGATATTTAGTTAATGGAGTAAATCCTTCTTATTTTGGAGCTAGAATAAGCATATTATTCTGATATGTATTATTTAATATTTATATTGTTTGTTTTTTTACTGTTCAGCCATAAGTTAATTTTTTCTTTAATTGTAATTTCTTTTCTTATCTTTTTATTAATTATTAAGCACGAAAAAGCATTCATTTTCCTTTTTATTTTTTCTGCTTTGGTTGTATTTGCTAATTATAAGAAAAATATTAATTATAATTATATTAATTATAATGAAAAATTTATTAATGCTTTATTCTTGATTTCTGATTTCAGTGAAAAGAGAGGGGATAAGTATATAGTCAGTGCTTTTCCTTTCGAGATAGTATACGAAAGGGAAATAAATCTTTATAGAGGGCAAATTGTTAATATAGCCGGTAATATAATAAAGAATAAAATATATGCAAAAGAAATAGAAATAAAAAAAGAAGGAATATTATTATTAAAATTTTTTTCAGAAATAAGGAATAACCTTTTAGCACATATAGAAAAAATAGAAAATGAGAATTTCAGAAGTTTAGTTAAAAGTTTCATTTTTGGTGATAGATATGCACTTGATTATGAAACAAAAGAAAATTTTAGATTAACAGGACTTATGCATTTACTTGCTTTATCTGGGCTTCACATCGCAATTATTGCTGGCTTTGTAAATATTGTTTTATCTTTTTTCTTTCGTAAAACAACAGTTTTCTGGTTGACTTCTGTTTTTGTAGTTTTATATATTTTTTTGTCTGGCTTATCTCCTTCTGTTTTAAGAGCCGGCTTTATGTTTGTAGTTTTAAACTATTATTATTTAAAGGGGTTAAACCCAGAGATTTTTGATGTGATGATGTTTACAGCTTTTATTTCTGTGGTTGTTTTTCCAGAATTTTTATTTAACATTGGTTTCTGGCTTTCTTATGCTGCTTTTGGAGGTATATTTTTCTTTTCGACTTTTTTTGATTTTTTCTTTCAAAAAGTTCCTTCTTTTCTTCAAAAATCATTTTCAATTACATTATCTGCGAATTTGGCCACTCTACCTTTGATGTTATATTATTTTGGAAGTGTGAGTTTGATTAGTTTTCTTTCTAATCTTATTGTTATACCTTTATTTTCAATTTTTTTGATTTTCTTGTTTTGTAATTACTTATGCTCTTTTATTAATTTTAACTTTTTCTATTTTATAGTTGAATTTTTATGGAAGATAATTCAAAGTATTACAGGAATATTCTCATATTTTCCTATTTATCTTAAATTTGATAATTTTAAAATTTATCATCTTGGATTTATGTACTTTTTTATGGTTGGCTTAATTTTTGCTTCGGAACTGATCTTTTGTTACAAATTGAAAAGGATAGAAAAAATTTGATATTGACTTTTTCTTTTATCTCTTTTATACTTCATTGGATATATTTTAATAAGGTTATTGAAATGAAAACCTATCTACTTGAGATGAAAGATATTACCAAACTTAATAACAATATAAGAGTACTTAATAATTTCAACCTTTGTGTAAAAGAGAATGAATTTCATACAGTTATAGCAGATAATGAATCAAGCATAGAAGCCATAATCAAGATTCTTATTGGTGAAATATCTTCGAGTAATTATATAGGTGATATATTTATCAATGGGAATAAAGAGACTTTTAATACTATCAAAGATAGTGAAAGGGCAGGTATATCTGTTATTCATCAAAAACCAAAATTTGTTAAAGAAATGTCAATATGGGAAAATGTCTTTTTAGGGAGTGAATTTACTAAGGCTGGTTTTATAGATAAGAAAAAATGTATTTCCTTTACTTCAAAAGCACTTGAGGAAGTAGGCCTTAATATAAACCCTAATTTAAAATTAGAAAATTTAACTACCTTTGATCAACACAAAATCGAAATGGCAAGAGCAATTGTTAAAAATCTTAATATATGGATTTTAGAGGATTTGATAGCCGTTTTGTCTGAAAGAGAGATGGATGAATTTTTTGAGTTGTTGAAAAAGATAAGAAAAAGTTATAATTTGACTTTTGTCTATGTTGGGCATAAACTTAAAGAGATTCTTAACATAACTGATATGATAACATTTGTAAGGGATGGCAAAACGGTTTTTTGTGAGGAAGCCAAAAATTATTATGATGATGATGCGGAAATGTCTATGATGCTTGGTAAAGAGCTTACAAAGAATATTTTTATAGATAGCTTTTGTGAATCATTCAATATTTCAAAAAGAGAGAAAGATATATTAATAATGCTACTTAATGGTAAGAATAACAGAGAAATTTGCTCCAAGTTATGCATTTCAGTGAATACCATTAAAACCCATATCAGCAATATTTATCAAAAAACTGGTGTGAACAATCGTATTGAACTTCTCAAACTTATGTTAAAATTTAAAGAAAATTAAAAAATCACCTTAATGGGTGAAAAAATTCATTCTCTAAGGTGATTGACAAAATAATCTTAATATTTAAAATTTATTTAAAATGTATTTAAAAATAATTATAAAATAAAAATAAATTCCATTTTTAAAGGAGGTTTAAGATGGAGAAGTTTTTGAAGGTAGTGTTTAGTTTATTTCTTTTATTCTTTGTTTCTGTAACTGGTTTCTCAAAGGTAAAGATTGGTCTTTCTTTTGCTACTCTTGCAGAAGAAAGATGGAAGGTGGACAGAGATCTTTTTGTGGCTGAGGCAGAAAAAGCTGGTGCTGAAGTTATAGTAGTGTCAGCTAATGGTGATGAAAATCTTCAGAATAGCCAGTGTGAAAATCTTATCACTAAGGGAGTTAATGTTCTTGTAGTAATTGCTCAGAATGGTGAAACAGCAAGTTCCATTGTAAAATCTGCTCAGAAAGCAAAAATTCCGGTTATTGCCTATGACAGAATGATTAAGAACTGCGATCTTGATCTCTATGTTTCTTTTGATAGTGTTAAGGTTGGAGAACTCATGGCAGAATATGTTTGCAAATTAAAACCAAAAGGCAATTATTTTATAATTAATGGGTCTCCTACTGATAATAATGCATTTCTTGTAAGACAGGGTTTTGAAAACGTGTTGAAAAAATATCCTGATGCAAAGGTTGTATTTGAGCAGTGGTGTGATGGATGGTCACCAGAAAAAGCATTAAAACATGTGGAAAATGGTTTAACCCAGCATAAAAATAAGGTAGATGTAATCTTATGTGCTAATGATGGGACTGCTGGTGGCGCTGTTCAGGCTCTTGCCGAGCAGAAACTTGCTGGTAAGGTATTGGTTACCGGTCAGGATGCAGAGCTTGCAGCATGTAAGAGAGTAGTTGCTGGGACACAGGCGGTTACTATTTATAAACCTATCAAGAAACTTGCAACTGCAGCAGCAAAAGCAGCTTTAGAATTGGCTAATAAGAAACCAGCAAGTGAAGTTAATACAAAAGTAAACAATGGCAAAATCGATGTTCCTTCTATAATGCTTGTTCCTATTCAGGTTACAAAGGCTAATATGAAATCTGTTATAGTTGCCGATGGGTTCCATTCTGAAAAAGATATTTACGGAAAATAAATGATGGGATCTTTTGAATGGAGGTGCTATTGAGGCTAACGCTTTTGGGTAGTCTCGGTCCAGGGGTAGCTATTGAGCTACCCTCTGGATCAATAAATTACTAAGAGGTTATTATGAATTATATTCTTGAAGCAGAAGGTATTACAAAAGATTTTCCGGGGGTGAGAGCACTTGATAATGTTTGTTTTAAAGTTTGTGAAGGAGAAATTCATGCACTTGTTGGAGAAAATGGGGCTGGTAAATCAACTTTAATTAAGATTTTAAGTGGAGTTTATCCATGTTCTTCTTATGAAGGTCAAATTTTTATAAATGGAAAAGAAAAAAAATTTCTTAATGTTCGAGATTCTGAGGAAGCAGGAATTTCAGTAATATATCAGGAATTAACTCTTATAAAAGAATTGAGTATTGCTGAAAATATATTTCTTGGGAATGAACCATTGAAGATGAAATCTTTTGTTGATTGGGATAAAATTTGCTATACAAGTACCGAACTTTTAAAGAGAGTAAAACTTGATGTAAATGTAAATAGAAAAGTTAAAGAACTTGGAGTCGGGCAACAACAACTTATTGAAATTGTGAAAGCATTGAGTAAAAATGCACAAATTCTTATCTTAGATGAGCCAACAGCTTCATTATCTGAGAATGAAACAGAGAATCTTATGGAAATTTTACGTTCATTAAGAAAAGAAGGAGTAACCTGTATTTATATTTCTCATAGATTAAAAGAAATTTTTGAAATTGCAGATAGGGTTACTGTTTTAAGAGATGGAAAAACTATAGGAACTGATGAAGTAAAGAATTTGAATGAAAGTAAAATTATTTCGATGATGGTAGGAAGAGAACTTAAGGAATTATATCCACGTGAAAAACATATTCCAAAGAATGTTGTCCTTCAGGTTAAAAATTTTTGTGTTGAAGATCCTACAAAGGATGGAGAATTATTGCTTGATAATGTTACTTTTGAAGTAAGAGAAGGAGAAATTCTTGGAATTGCAGGGCTTGTTGGATCTGGAAGAACAGAACTTGTAACCAGTATCTTTGGAGCTTATCCTGGCCGAAAAAAAGGCGATATTTATCTTAAAGGTAAAAAGATAGAGATTAATTCACCTGCTGATGCCATAAAATATGGTATTGGACTCGTTACGGAGGATAGGAAGTTGTATGGACTCATTTTGAAAATGAATGTGATGAAAAATATTACACTTTCAGCTATGGAGAAGATTTCAAAAGTTTTAATTAATGAAAATGAGGAAATAAAATATGGTAAAAAATTTGTTGAGGAATTAAGAATAAAAACACCTTCTCTTGAAACCTTGGTTAATAATTTAAGTGGCGGGAATCAACAAAAAGTTGTTCTTGCAAAATGGCTTTTAACAGAGCCAAAGATACTTTTTCTTGATGAACCTACTAGAGGTATAGATGTAGGAGCAAAAGTAGAAATATATAAGATAATGAATGAACTTGTCAGAAAGGGAGTTTGTATTGTAATGATTTCTTCAGAGTTACCCGAAATAATAGGTATGAGTGATAGAATTTTGGTTATGTCAGAGGGTAAAATTACAGGAGAACTTCAAGGTGGTAATGTAACACAGGAAGAAATAATGTATTATGCAACAGGAGGAAAATAATGTCAGTAGAAAAAAGAAGAGTGAAAGTAAATTTAAAATCATATGTTATGGTTTTTGCTTTAATAGCTATATGGCTTCTTTTCTTTTTGCTTAATCAGGATACCTTTCTCACTCCAAGAAATCTTTCAAATTTAGCGAGACAAATGTCTATAACTGGGATTCTTTCAATTGGGATGGTTTTGATTATAGTTTCCGGGCATATAGATTTGTCGATTGGATCTGTTGTTGGTTTGACCGGTGCCATAGCTGCAATCTTACAGGCTAAGATGGGGTGGTCAACAATTGGGGCTGTTTCCGTTGCTATACTTGTTGGATTATTGATTGGTTTATGGCAGGGGGATTGGGTTTGTTATCTTAAAGTTCCAGCTTTTGTTGTAACTTTAGGTGGGATGATGATATTCAGAGGTGTAATTCTTGGAATTACAGAAGGTAGAACAATCTCTCCATTAAGCCATGAATTTGTCCAGATTGGGCAGGCTTTTTTACCCACGACTATTGGGTGGATACTTGCTATGATAGTAGTTATTTTTATTCTTTTTATAAGGATAAAGAAGAGATTGGATAGAATAAATTATGGTTTTGAAACTAAACCTTTGTTTTATGATCTCATTATTAATTTGCTGATAATTGGACTTATTATATTGGCTGTTTTTATTATGAATAGTTATGAGGGGATACCTGTTCCAGTTTTATTACTGTTTACTCTTGTTGTAATTTTTAAGGTTATAAGTGAACATACGAGATTTGGAAGATATTTGTATGCAATAGGAGGTAATCCTGAGGCAGCAAAGTATTCAGGAATAAATATTAAACTTAATACATTAATAGCTTTTGTGCTTATGGGCCTACTTTGCGGGATTGGAGGGGTTGTTTTATCTGCAAGGCTTAATGGAGCAACTACATCTGCTGGAACTGGTTTTGAGCTTGATGTTATAGCAGCATGTGTAATAGGCGGGACAAGTTTAATGGGTGGTGTTGGTAATGTTACAGGAGCGATTGTTGGGGCTTTAATTATGGCAAGTCTTGATAATGGAATGGTATTACTTAATACTCCTACTTTCTGGCAATACATTGTTAAAGGCTTAATCTTAATGTTTGCAGTTCTTATAGATTTTCAAACCAAACAAAAAGATTAAATTTTTCCTTTTTTATAGTAAAAAAGCTGGGTTTTTCATAATTGAGAACTCAGCTTTTTTAATAAATTCTGATTGACTAATTTATACTTATTTTGTATAATATTGAAAATTAGGGAGGAACTTTATGAAATATCAATTACTTATTGTTTTATTAACTAATAGGCTTAATGAGGCTGTAGAAGTTCAGAAAGTTCTTACGGAGTTTGGTTGTTATGTTAAAACAAGGCTTGGTTTGCATGAAGCAAATGAGAATATTTGTAGTGATAAGGGGTTAATGATTTTGCAGCTTATTGGTGATCAAAATGAACATAAGAAAATGAAGGAGAAACTGGAGGCTATAAGAGGGGTAAAGGTCCAATATGTTATAATGGAAGATTAGATATTTTGACAGAAAGGTAAAAAAAAATTATAATATTATAGTTTTTTAGCTGGAAGAGTGTCCGAGTGGTTTAAGGAGCGTGCTTGGAAGGCACGTGTACGCCAAAAGCGTACCGAGGGTTCGAATCCCTCCTCTTCCGTTTTTTTATTGGATAAAAAATTTTTGAAAAGGTTTTTTTATGCAAAAAGAAAATTTCTTTCTTTCCAATAATGGGATAGGGGTTTCTTTTTGCATCGAAAATAATGTTTTTACTAAAATTAACCTTTCAAATAGTGATAAAATTTCATTTCCGGAAAAAACTTCTTACAATAAATTTTTTGAAAGATTTTTCGATTATCTTGGTGGTAAAATAGTTAATTTTGATGTAGATTTTAAGTTATTGGATTTTAGTGTTTTTAGTGATTTCCAGTTGAAAGTTTATAGGGCTTTGATTAAAATAACTTATGGTAACTTTATAAGTTATGAAGGTTTAGCAGAAAAATTGGGCAATAAAAATTTGAAGAGAGCTGTTGGAAGAATTCTTGGATTAAATCCATTTCCGATTATTATACCGTGCCACAGGGTTTTACCGAAGAATTTTTTACAAAAAAATAGTATAGGTGGCTTTAGTGCAGGATTAAATATAAAAGAAAAATTACTAAAAATAGAAGGAATCTTATAGTGGATACTTTATGAAATCTTATATTATCAAAAGATTGTTATTGATCTTACCGACTTTGTTTGGTATTACTCTCGTTTGTTTTCTTATAATGAATGCGGTCCCCGGTGGGCCTATAGAACAGGCTATCTACAAACTTAAGCAATCCCAGTTGAAAGAGGGTTCTACAACACAACCACAATCTCAGATTTATTCAGAAGAAATTGAAAAAATAAAACAATATTATGGATTTGATAAACCTTTGATAATAAGATATTTTGATTGGCTTTCTAAAATAATAAGAGGTGATTTTGGCTATTCTTATATTTATGAGAAGCCAGTTTTAACTATAATTGTTTCAAGAATTCCTATCTCTTTGATGTTTGGGCTAACTGGGTTTTTATTAAGCTATATGATTTGTATTCCTTTAGGTATAAAAAAGGCAATAGAGAATAATAAACCATTTGATCATTATACAAGTTTTTTAATATTTGCAGGTTATTCTATTCCTGGTTTTGTAATGGCTGTAATCCTTATTGTACTTTTTGGTGGAGGGAGTTTTCTTAATCTGTTTCCTATAAGCGGTATAATTTCTGATAATTTTGAGGATTTAAGTTTCTTTGGAAAAGTGCTTGATGTAATTTATCATATGGTACTTCCTGTATTCTGTTATTTAATAGGTAATTTTGCTACTCTCACACTTTTAATGAAAAATTCTATGCTTGAAGAGTTGCAAAAAGATTATATTAAAACAGCACTTGCGAAAGGATTGAGTTTTAAAGAGGCTGTCTTTAAACATGCTTTGAGAAATGCTCTTATTCCTGTTGCTACAAATATTGGTATGATTTTAACTGTGATTTTATCTGGCTCAGTATTAATTGAGACTATCTTTACAATTGATGGAATGGGGTTGCTTGGTTATGAAGCTATTGTTAATAGGGATTATCCTGTTGCTTTAGGATTGACCTTTATTTCGAGTTTACTTGTTCTGGTTGGTAGAATACTTTCTGATATTGCACTTGTAATTGTCGATCCAAGAATAAGATTCAGGTGATATATATGAAATTTTCACCATTAACATTAAGAAGAATTGAAAAGTTTAAAAGTCAGAAACGTGCTTATTATTCCTTAATTTTAATACTGGGGCTCTATTTTTTTTCTTTGTTTGCTGATTTTATTGCTAATGATAAGCCAGTTATTTTGAAATACAATGGTAAATTGTATTTTCCGATTTTTACTTTTTATTCGGGGGATCACTTTGGGTATTCAGCTACTGATATAATTGATTATAAGAAATTTGTTAAGAGTGAAAAATTTTTAGAGAATAAAAAGAATTTTGCAATTTTTCCACCTATTCCTTATTCTCCATATGAATCTATAGAAAATTTACCATCAAACCCTCCTTCTCCACCAACTTTTAGAAATCTTTTAGGAACGGATGACAGAGGTCGTGATATTCTGACACGAATAATATATGGCTTCAGAATAAGTTTTAGTTTTGCTTTGCTTATTACTTTTGTTAGTATTTCTGTTGGTGTTTTTATAGGAGCTTTACAGGGATATATAGGAAAGTGGTTTGATCTTACATTTCAGAGGATTATAGAGATTATTTCTGCTCTTCCTTTTCTTTATATTGTTATTATTCTGGGAAGTTCAATTGGAAATAGTATTTTTATGCTTATAATTGTTTTTTCTTTTTTTGACTGGATAGGTATTTCTTACTATATAAGAGCTGAATTTTACAAGATTAAAGAAATGCCTTTTGTTGAATCTGCAAGAGCAATTGGGGTTTCAGATTTTAAAATTATGTTTAATCACATTCTTCCCAATGCATTAACTCCAGTGATTACTTTTCTTCCTTTTGATCTTATAGGGGCTATTTTTTCACTTTCAGCTCTTGATTTTCTTGGATTTGGGTTGCCAGCTCCAACACCAAGCATTGGGGAACTTTTAAGACAAGGAATGGCGAACCTTTCCTCTTACTGGCTTTCCATTTTTCCAGCCTTGTTCTTGTTTTTGATTTTGCTTTTGATTGCTTTTGTAGGTGAGGGAATAAGAGAGGCATTTAATCCACGAAGTTTTTATAAAATAGAATAGAAAAGCCCTGTAGATTCTACAGGGCTTTTTGTTATTTTCTTTTTGGTTGTTTATTTTGTTGTTCTCTTTTGAACTTTTGAATATTTTGTTTTTCCATATTGATTAAGGATTTGATTGCAGAATCACTGAACACAATTTGATATTTTTTATTGAGTTCATCTTCCCACTTTCTTTTTTCTGTTTGTAAGTTCTGAAATGCAAGTTCGTTAATTATTGATTCTTTAGCATCCTTTAATGGGACGATAATCTTTTTATTTTTTTCTGTTTTGGTAAATTTTTCTTTATTCTTGTTGTAATAGTCTATGATATCTTTCTCAGCAATCTGATTCTTACTATTTTCAAAAAGTTCTCCTTCGTATGTTTGAACAACAAGATTCTTTCTATATTTTTCTATATTATCTTTTACATCTTTTTTGAATTTAGCAGATTTGTCATAATTTTTGTTTTTTGCAATATCTCTGAAGAATAAGAAGTTTTTAAGATTATTCATCTGAGTAATAAAATTATCAAAATTGAGGGTTTCAATAAAGTTAGGTATATAGAAAGAAATGATTTCTTTTGATTCCGACCAACTATATGGTTTACCATAAACCTCGACAACCTTTGCATTATCTGGAATATCTTTTGGTTCATATGAGTTACCATCAAGTACAATTTTTTTATTGGCGTAATCACTTTCAAATAGGTCCTTCACCTTTTCTTGTTTGTAACTATCCATAAATTTATAAGATAATGTTCTTTCAATTCTTGAGTATGAGTTTTTATCTACCTTTGACTTTATCTGAGATAAAGATTTTTTACTTGCTGGTTCCTTTACATAAATGATATGAAATCCATATGGAGTTTTTACAGGGGTTTCTACTAAACCTTTCTTTTTTGCATTAAATACGGCGTCCTCAAATTCTTTTACCATTGTTCCTTCGGTGAAGTAGCCAAGATCCCCTCCATTATTCTTGCTACCTGGATCTTCTGAAAGATTTTTTGCAGCTTCTGCAAATTCTTTATCAAGATTTTTTGCCTGTTTAAGGCTATCAAGTAAATTGACAGCTTTCTTTTCTATTTCCTGCAATTCTTTTTGATATTCCTGTTCGGATTTTTCAATTTGTTTGCCGTTAACATTTGTATATTTTGATACCAGGAAGAGAATATGAGATGCTCTAGCAAGATTATGTTTGCCTTTCTTGCTAATTTCGGTGATTATTTCCTGGCCTTTTCTTATGAGAGTTCCATCATATATATTTTTTTCCATCTTTTGGAAATTTGAAATGAAATTTGTTGAATTTGTTATTCCTCTTTCTACTAAATCGATATACTGTAATTCTGGAATTACAAATTTTGATCTAATTAACTCCTTATACCAGTTTACATCATTTGAAACGATTGACTGATCATATAATGCATAGTTTAAAAAGTCAGCTTTTACATCTTTGATTTTCACTGTGCCTTTCATTTTTCCACTGCCATAAGAAGCAATTACCTTTTCATCAATAAGCGAGCAAGAAAAGGTTACAAGAGCAAGCATGGCAAAAATAATTCTTTTCATACATTATCCTCCGATAAATAGTTATCTAAAAATGATAAAATAAATAACTGAAATAATCAAATTTTTATTTACTTTTTATTTACAATAAAATAAACGAGTTAATAAATAAAACAATACCAGCTAAAAAATTCACAATTTTCCTTAAGTAATAAATGTTAATTAAACTTTAAGTAATATAAAATTTTGTATTAAAAATTTGACTTTTGACAAAGTTAAGTATAAAATAATGATGAAGATGAGAAAATGCAAAGTAATTTTGTAATAATTGCCATTAAAGAATGGATACTAAAAAATTATGGGCTTGAGTGCTGGAAAGAAATAGAGGATTTTTTGGGGCTTGATACTTCAAAGTATAGAGAATGGGATGAAACTTCTTATAGAGCCTTAAGAAGACAGCTCTTATCACAAATCAAAGAAACAGATGATTTTTTTAATTCGGAGTTTACAAATTTCTGGCTTACTGAGTTTATTCCTAAACTTATAAATAATATTACAAATAGATGTTCAAATACTAAGAACCTTCTTTTAAGTATTATTACTATTAATAATGAAATATGTAAAATTGTGCGTAACAGCCTTCTCAATCAGATAGATTTTTCTGTTAATAGTGATGATTCGATTACAATATACTATACAAACGAGAAAGCATTGGTAGATATAGTCGGAATATTAAGGGGTGCTAAAATATTTTTGCAAGATGATTATGAAATAAAAAAACTAGGTCCTCAGAGTTCAAAAATAATATTCTTTTCTACTTACTATAAGTGAAAATATGGAGATGATGGGACTTGAACCCACGACCCCTACAATGCCATTGTAGTGCTCTCCCAACTGAGCTACATCCCCGTATATAAATTATTATAAAATATTTTTTTCAAGAAGGCAAGAATTTGAGTTGAAGTCCAAATTTTTAGGGATTTTTTTAATAAAAGTTTTTGATTTAATTTTTTGAGTTAAAATTTTATTTTTTAATTAATAAAAAGGTTCCACTTATGAATAAAAATATTAAGATTAATATTCCAATTAAAGGGTTTATATAAATTAAAGATTCAAGCATTTTTTTTGATATTACGTTTTCTGGTTGTGTTTTTAAGTAGACTACTTCTATTTCATTACCTATATTTAAACTATCGTAAGTAGATTTATCAACCGGTATGGATGCAAATACGGATTCTTTTAATTTTGGAAGTTTTAAGAAGTTATCTTTTGTCCCTTCTTTTTTTTCATATATGAATAGTGCTATGTCAAAATAATAATCACTTTTTTTAATATAGGAATAGCGTCCTGATTGCTTTATGGCTGGGTTACCCCATTTTTTTGTTTTTTCAATTTTATATTTTTTATAAATTCTCGCTTTTGAAATAACTCCAACCTTTTTAAATTTTTCTATTTTATAACTTTGATAAATCAAAGAAGAGAAAAATAGGGAAATAATGATTAAAAATGCTCCTATGATTTTCATAAGTTATATTTTAATTGATTAAAAGTAAAAAATCAAATTTTAAAAATTTTATTTTTATAAAAAGTTAATATTTATTTTATTAACATTTTTTATTCAATTCATAATCAAGAATTTGTATTTTATTAAACTTTTTTCATTCTTGAAAAATATTTTTTTTTCTTTCATAATATATTGGATTGTGTATTCTTGATACAGTTATATTTTTATATAGTTTAACAGGGAGTAATATGGCGAAACCTCTTGTTTTAGTAGTTGATGATGAAAAAAATATCAGGGAAGGGCTTAAAACGGCTTTAAAACTTGAAAATTTTGAGGTAGTAACTTCTGAAGATGGAAAAGATGGGCTTGAAAAATTAAAACTTTTCTGCCCGGACGCTGTTATTCTTGATTTAAAAATACCACATATTTCTGGAATGGATTTTCTTAAAAAAGTGCAGGGAGTAAGTTGTGATACACCCGTGATAATTTTGACGGGACATGGTGGGGTGGATGAAGCTGTTGAAGCAATGAAGCGAGGAGCTTATGATTTTTTAACCAAGCCCGTAAATATTGAAAAACTTGCTTTGATAGTTAACAGGGCTATTGAAGAGAGAAAAAGAAAAGATAGAGAGAAAGTTTTGGAATCTTTGGTGGACGAAAAGTATAATTTTGACAATATAATTGGTAATTCAAAGGCTTTTCAGGAAGTATTAAAGATGGTTAAACAGGTTGCTCCAACAGATGCTACTGTTTTGATTAGTGGTGAAAGTGGTACCGGTAAGGAAGTAATTGCAAACGCAATTCATCTTAATAGTAGAAGGGCAAAAAACCCAATTGTTAAAGTTCATTGTGCAGCTTTGCCAGAAACTTTACTTGAAAGTGAGCTTTTTGGGCATGAGAAAGGAGCATTTACCGGAGCAATATCAAGGAAAAGGGGCAGGTTTGAACTTGCTGATAGTGGCACAATATTTCTTGATGAGATCGGAGAAATTTCTCAAAGTGTTCAGGTTAAGCTCCTTAGAGTATTACAGGAGCATGAATTTGAGAGAGTAGGTGGTGAAGAAACAATAAAGGTTGATATTAGGGTTATAACTGCAACAAATAGAGATTTAAAGCAATTAGTAGAAGAGGGTAAATTCAGAGAAGATTTGTATTATAGGCTTAATATAATTAACATTCATATTCCTCCTCTGAGAGAGAGAAAGGAAGATATTCCACTTCTTATAGATTATTTTTTAAAATTTTATAATAAAAAGCATGGGAAAAACATACAGGGTATTAAGGGGGATGCTTTAATTATTTTACAGAATTATAGATGGCCTGGTAATGTGAGGGAGCTTCAAAATTTGATAGAAAATCTTGTGATTTTGTGTAATAAAAAATTTATTACGGAAGATATTTTGCCAAAATATCTTAAGATGGAAGGTGGAGCATTAACAGAAAGAAGTGAGTTTAAAATTCAGATTGGTGCTACACTTGATGAGATTGAAAAAGAGGCTATACTTTCTACTTTGAATTATACTAATTGGAATAAATCAAAAGCTGCAAAAATCCTTAATATTGGTAGGAAAACTCTTTTAAGGAAACTTGAAGAATATGGTTATAAGAATCAGAGTGAGGATTAATCCTCACTCTGTTATAATATTGAATTTGTCTGAAATATAAGTATTATTCTTTTTATCTTTGAAATAAATATAGCAAGCCAATTCATCACCAGATTTTGTATTGCCAAGAGTGGCTTTTATTCTACCATTTAACGATAGATCTGCTTTGATCTTATAATACTCTTCTGAACCGTTTATATTGAAAATTAAGTATATATTGTTATAATCAATATCTTTAACATTTTCTGGCAGTTTGAAATCGACTGTTATAATCGAAAAAGAAGTTACTTTATCAGGGTTTATTTTTCTATCTGTAATAGGGATAATTTTAGTTTTTAATTTATTAAATGCAAGAATTCTTTCATCTTCATTCATCAAAGTTGCATTTTCTTTCCAGTTTGGTATTTTAAGTTTTTGATTTTTTATGGTTCCTATTAGGATATCATAAATACCTGCAACAGTTTTTCTTGATTTATCAATTAAATTTTCTGAAATTTTTATATTTTCTTCATTGTTTCCTTTGAAATAATTTGCGTTTACTGAGAAAATAAAACTCTCATTTGCATTGTTATAGAGATTTTCAGCAAATGAGAAATCTTTTTCTTTATAATTCTCTTTTGCAATATTTATTTTTTCAAGATTTCTTGTAAGTATATCGCCAGTTTCTATAATTTGTTGCATTAATTTTGATTTTCTGTTTACAGGTTCATACCAAGGATAAAAAGATGTTTCTTTGGTTTCAGGATCAAAGAATATACTTCCACTTACCTTTTCTCCTAAAATTATTTGTGTTGGGATGAAGGCTTTGAAAATATCATCGCTTGAAGAAAATTTAATCCATTTGATTTCTTCAAGAGCGGTAAATAATTTTTCAAGAAAAGTAATATCACTCCATTTTTCTGCATCGATCAATAGAACAAGATGGTTTTTTCCATCCTTATTTTTATTTTGAATTTCAATAATATAATTTAACAGATCATTTATTGCCTTGTCAGATTTTCTTTCAATAATAGACTTTGCCTTTGAATCTACAATAAGCGCATTCATTCCAAAACCTGTACTCATCATTCTTGATGGGGCGTAGTAGTTCATGTCCGGAAAGTTTTTGTATCCTTTAAGAACAGATACATCGCTTAGATAACAATATGTTATTTCATTTTTTACTATTGGTTCCAGAGAAGTATTATCAAAAGCTAATTCAGGGAAGAAAATACCCTCTGGTTTTACTCCAAAAACAGAATTTTTAAGGTTTTTATCATATGCTATCTGGACTTCTATATCTTTTTTTGAAATCATAGGGAAAAGTGGATCACTGAAACCAGAAGCAAGTAAATTTACATTTTTTTTATTTATTACTGTGCTCAATCTGTCAATAAGATTTGGGTTATTTTTTATAAAATTGTAGATTGTGATTCCATTTATAGCAATATCAAACCTGATTTTTGACTTTTTTTCTATGAAGTTTAGGACGTTGGAATAACTCTGGGTTGTATTTTCAATTATATTGCTGTTTTTGATGTTATCAAGATAAAATTCAGTATTAAAATTGAAAACTATATTAACAGTCAAATTTTTGTCGATTGGTGAAGATGGTTTTTGTTTTGTAATTTCAACCTTTCTCACTACAGAAAAAATTGGCATATCATTTGAATCAATAAGTTGATAAAAAAGTTTTATTCTTGGGGATTTTATTTTTGTTATATCAGAGGATAAATTGACATTGTATGGAGTTTCCCAAGACAGAGTAGCAATATTTTCGTTTGCAATTGTGCTAATTTCTTTATCATTTTCATCTAACAAAGAAATTTTAAGTTTAAGGTTATCAAGAGTTTCTTTGCCGTATTTAAATAAACTTCCTGTTATAAAGATTTTGCCACTTTTGATTTCTGGAGTTAATGTAGATATAACATTTATGTTAACATTAGCAGCATTAATATTATTTATATCTTCAAGTACTACCAAATCGCTTTTGAGTAAAAAAGATTTTTTAGGTTCCAACTCAATTTCTTTTGTGTAAATTTCAAGACTCTGGCTATCTTTTTTATGAAAACTATCTATATAGAGAATATTTTCTTTATCATAAGTTAATAATACAGAGGATTTTATATCTTTTGAACTGATAGCCATAAATCCATCATGGGAGAATATGCCGCCGTGTTCACCTGAAAAAGGCATAAAAGGAATTTCTTCAATTTCATTTTCGTTTGCTATTATCAATTTTCTTCCAGTTTCACCGAAAGAAAGCCAGTTTTTCATTCCATATTTTATTTTTACGGATTTTGATGAGTTATTGATTAACTCAACTTCCATAAAAATGGTAGGTGATTTTCTGTCTAAAGTATATTTCTTTCTTAAGAGAATATCTTTATTTAAGATTTCTCTTAATGGAGAGGTTAATTCTACATATATATTTTCTTCATTTTTTCCAAAACCAGCAGATTTTATTCCATATGGCTTCATTTCGTTACCAGGATAGATAATATCAAAAATATCTTCCCCAATTCCAGAATTTATTGTATTTTCATATTTCATTAATTCTTCTAAGCTCTTTTTGTTAGCTAAAGCTACAATCTTACCACTATCTTTTGGACTTACTACAAACCTGATATAGTTATTTTCGAGTTCAATATTTCCGTTTTTCAGTTTGTTGATAATTAAATCTCCAGCTTTTGATTTTGCAGATTGAGAAAACAATATCATTGGAAACATAACTAAAATACATACAATTTTTCTCATTTTTTCCCCCATAATTAATTTTCTTCTCTATAATAATTATACCTTTTTTTAGTTATCTTTTTGAAGTAAATAAGATTGAATATCTTGAATATTATAGTTTTAGCACTCTTTTTTGTCAAAAAAAATTGACTTTTTGGTTAACTCAAGTTAATTTAATATGGGATATTTTATGAATTGCAGGCTATGTTGTTCAGAAGAGATAAATGAAAAATATGTTATAAATAATTTCAACCAGCCAATTAAAATATTTGAATGTGAAAATTGTGGTTTTATGTTTCAGGAAGTTGAGAAAAATCTAGCTTATAAATTTTATACAGAAGATTATTATTCAAATAAACAGGAATATTCTTATCTGGATGAGAGAAAAAAAGAGAATTTTTCGAGGTATGTTTGGGAAAAAAGGGTAAAAATACTTAAAAATCTTGAAAAAACGAAAGTTTTAGACAAAAATTTCCTTGATGTGGGATGTTCTTTTGGGGGCCTTTTACAGGTGGCAAAAGAGAATGGTTTTAATCCATATGGTATTGAAGTATCAGATTATTCAGGTGGGTATGCAAAAAAACGATTTGGTAGTGATAAGATATTTATAGGTAGTGTTGAGGATATAGATTTACCAGATAATTTTTTTAGTGTAATTACCATGGTGGAGGTTGTAGAACATATTTTTGACCCAAAGATTGCTTTAGTTAAACTTTATAATTCTTTGTTGGAAGGAGGAATTATTCTGATTCAGACAGCCAATATGGCTGGACTTCAGGCCAAAATTTTTGGTAAGAATTATCATTATTACCTTCCAGGGCATTTGTCTTATTTTACTCATAAGAATCTTAAGAAAATCTTAAAAGATGTTGGTTTTAAGTGGGTAAAAATATATGGGGGTGTTGAATTTGGGTTGCTTCCCAAACTTTTAAAATCAAGAGGAGATTTTAGTTCATTTAAAGATTATCTAAAATGGATAAGAATTAGTTTTTATCATTTTATGAGCAAATTGAGGATAGGTGGACTATTTTTTACGAGTTCTATGGTTGTTATTGCGAGAAAATAGTATGAAGAAAAATATTTATTTTTATATTTATCTGTCTTTTGTTATACATTGCTATCTTGTGTTTACTTTTTTAGGTGTTCAACAACTTGAGGTGGTGAAGAAAATTTTCAACATAAAAAATTTTAAAAAACCTCTTATAGAAAATATTTTTGTAGAAACTTTTACTTATTCAAAAATAGTTCCAGATAAGGCTTTACTATCTGATAAACAAAATATAAATTCTTCCCCAATAAAGGGAGATAATCGTTACAATATGTTTGATACTGGAGAAACTAAAGAAACTCAAAAAGAAGAATCTTCCGATAAAGAAGGTGAAATAGAGACAAAGAAAGAGGAGAAAAAAGAATTTTCTTTTGAAGGAGAGAGAATTCCAACACTTTTTGATCCGGATGATAAACCCATTATTGAAATGGATAGTGAAGGTAACATATCTTTAGGCACAATTCAATATGAATATGCCTCATATTTTCTTGAAATGCAGAAAAAAATAGGAGAAAACTGGAAGACTTTTTTCCCTGTATTTCAATATTATCAGGGCATTATTAAAACCGGAGAAGTGATTATTCATTTTAATATTGATCAGAATGGAAATGTTATAAATCCAAGAGTATCAAAATCTTATGGTTATAGTATTCTTGATCAGTCCTGTCTTAATGCAGTTATTTATTCAAAAAATTTTGGTCCGTTGCCAGAGGGGTTGAGAAGAGAAGCTCCTATTTCTATTAATTTTAAATTTATTTATATTGCAAGGTAGAAAATGGAAATACTACTTCAGAAGGTTGATAAAGCATTAGCTAAAACCGGCATTCCTTTGGGTAACTATGTGTTGAATCCTTATAAAGGTTGTCTGGTAGGTTGTGACTATTGTTATGTTCAATACAATAAAGGTATTCAAAAAACAAAGAAGGAATGGGGGGAGTTTGTTTTTGTTAAAGAGAAGTTTGTTGAACTTCTAGAAAAAGAATTAATGAGCATTAAAGATATTGATAGAGTATTAATTGGTTCTACTACTGAGGTTTTTCAAATTTTGGAGGACAAATTCAATCTTATTATTTCTTCCATCAGGCTTTTGAAAAAATATAACGTGCCATTTGTTTTACTTACCAAACAACCTTTTGTGGCGGATTATATACAAGATATTGATTATTCCAATAGAAATTTAATATATATAACAGTTAATTCTGAAATTATAAGAAAACTTTTTGAAAAGCGAAGTTTTCCGATGGAAGAAAGAATAGAAGCGATAAATAAGTTGTTTAAAAATAAGTTGAACGTAATAGCATATATAGGGCCTTTCTTTCCTGAACTTACAGATATTAATGAGATTTTTGAAATTTTGCAGGGAAAGGTTTCAAAGGTCTACATTGAGGCGTATCATCCTAAAATGGGAAATTTTTCGTTGATAAAAAGAAAACTGGAAGATAGACAGGATATTTTGGATATTTTAATGGATAAACATAGATATGTTTCATACTGGGAAAAAAAGAAAATGGAAATAGAAGAAATTAATAAATTGTATAATTATGAATTGAAATTTTTTATAACTCAGTATGATAGTTATTATTGAATAAAATAAAAATTCGGCTTTTTGGTGGTTCCATCTATGTTAATATTAAAATCAATCCAATTTTCTCTTTGTTTACCCTGAATTATAAGATTTGCAACATTTGGTAACTCTTTCAAATAGTCTTTAGAAAATGATAAAAAAATCTTCAGATTTAATGAATTATCAGAAATATTGTAGTAACCGTTTATTTTTGAAATTATCTTTGAACTTTTAAAATCAAAGTTATTAAAGTTTATTCTTGAATTTTTTATACCGATATCAAAATCAATGTTGTCAAAATAAACGTGATCCAACGGGACATCATACAGAAAATCTTTGAGTTGATTTTGAATAAAAATATTTTCGAGTTCTCCATAGCTGATTTTTCCTCTTAAATTGGCGTCTATACTTGAGAAGTTTATAGGTTTTAATGATATTTCTCCCTGCATAGAAAGTGTTCCATAGATTTTTTTATTATCTGTGAAGATGATATCTGAAAACTCATTTAATTTTGCTTTATCATAATTAAAATTAATGTTCATAATATTATTTTCTATTTTGCCACTTCCAGTTATCTTACCTGATAGAGCAATGAGATTAAAATTATCTATATTTATTTTTTTGGGTAAAATTGTCATTTTTGTATTCAAGTTGTTGATTGATATTTTGTTGTATGTAATATTGTCAATTTTTATATTTGCATTAATTACATTAAATAAATTTTCTCCGTCTGAATAAGAGAATTTCAGGTTAGTGATTTTTTCAACCTTTATCTCTGGAATATAAATACTACCTGAAATTTTTTTATTTAACCAATCATCAGAAGTTGCTTCAATTGAGAATTTTATATCTGAATATAATCCCTCTCCCTTTATTGACATTATACTTTCACTGATGTCTATTTGCCCATTGAAATTTGAAAGATATTGCATTGACAATCCATTTAATGATAAATTGCCAGTAAAATTATATTTTTCTTTTTTTTCGATTATAAAATTTCCCTCTGCTATACCATTAATATTTTTGAAAAACTCATTCAGATTAAAGCGACTCTTTGTTGCTTCTATTTTAAAATTTTCGTTATTCATATAAATAGCATTTTTAATGGAAAATTGAGAATTATTGTAAGTTAAATCAACCTTTTCAAACTCAAATGTTTTGAAGTTGTTAAGAATATTTAAGTTAAAAGAGTTATCTATTTTAATTAAGTTTTCTTTAAAATTTCCCTTAAAATTGTCGAATGTAAGATAATAATTTTTATTTTCTTCTCTAAAAGAAAAAGTGGAATAGTCAATATAGAGTGGGAAGTTTATTTCTATCCAATCTATAAGATTTAAGTTTCTTGCTGCTACTTTTCCGTTTTTAAAGTTTCCATTGAATTCAAGATAACTATTTTTTTCTTTGGCCTTAAGTTTGAATTTCAAACTATCTTTTATGTTTATATCACCATTAATAGTTAGTTTCGTGTTCTTGTAAACTAAAATGGAATGTGCAGAAGAAAGATATGAAATTTCAATCCCTAGCGTTGAACTATTTGTCGTTTTTGTTTTATTTAAAAAATTTGTTATAGTTTCATATGAAATTTCGCCTTTATTAAAATATATTTTTGAAATTTTAAGTTTTCTTTCTGTTAATAGAAAAATTGGATCATAGTAAAGAATACATTTATCTGATGTCAGAATTTTTTCGGATTTTTCTGTGATTTTTAGATTTTCTAATGAAAGACCTGATTTTATATCAAAAAAAACATTACCAGTGGTTATAGAATAACCATAGTTTTTTTGAATTTCTTTTGAGGTAATTTCAAGAAATTTTTTTGCATCAAAAGTTTTAATAAAATAAAAAACCAAAAATGAGAGCCCAATTATAAGAACTAAAAAAAACACACCTAAACCGAGAAAGAATTTTTTCATAAATAATCCTTGCAAAAGGAAAGATGAGAAAGAGAAATGTTTACATATCTTTTATAAATTTATCTTTAGTAGCATTAAACCATAAATCGTAATGTTCAGAAATCCATCTTGATGCAGCTTCATTTTCGCCAATATCTTTACCTGCTTTTTCGCTTTCAAGCCACTTATACCTCATTATCTCTTCGACAACTTCAGAAACAAGAGCTTCAATATCAAAAATTTTAGGTGACATTAACAGCACCTTCCTCCTTAAAAAACCCTTTATTTACAATTAATATTATAACATTAAGAAATAAAAAATCAAGTGTTTTTTGGTTACAAAAGGGTTGCCCAAAAAAACAATTCACTTTCTTTGCTTTATGCAACAAAAATAAACACCCTGTTATTATTTAAACGAGAAGTCAATCAGATAAAAATATATATTTTGGGCAACTCTATCTATTTAGTTAAACTTTACAATTCTTGTAAAAGAATCCGCTTTCAAACTTGCTCCACCAACGAGTGCACCATCAATATTGGGTTTTGCCATCAGAGAATCAATATTTTCAGGTTTTACAGAACCACCATACTGTATTCTTATCTTTTCTGATGTATCTTTGTCGTATATTTCTGAAAGAACCTTTCTGATGAAACTATGGACACTATCTGCATCTTCTGGTGTAGCTGTTTTACCCGTTCCTATTGCCCAGACCGGTTCATAAGCTATTGTAACTTTTAATGCTTCATCTTTTGAGAGCCCTTTGAATCCTTCTACAACCTGAGTTTTAACCACGGCCTCTGTTTTTCCAGCCTCTCTCTCTTCAAGTAGTTCACCAACACAGAGAATGGGAAGCAAATTATACTGTAAGGCGGCTTTTACTTTTTTATTGATTAATTCGTCGGTTTCACCAAAGATATGTCTTCTTTCTGAATGTCCAAGTATGACATATTTTGCTCCAGCATCAATCAGTTGTAATGGTGATACTTCACCGGTAAAAGCACCTTCTTTTTCAAAATACATATTTTGTGCACCAAGCATAATATTTGTTCCATTAAATTCTTTTGCTAATACAGGAAGGAGGGTGAAAGAGGCACATATCAAAATATCTCTGTCTTTCACATCTGAAACTAAAGATTTAAATTCTTTTGCAAAACTTTCTGCTTCACTGGAAATTTTGTACATTTTCCAGTTTCCGGCTAAAAATGGTTTTCTTGACATTTTAAAACTCCAACAAATTATTTATCTAGTAATGCAGCTACACCGGGTAGTACCTTACCCTCAATTAGTTCCAAAGAGGCTCCACCACCTGTAGATATATGGCTCATCTTATCAGCTACACCGGCTTTGTTAACTGCAGATACAGCATCTCCTCCACCTATTACTGTGGTGCAATCAGGAAGGCTTGCAAGGGCTTTTGCTATTTCTGTTGTACCTTTAGCAAATTTTTCAAATTCATAAACTCCAAGAGGACCGTTCCAGAAGACTGTTTTTGCTTCTTTTATGATGCTTATAAAATTTTGAACTGTGAGAGGTCCTATATCCATTCCCATCCAACCTTCTTCTATGTTTCCTCTTGCTACATGTTTTTCTTCTGCATCGGGAGAAAATTCTTTTGTAACTATATGATCAATAGGAAGATAGATGTAATTTTTCTTTTCATGAGATTTCTTTAATATTTCTCTTGCTACTTCTATCATATCTTCTTCGATGAGTGATGATCCTACTGAGAGCCCTTTGGCTTTAAGGAATGTGTAAGCCATTCCTCCACCAATTATAAGTTTATCAACTTTGTTTAATAAACTTTCAAGTACTCCTATTTTAGAAGAAACTTTTGCACCACCAACTATTGCTACAAATGGTCTTGCGGGATTTTTTAAAACTTTTTCTTCTAAGTATTCAAGCTCTTTTTCCATTAAGAAGCCAGCTACAGCAGGAAGGAAGTGTGCTATAGTTTCGGTTGAAGCATGTGCCCTGTGAGCGGTTCCAAAGGCATCGTTAACAAAAATATCGCCATAAGTTGCAAGAACTTTTGCCATTTTTTCTCTTTCGGATGCTTCTTTTGAAGTCTCTTCTTTATGAAATCTAGTATTTTCAAGCATCAAAATTCCACCTTCAGGAAGGCTATCTACTATTTTTTTTGTTTCTTCACTTAAACAATCGGGAGCAAAGGCAACAGGTTTTCCGAGTAACTTTTCAAGATATTTTGCCACAGGTTGCATTTTGTGTTTGCCTTCTATATACTTTTGTTCATCAAATGGTTTACCTTCTTTCTCTGCTTTTTCCTTTGCCTTTTGCATATCTTTTTTTGGATCTCCAAGATGGGACATAAGAACAAGGCTTTTTGCACCCTGTTCAAGAATATAGTTAATAGTAGGTAATGCTGCTTTTATCCTTGTATCATCCTGAACAACTCCATCTTTCATAGGAACGTTAAAATCAACTCTCATTATAATTCTTTTACCTTTAATATCAATATCTCTGACTGTCTTTTTTGATATTGCCATATTTCCTCCTTCAAAAATTTAATATTAAAATTATAATTTAAAATAATTTATATTTCCAATTTTTAAACAAATAATAAAAATCTTGATTTTATTTCTTTTTTCAGTTAGTATATAAAGATATATGAAAAAGTTTCAATTTAATCTTCAAAAGCTCCTTGAGATAAGAGAAAAAAAAGAAGAATTACAGAAAGTAAAACTTGCAAAAGCAAGTGGTGAATATCAAGTTGAGGTTAATAAAGTAGAGAATATCAAAAATAATGTAAAGAATTATAAAAATTCTATCCTTAAGGGAGAAAGTTTTTCGATTGAAAACTTAAGAATGTTAGATTATATAAGTACGAATGCAGAAAAAGCAATAAAAAATCTTGAGCCAGTTATAGAAGAAAAAAGAAAGAAAATGGAGAGAGAAATAGAGATTTATAACCAGTTGAGAAAGGAAAAAAAGATAGTTGAACTTATTAAAGAAAAAAAATATAAACAGTACCTAGAAGAGACAGGAAAAGAAGAACAAAAAATTATAGATGAAATTGGTAAAAATACCTATATGAAAAATAAAGCAGATAGCTTAAATTCCGAAAATTAAAAAAGAGGGGATCTTATGATAGAAGCAATATCAAATGTCGTATCAAGAATAAGAGATATAGAAAATCGTATCTCTGAGATAAAAGCTCTCAGTGGTTATAAAAGCCTTTCAAAGATTAACCAAATTGACAAATTCGATCAAAAGGAAGAAAAAGCGGGTGAAAAAAAGTTTAGTGAAATATTGAAAGAAGTGTTGCAAGAAAATGGTAGTTTGCCGGGTCTTAATGAAAATGATTCCTTAAAAAAATTAAATTTATTGATAGGGAATAAAGAAGAGAATAAAGAATTACTAAATTCAATTTATGAAATTCAAAAGAAATCATACAAAGAAGAAAATATAGATAATGTAATTGATTCAGCTTCAGAAAAATACGGAATTGATAGGTCTCTGATAAAAGCTATGATAAAACAAGAATCGGGTTTTAATAAATTTGCTGTTTCTCCAAAAGGTGCGATGGGGCTTATGCAACTTATGCCAAAGACTGCAGAGATTTTAGGTGTTGAAAATCCATTTGATATAAGAGAGAATATTTTTGGGGGGACTAGATATTTAAAATTTTTGCTTAATAGGTATAATAACGATCTCAATCTTGCTCTCGCCGCTTATAATGCTGGGCCTAACGCCGTTGACAACGCCAATGGTATCCCGGACTATGAAGAGACAAAAGATTATGTTGATAATGTTATAAAATATTATAACTTATATAAAAATTTTAAATAAGCTGGTTATATATGAGTAGAAATAAAAGAATAGTATTCTTACTTCTCATTAATTTAGGTGTTATAACACTTGCGTTATATTTGCTGGATTTTCTTCAAATACTTGACTATAGAATGATATTTGCAGAAATGCCATTGTTAAAAGAACAATATACTCCTAGAATTGAGGATCCTTATTTACTTGAAAAAGTAGAACTTGAAAAAAAATGGCAGGTTCTTGAAGAAAAGATTAAAGGGCTTGAAGAGGAAAAAAAGAAGATTGAAAAAGAGTTGAGAGATATAAACATTGAAAAAGAAAATATAGCTCAAGAAAAAGAAAATATAAAAAATATGATAAGCGAATTTGAAAGAGCTCAATCAGAGAAAGAATCTTATTCAAAAAGACTTGATTCTTTAGCTGAATATATTGAAAATATGCCACCACTTGATGCAGTAAAAATAATAGAGAAACAAGAAGATCTAATGATTATAGATCTTTTCAAAAGAATGGATGAAAGAGCCAAAAAAGCAGGTAGACAGTCAATAGTTCCATATTTAATTTCAAAGATGGATCCAGAACAGGCAGCCAGAATTCAAAGGAAAATGCTAGAGTGAGGAGTTTCTATGAAAACTCCAAATATTCTGGAGTTAAAAAAGATTTCATTTAATATTGGTAAAAAGCCAATTCTTAAAAATCTTAGTTTGTCTATCAAAAAAGGAGAAATACACTCTATAATGGGTGAGAAAGATTCTGGCAAATCAACTCTTGTCAAGATATTAGGTGGTTTTTATTCTGCTTATAGTTATAAAGGTAATATTCTTCTTGATGGTAAACCTGTAAAATTTTATTCACAGAGGGATAGTGAAAAATCTGGGATAGGGGTTGTATACCAAAATAGTTCTTTAATTCCTCAGTTAAATGTTTATGAAAATATATTTCTTGCCAAAGAAATATCCTTTTCAGGTATAATTGATTGGAAAAAATCATTTGAAAAAACAAAAGAGCTTTTTCATTCACTGGGGTTTGATATTTTTCCGGGGAAAAAGATAAGTGAACTTTCAAACTGGGAAGTTCAGATAGTAAAACTTGCAAGAGCTTTAATTTATGATCCAATTATTATAATTTTTGATGAGATTACTTCCGATTTGTCTGAAAATGAAGGGGAAAGTTTTTTACAGGTTATAAGACAGCTTAAACTTCAAAAAAATAAAACTGTAATTTTTATTTCTCATAGAACAAATGAAATTTTTGATATTTCTGATAGGGTAAGTGTTTTAAGAAATGGAGAAATTATTACTACTGAAGATATTCAGGTTGCTGATGAAGATTTGCTTATTAAAAAAATGACTGGTAGAGAACTCGGTAATATTGAAAATGGTAAGGAAATTCTAAAGAATCTTGGTATAACAGAAAGAGAAAAAGAAATTATAGATTTACTTTTAAAAGGATATGATAACAAAAAAATTTGTGAAGAACTTTTTATTTCGCTTAATACAGTTAAAACCCATATCTATAGTATTTATCAGAAAACAAATGTAAAAAATAGAATGGAACTTGCCAATCTTATCAAGGATAGAAAATCTCACCCGAAAGTATGAGGATATTTTTTCATTAAAAATCACCCATAAGTGTTATTGACAGTTTTTTATTTTGAATTAAAATCAAATCAAAATCTAAAACTTTAGGAGGATTTTTATGAAAAGTTTCTGGAAAGTATTATCACTTTCAGTTGTTGCTCTTGTTTTCCTCGCTGGTTGTGGCGGTGGGAAAAAAGGTGGAATCAAAGTAGGTTTATCTCTTCCTACTCAGAGAGAAGAAAGATGGGTAAGAGATAAGATCAAAATGGAAGAAGAGGCAAAGAAACTGGGTGTTGATCTCAAAGTTCAGATTTCTGACAATGATGCTCAAAAACAGCTTGCACAGTGTGAAAATTTGATAGCACAGGGTATTAAGGTTCTTATTCTTGCACCTCATGATGCAAATAGTGCAGCAGCAATAGTTGAAAAAGCTCATAAGGAAGGAATTAAGGTTATTTCTTATGACAGACTAGTAATGGATTGTAATGTTGATGTCTATATTTCTTTTGATAATGTTAAAGTTGGAGAGCTTCAGGGTGCTTATATAACAAAACTTGTTCCAAAAGGAAACTATGTAGTTTTGGCTGGTGCACCTACTGATAACAATGCAAAACTCTTCAGAGAGGGTGCGATGAAGTATATTAAACCTCTTGCAGACAAGGGGCAGATTAAAATTGTTATGGATCAGTGGGTAAAAGATTGGCAGCCAGCAGAAGCTCAGAAACTTATGGAACAGGCTTTAACAGCTAATAAGAATAAGATTGATGCTGTACTTGCTCCAAATGATGGAACAGCTGGTGGATGTATTCAGGCTCTTGCTGCCCAGGGGCTTGCTGGCAAGGTTCCTATAACAGGTCAGGATGCTGAGCTTGCAGCAGCAATAAGAATTATGAAAGGTGAGCAAACTATGACAGTTTTCAAGGATACGAGACTTCTTGGTGCTAAAGCTATAGAAGTTGCTATAAAGATGGCAAAAGGAGAGACTCTAACCGAAGCAAATCAGACAGTAAACAACAATAAGATTGATGTTCCTTCAATTCTTCTTACTCCTATTGCAGTAGATAAGAATAATCTTGAAGAAGTTTTGATAAAGAGTGGATATCTTAAGAAAGAAGATGTATTCAAGAATTAGTTTTTGACTTTGAGTTGCGTTGCGAAAAGCAACGCAACTCAGAAATTTTTTTCAGGAGATAAAAATGGCGGATTATATTCTTGAGATGATAGGAATATCGAAAGAGTTTCCGGGAGTAAAGGCTTTGAGCGATGTTACATTTAAGGTAAAAAGGGGTGAAATACATGCACTTGTTGGAGAAAATGGAGCCGGTAAATCAACTTTAATGAAGATTTTAAGTGGGGTTTATCCATACAAGACTTATGAAGGTAAAATTTTGATAAATGGTGTGGAACAACAGTTTCATAATATTAAGCAAAGTGAAAAGGCAAAAATAGCTATAATTTACCAGGAATTAGCGTTAGTAAAAAGTTTAAGTGTTGTAGAAAATATATTTTTAGGAAATGAGATTGCAAAATATGGAGTTATACAGAAAGATGAGATGTTCAAAAAAACTGAAGAGATCTTGAAAGAGGTCGGACTTGATATAAATCCTACTGTTAAAGTTTTACATCTTGGAGTGGGGCAGCAACAATTAGTTGAAATAGCAAAAGCTTTATTGAAGGAAGCTGAAATACTTGTTTTAGATGAACCTACAGCAGCCTTAACAGAATCAGAATCAGAGAATTTATTTAAGATTTTAAGGAAATTAAAGTCAAAGGGTATCACCTGTATATTTATTTCTCACAGACTTAAAGAAGTTTTTGAAGTGGCAGACACAATTACTGTCTTAAGAGATGGTAAAACTGTTATAACCGAGGGAGCAAAGAAACTTAATGAAGATAGATTAATCTCATATATGGTTGGTAGAGAATTAACAGAACGATTTCCAAAACAAAAGCATAAAGCGTCTGAAACTATTCTTGAGGTTAAAAATTGGACAGTTGTTGATCCTGAAACCGAAGAGATAGTTTGTGACAATGTGTCTTTTGAAGTGAAAAAAAATGAAATACTTGGTGTGGCTGGACTTATGGGAGCAGGAAGAACTGAGCTTATGATGAGTATCTTTGGGGCTTATGGAAGAAAGGTTAAGGGAGAAATTTATTTGAATGGGAAAAAAATAGAAATCAACTCTCCAAAAGATGCAATAAGTTATGGAATATGTTATCTTTCTGAAGATAGAAAACAATTTGGGCTTGTTCTCAATATGTCGATTCAACAAAATGTTTCTCTTGCCAATCTTGAGAATATTTCCTCTTATTCGGTAATTAATAAAAATGAAGAAATTTTAAGATCTTTAAGGTATGTTGATGAACTGAAAATCAAGACACCTTCTATAGAACAAAAGGCGATGAATCTTAGTGGCGGTAATCAGCAAAAAGTTGTAATAGCAAAATGGCTTATGGCTGAACCAAAGGTTTTGTTTCTTGATGAACCAACGAGAGGGATTGATGTCGGTGCAAAGTATGAAATTTATAATATAATGAATATGCTTGTTGCAAAGGGTGTTGGTGTTGTAATGATCTCTTCTGAATTACCGGAAATTCTTGGAATGTCGGATAGGATAATCGTAATGCATGAAGGTAAATTAACAGGAGAACTTTATCATGAAGAAGCAACCCAGGAAAAAATAATGGCTTATGCTACAAATATTTAATTAATGGAGGACAAAATGTCAAAGACAAAAAACTATAGGGAAATAATACTCACGGCATTTAAGATGAATGTTAGACAATATGCTATGATTATAGCTTTACTTGCTATCTGGCTTATTTTCTCAATAATAACAAAGGTTGTTTACGGAGAGTTTATTTATTTAACTCCTAGAAATTTATCAAACCTTTTTATACAGAGTGCAACTGTTGCAATTTTAGCAATAGGTATGACATTGATAATAGTTGCCGGTCACATTGATCTATCTGTTGGTTCTGTTCTTGGATTTTGTGGGGCAGTTGCAGCAATGCTTATGATAAAACTTAATATGCCTGTCGTTCCAGCTATAGTTATAACTATTCTTGTTGGGCTTCTTATTGGTTTATGGCATGGATATTGGGTTGCTTATAAAGGCATACCGGCTTTTATTGTGTCTTTAG
>JAOACQ010000106.1 GCA_026417755.1 Brevinematales bacterium | reverse complement strand
ATAGCTTTATCTATTGCAAGATAGGCTGAATTTGATTTTGGTAGTCCAACCAGAAAGAGGGTAGTCATCCCAAGCACAATCCTTCCTTCAGGCATCCCAATCCTTTCAATTGCCTCATAACACGATACAGCAACATTTAATGCCTCAGGATATGCAAGCCCAATATCTTCTGCAGCCAAAATTATCAGTCTCCTTGCTATAAAAAGTGGATCTTCTCCGCTTTGAATCATCAAAGCAAGATAATACAAAGAAGCATCTGGATCACTCCCTCTCACAGATTTAATAAATGCTGAAATAACGTCATAATGACCTTCTTCACTTGAATATTTTGTCTCTTTTTTCTGTAAAATATCTTCTAAATCTTTTAAATCAATATTTATTTTCTCTACCACTCCTTTAGATAGTATAGCCATTTCAAAAAGATTAAGCATTTGACGAACATCTCCACTACTATTAATGAGATAATTTATAGCTTCATCAGAAAGAGAAAGATCTACTTTCCTCAGAAATTCATCTTTTTTTATTGCATTTTCAAGTATCTTTCTTTTTTCTTCTGAATTAAGAGGATAAAATTCATAGATAAAAACTCTTGACCTTAAAGCTGGATTAAGTACAAAGTAGGGATTTTCAGTTGTTGCCCCAATGATTATCAATTCTCCATATTCAAGTTCTGAAAGAAATATATCCTGCTTTGGTTTATTAAGTCTATGAATTTCATCTATGAAAAGAATGGTTTTTTTATCACTATTTCTTGCATTTTTTATAATCAATCTTATATCTTCATTATCGAGTGTTAAAGCATTTGTTTTAACAAAGTTATAATCCATACTTTTAGCTATAATCTCCGCAAGGCTTGTTTTACCCGTGGCCGGGGGACCATAAAAAATCATCGAATGAATTATCCTATTAACTAACATAATTCTAATAGGCTTACCTTCACCAATCAGATGTTTTTGTCCCACAAAATCATCTATAGTTTCTGGCATCATTCTTTTAGATAAAGGAAGCAACTTCTTTTCTTCAAATAAATCCATAAAATTATCCGATTTTTACTCTTTTTAATATTTCTTCAAGCATATTAGGAAGAATAGGTTTTGTCAAATAAGCAAGCGGTTGAAATGATAGTTCTCTATCTTGAATTTCTTCATATCCCGTCGTAAATACCACAGGGATTGGAAATTCTTTATTTATAATCTCCGCAGCTTCTATACCATTTGTTACTCCTGCAAGGACTACGTCCATAATTATTAAGTCGGGTTTTTCTTTAAGCGCAAGAGCAATAACATCCTCACCTGTAGACACAGGCCCCAAAACTATATGCCCTTTTTCTTCAAGTTGAGTTTTAAGCATCATTGCTATCAAGGCTTCATCTTCAGCTATTAATATTTTCATAAGCCACCCTTTCCTTATATTGTTCATCTTTAAATTTAACAATACAAGCAAAACCATTCTCAGCATTAAAATTTAGACTACCTTTCAACTGATATTCTACGATCGTCTTAAGAAGTTTAAGACCTATTCCCTCTTTATTATTAATATCTTTAACCGAGAAACCAGTTCCATTATCAGAATACTTTATAGTTATAATATCAAGATCTTTAGTAATATTCACTGAAATAATACCTTTTTCTCTATCTTTAAAAGCATATTTTATTGAATTCGTAACTAATTCATTCATTATAAGCCCACAAGGTACAGCTATATCTATAAGCACCGGAATATCACACTGATTGATTTCAAAAGAAATTTTATCTTTATCAATATTAAAAGAAACAATTAAGCTCTCCACTAATTCAGATATATACTCCCCCAGATTAATATATGAAAGATTTTGTGATTTGTAAAGTTTTTGATGAACCAATGCCATAGCATTAATCCTATTACTTATATCTATAAGTACTTGCTTTATTTTTTCATCTTTCAAATTAAGGGCATGCATCATAAGCATAGATTGAATAACATTCATATTGTTTCTTGTCCTATGGTATAATTCCTTGATGAGTATTTGATTTTCTGCAAGAGATTTTCTAAGCCTTTCTTCTGCTATTTTCTTATCAGTTATATCTCTTCCAACTCCAATAATTGCTATAACATTCCCGTTTTCATCAAGAACAGATGTATCAACCCACCCAATCCATCTCAATCCATACTTCGTTATAACCCTTTGTTCCAGATATATCGAGTATGGAGGTTTATAAAGATTTTGCATTGCTTGTTCTGTTAAAGCTCTATCTTCCTCATAAACCAAAGGCATAAAACTTTTTCCAAGAAGCTCTTCTTCTGTCTTGCCAAACAAGTTACAATAAGATGGGCTAACAAACAAAAATCTCCCCTCTGGATCAACTTTAACAATAAGATCTGTCTGATTTTCTACAAGCAATTTATATTTCTTTTCATTCTCTACTGCTTTATCTCTTGCAACTCTTAATTCTTCTGTTTGCAATTTCACTATTTTATTTAATAAATAATTAAAAGCAATTGATATTATTAACCCAGCCAAGATAAGTGCAAATATAAAAATTAATTGCAATCTATACTTTTCAAAAAAGGAGGGTTTACCTATTGATATCCATCTATTATATATTTCATCTTTTGTTTCTAAAGGAATAGTTCTGAGCACTTTATTAAGTATTGATGTTAAAATAGCATATTCTTTTCTCACCCCAAAACTTAACTTCCATGTAAAATCAAGCTGAGTCCCATATTCAAGATTAACAATTCCATATTTGTGGATGAGGTAACTTGATACCATAAAGTCAACTACAGCTCCATCTACCACACCAAACGAAGTTTTAAGTAATGCGGTTAGATCATCCTCTACTTCTACTATAGTTGCACCAGGAAAATTTTTTTTGACATAATCAGTAGTTATATAATCTTTTATACATGCCAGTTTCATCTTATTCAGACGATCTTTGGTAACTTTATGAGGATAATTATTTCTTACCACAATACCCACAGGAACATATATAAATGGTTCAGTAACAGTAAGAAAATTTGTCCTTTCTAAAGTTAACTCAATAGCTCCGACTAAATCAACTTGGGACGTTTTTAAACCATTAATAATCTCACTCCAGTTTTTAAAATATACTCTTTTAAATTTAACTCCCAGTTTTTGTTCAAAAATGTCTATATAATCCGCCACATAACCTTTATGAACCCCATTTTCTATATAGTCTCCTGGTGGCCAGTATGGATTTGGTGCATAACGTATTTTATCTTTATTTAATCTAAGCCAGTTTATTTCTTCTTCTGTTAAAAATGAGGTTAAATCTACATCTTTTGAAAATAGAATACCCGAAGATAAAATAAAAGCAATTAAAAACAAAAAATGTAACAATTTCATTTATTCCACCATTTTTAAAACATTATAATGAAATGAAAAAAAATGTCAACAATATATCAGGGAATTTCATTGAAAGAAGATATTAGCTAACTTACCAAATAAATGGCAAAAATCTAGCTACTTTTTTAGAATAATCCTTATATTCTTCAAATCTTTGAGACAAGATTTTTTCCTCAAGGGGGAGTCGTAAGGTTATAAGGGATAAAATGATAGAATTTGCAAGGATTCCAAATAAATAATTAGCAGATACAAAAGTAAGCCCTGTAAAGAATACAAGGTAAGAAAGATACATAGGGTGCCTTATATACTTATAAGGCCCATTTTTTATAAGTTTATGATTTTCCTTTATCAAAACTGTAGTAGTAAAGTTATCTTTGAGTGTATTATGTGCCCAGACAAGTAAAGCAAGCCCAATAATAGTAAGAAAAATACCAAAGAATCTAAGCCAGTTCGGCAAACTAAAAAAAGTAAAAGCTATGTATTTCTCTCCAAAAAAAATAAAAAACAAGAGAATCCCAAGTAATACACCAAGAATTATCCTTATAACAAATATATAAACTGGTTCATATTTTATATAATCTTTCGATATAACCTTATAATATTTCATCTTGAAATAAGTTCTTATTAACGTCAACAAAACAAGAAAAACAATAAAAATAACTTTGTACAAATCTATATTCTTTCCCATCTCTCTATTGCCTCTGATAAATAAACATCAAAAACTGGATTTGGCTCTATGTCTTTTAAATTTTTAATCAAATTATACCTTTCATAATCCCTTTCCTTAAGTTTATTTAGCAAATGATCAAACTCAAAATAAATCTGACCTGATGTAATTTTTATCAACTTTTCTTTTTTTGAAAAGTTAATTTTTGTTACATCAAAATTATATCCTCTTTTTTTAGATTCGAGATATACGTAAGTTAGGAAAGAATCAATAGCCTCTATCGGATCAATATAGTTTTTAAACCTCTCAAGCTGAGGATGAAATTTATATCCCTTTGTTTCTCCGAGAAGAACTTTTCTGGCAAGAAGTCCTTCCCTCCATACGGCAAGTATTCCTCTTGTATCAAGATACTCAGGAGATATGCTCCATAATCTCATTTCCTTACCTTTATTAAACGGCACTTCTTAACAACTCTTTTATATCCTCTTCAAGCCTCTCATAGATGTAAGTAGCTAATTTTTTTCTATCTTTTGGTTCAATATTATCAAATCTTAAACCAAAAACACCATTTTTTTCAGCTACAAGATAAGCCACATTTTTTACCGTATGTCCATGAAAAGATAAAAAAGCCGGATCGTAAGTTTTAGATATTTCCATAAATTTGTAAGTCTCGGGCTGATAGGGTAAAAAGGCAAACCCACCCATACTTATATTGAGAACTTTACCTCTTATATAGTTACCAAAGCCCTTATGAAACAAAGCCGCTTCAAAATTATCAATCTGAGAAGGAGTAATTCTTAAAAAATGTCTCCTCTCTTTTATCTGGATATTTTGCTTTATGATGCTATTTATAAGTTCATCAAAGAGTTCAGTTATATTTTCATTAAGCACAAGGCATGAATTTATCCCTATTTCTTTCAATTTCATAAATTTTGTAGGGTCAACGGCCTTGCTAAGCAAGGTATATATTATTATTTCTGGCTTTGCTTCTTTGACTCTATGTAAAAAATCTATCTCCCAGTTTTCAGTTATAAGAAGTGTTATATCCTTTGCTTTTTCAAGAATAATAAAAACTTCTTCTATAGAACTAGTTTTATAAGACTCAATCCCCGCAGTAATTAATTCAATCCCAAGGTCACGTGCAAAATTTAAAGAATATGTATAAATTAATGCTTTCATAAAATCCTTCAGTTTATAATTCTCTTCAGCCGAAATAATATAATATGAAAAAGTTAATTAATCAACTTATATTTTGTTTTATTTTTAATTTTTCTTTTTCCGCTGAGATTTTTTTCCCCGAACTTTTTATATATTCTGAAATCGATTCTGCCTCAACAATGCAGTCATCATACAGAATAAATATGTCTATAGACACTGGACTTAAATATAACATTTTTGTCGGTCTTGGAATAAAAGGATATAACATTGAAAAAATGCAATCAAACTTTGTTGAGTTTTCTTCCTTTAAGATTGATACAAAACCTGTTGAAAATTTGAATTTCAACTTCTTTCTTGGCAGGGCGAAAACTCTCGGTTACTCAGAATTTGGTTATATAGGTTTTCAGCATCATAGACGAGAACATTTTGAATATATTGGATATAAAGATATTTCTGGCAGTGGTATAGAACTTTATTCGACTATCTTTGAATCCATAGAACCTCATCTATATGTATATAGTCCTGACAATACAAACATAGTAGCGACAGATATGCTCTGGTATTATAGAGGAGAAAATTTTTATCTTGAATTTTATGCCGGACTTAATACAATAGATTTTTATAACGCCTATATAAAAAACGAACTACTCAAGAGATTTGGTTTTTTTAGCTATGCAAACTTTGGAAAAATAGAACTTGTCATAGGCATTTATTCCCCAGATTCAAAATTTGATGCACCTCTGATCGCCGATGATTTTTACTTTCATGTGTCGGAAAAGATTAAGATAGGTTATTTTGAACAGGTTCTTTCTGTTTTTTCAAGACCATCATCTTATAACGGCTACCCAGAAAACATCTCAAACGATATAGATGTATATGCCTCTGTAGGTGCTGCGATAGGTGATTTAGGTTTTGGACTGGAAAATACAGTTACTTATTCTACTTCTTATGAACTATCTGATAAAATTGGTGCTTATTCTTATTTTTATTTTGCAAATTTGATCTATAAACTAGGATTTTTTTACACACTTACAGGAAATGCTTTTGATAAGTATGGATTATTTTTAAACATATCAGGAAACATTTAATTTCTGGAAGGTTTTCTTGAATGTAGAATTAAATAATATTCATTTAAACATTAACAAAATCGAAAATAACAAGATTTTACTGATTAAAGTAATCGAAAGATTACCAAATGGTGAAATAATAATAGATTTAAACGGCGAAAGAGTAAAGACAAAAGTCGATAGAGAATTACCGGATTCCTTTTTTGCCTATGTTGAGAAAAAAATAGATAAAAAAAATATTAAAATAATTTTACGAATAATTGAAAGTTTTAAAAATTTAAACACATCGATTTCTGATAAAAATCAACTTGAAATAATTAAAAACTTTATTCTTTCAAACTCATTACCTCTCATTGAAGATAATATTCATATTGTAGCTATAATGTTAAGAAAAAATATACCCCTTACAACCTTGAATTTTGAAATATTAAAATATTCTTTAAGAAAGTATGATAAATTTCCTTCCTTCTTAGCAGAAATAATCCAAAATGGTAAAAAAATCGATAAAACTTTTGTTGATATTTTTTTTAATGCCAAAGAAATAATAAGTCATATTTTTTCAGAAAAAAATGAAAATAACATAAGCATTATCAATGACTTGATTTCACTATTTAATGCTCTTTCAGATAATAAATATAACTTTGGATTCAACTTTGAAAAAGATAAATTTTTTGTATTGACAAAGATTGAAAAATATGGTGAAAAAAAGAGATACTACTTTGATTTTTCATCTGACAGAATAAAAAATTTTCTTGTAGTTATAGATATTTCAAGTATAGAAATGGACATAAAGGTCTATCTTGAGAAAGAGGTTATTGATAATCATTCTTCTGAATTTGAAGACGCTAGAAGTTTTTTTATCGAAAAATTAAAAAACTTTTATTCCGAAAAGAAAATAACATTAAATTTTATTGAATTCTCTAATAATATTTTTGAAAATGAATTTTCTTCCGAAAATAAAAATAATATAGGAAATTTAGACATTATTATCTAAATGGAGGAAAATTTATGGAAAAAACTAAAGCTGTCGCTTTAAAATACAATGAGGAAGTAAATAATGCACCATATATACTTGCTAAAGGTGTTGGTGAGATAGGGAAATATATAGTATCTCTCGCAAAAAAAAATAATATTCCAGTATATAAAAATGACAAACTTGCAGAATCTCTTTACAGATTAAAACAAAATGAAGAAATTCCCCCAGAATTGTATTCAATAGTTGCGGAAATTTTCATTTTTGTGTATGCTTTAAAGGAAAAAAAATAAATTAAAAATTTTAGGTGGAGGGTGCAATGGTATCAGACAACAATATGTTTGGATCAGGCATTCATAATATGAAAAAGATAAGCGTTAATGATTTGAAAGAAGGAATGAAATTCTCAAAATCTGTTTATGATCACAACAAAAACATCATTTTAAATGCTAATACTCCTATTGATAGGTATAAAATTAATTCTCTAAAAAGTAAAGGAATTGAATTTGTTGAAACTGCCGGTGAAATGTCAATGGCAGATGAAACAGAACTTCAGAATATAAAAGAAAAATTTGAAGTTCAAGACAAAAAAACTGAACAAAAAAAGATAATAGTAAATAAAGAAACTGCAAAGTACATAGAATTTTACAAAGATGCAGTTACACGCCTTAGCAAAATATACAAGAAAATTCAAAGTGGGCTTAGTGTTGACCCCGAAGAGTTACAAAAACTATCTACATTAATAGTAACCACTATTTCTTCTGAAAAAAATCCAAATAACTTCATAAACTTAGTCAATATAGCTGGAAAAGGGGAATATCTTGTAAACCATGTTGTTAACGTAACCATTCTATCAGTTTTGCTAGGTATAAAACTTGGTTATTCCGCTATAAAGCTATTTAATCTTGCCTTAGCTGCTTTAGTTTATGACATCGGCATGGTAAAAGTTCCAGCAATAATCCTTGAAAAAGAAAGTAAATTAAGTCCTGAAGAATTTAATCAAATAAAAACCCATCCTATTCACAGTTATCAAATTATCTCAAAAGAGCTTGGCTTACCGATGGAAATTGCAAGGGTAGCAATTGAACATCATGAAAGATTTGATGGTAGTGGCTATCCAAGAAAATTACATGGGAATGAAATATCCGAAATGACAAAAATAATTTCTATCGCTGACACCTATGAAGCATTGATAAAAGATAGAAACCACAGAGAAGGAAAAGAAAGCTATGAGGCTATAAAAGTAGTTCTTGGAGAAGGTTCAAAGAAAATGGATCCAGAAATATTAAAATATTTCATCTCAATGATGTCAATTTATCCGATAGGTTCTTATGTGGAATTAAGTGATGGTTCTATAGCTCAGGTTGTTTCTTCAGATCCTGTTTCTCCATTTTTTCCAACAGTTAAAATAATAAAAGACCAGTTTAAAGATGATGTTCCTGATGGGCAGATAATACGACTTTCAAAAACAAAAGATATCTACATAGTAAGAAGTCTTAAATCAAAAGAAGTCAAAAATGACAGCAAATAAACTCAAAACCGGCAAAATTTATGAAAATCTTGCAAAAGAATATTTATTAAAAAAAGGTTATCTTTTTCTGACTCAAAATTATAAAACAAGATATGGTGAAATTGATCTCATATTTAAAGACAATGCCATTCTAGTTATTGTTGAAGTTAAATATAGAAAGAAAAATAAATTTTTTGATATAACAAATTCTGTAAATACAAAAAAAATTAAAAGGATTTTAAAAACTACCGAAATTTATATTACAGAGAATAAAATTGATTTTGAAGAGATAAGAATTGATACAGTCTTTATAGAAAAAATCGGGGATAACTACAAAATATCTCATTTTATTAATTGGAGTTAAGGAAATTTTATGGATGAATTAGAATTTACAAGAATCCTTGAAAAGAAAAAGAGAAATTTCCATCGTCTTATTGTTAAAACTAATTCAAGCTCTATGTCAGAAGAGAGAATGGAAATACTAAGAAAAAAGATAAACGACCCTAGTTATATATCCTATGCTATAGATAAACTTGCAGAAAATATTAGCAAAGCAATGCTTGAAGGTTATCTTGACCAAAAAGATAATTAAAACTCTGCATTTTTAATAAAGATATCATAATCCTCTTCATTAAAGAAAACAAGTTTAATCAATTCAACTTTATGTTCACCTTTAAAATATTCTCTTAAAACATTACTCACGATTCTTGCAGCTCTGTCTTTTGGAAAGCCATAAACTCCAGTAGAAATAGCGGGAAAAGCTATTTTTTTTACTCCTAAATTTTCAGCTTCTTTTATAGAATTGAGATATGCGTTTGCAAGAAGTTGATCTTCATTTTTTTTACCGCCATACCATATAGGCCCTACCGTGTGTATCACATACTTTGCTTTAAGATTTCCACCAGTGGTTACAACAGCCTGCCCAGTAGGAAGTCCATCAGGATAAACTGTTTGACGAATCTTTTTACATTCTTCAAGAATCTTTATGCCGCCTACTCTATGTATTGCTCCATCAACTCCACCGCCACCGAGTAAACTACTGTTAGCAGCATTCACAATTGCATCTACATCTTCTAACGTAATATCACCAACACAAGCAATTATTTTCCCATTCAAATAAATTTTCATATGGTATTAACTTGCCTTAACAAAAACATTACTTAAGCTATCATATCAAATATCAAACCGACATTAAAAACAAGTGGGGGAAATCCCCACTGTTTTTATTTTAATACACCAATCTTTTTATGATTTTCAAAAATACTATCCGCAAGTTTTTCAAGGTTTTTAAAGTCGTCATCCTTAGGATAACCCTTTGCTATAACTGGAGTGATAAACTCTGCTTTAAGATTATATAACATAGATTGAATATGTTCAAGCATTTTGCCACCCCAGCCAAAAGATCCTATCACAGAGACAAACTTTGTTTTTGGCCTTAAAAGATTGTAGAAATAAACAGCATAAGCCACAGAGGGATGCATCCCCCCAAGCACCTGTGAAGAACCAACGACTACAGTTGCAGCATCTGTTACTTCCATTGCCAGTTTACCAATATCAGTAACAGAAAGATGAAATGGAACAACAGTAATATTTCTCTTTGTAAGTTCCGATGTTAAAAATTGAACCATCTTCTCGGTGCTACCATGCATAGAATTATATACTATAACTGCCTTATTCTTAACTTCAGGAGAAGTCCATTCCTTATAGCAATTTATTATAAAATCTGGATTTTCATAAACCTGACCATGTGAGGGTGCTATATATTTAATATCCAGTTCTAAAACCTTTGAAAACTGGTTCCTTATATTATCCCTGAAAGGATACATAATCTCGGAAAAATACCTTAAAGCCCCTTCATATACAAGGATTTCGTCTTCCTTGGTTGCAAAAAGTCTTGAATCTGCAACATGAGAACCAAATAGATCACAAGAGAATAGTATTTTATCCTCTTCAAGATACGTAAGCATTGTTTCCGGCCAGTGCACCCATGGAAAGATAATAAATCTCAAGGTTTTATCCCCAAGTGATATTCTATCATTATCATTAATGGTTATAAAATCTTCTTCTTTCAGAAGTAACAAATCCTGTAAAAAAGCCTTACACTTTGGGTTTGTTACAACTTTAGCTCCTGGATAAAGTTTCAAAACATCAGGGAGAGATCCTGAATGATCCTGTTCTGCATGATTTGAAATAACATAATCAATCCTATCAACACCAGCTTCTTTTAAATTATCAACTAAAACTGGCAACATCTTTGGGTCAACAGTATCAATTAGAGCTATCTTTTCACTCCCCTTGATAAGATATGAATTATAACTTGTCCCCTCATGAAGAGGCACAAGCTCATCAAAACTTCTTCTATTCCAATCAATAGCTCCTACTTCGCAGACATTATCAACAATTTTTCGATATGCCATAAAACATCCTTATTCTTTTTCAAATTGATCCTTACCAGCTCCACATATTGGACAAACCCATGAATCTGGAAGTTTATCAAATGGTGTACCAGGATTTATCCCTGAATCTGGATCTCCCACTGCTGGATCATAAACATAACCACATACCTTACAAACATATTTTTCCATTTTTTTACCCTCCAACTTTTCTTTTGAGATATACGTTGGTGCATTCTTTGATGTTGTTCCTTTTTTAACCCTTCTGTAGTATAGATATGTCATCGGTTCTTCATCATTTAAAGTTACAGATTCCTGTAAATCACCTATAAATATTGTATGTGACCCCATATCTACTTTTTTTATAACATTTGAAACAAGATAACCAACAGCATTTTCTATAACTACAGGCACCCCGTTCTCTGAATTAATATACTTAATATTTAAAAATTTGTCAATTTCCTTCCCACTCTTAAAACCAAAATGCCCAATAAAACTCAAAGGAGTATTTATAGATAAGATTGAAAGAGAAAAAACTCCGCTTTCCTCTATAAAATTATGTGTAAAGTTGTTTTTATTCACAACAAGTGCAAAGGTGGGGGGATCAGAATTAACCTGAGTAAAAGCATTGGCAATAAAGCCATTAACTTTTCCCGCTTTATTAATTGAACTCACAACATAAAGCCCATAATTTATAAGAAATAAAGTCTCATAATCCTTCACAATATCCCCCTCAAGAATTCAAGGAAGATATTATTTTGCAATAGTCTACAAAAAAAGTCAACTATCTTTCTGGTTCAAAAATATCTTTTGGGTTATCAATCCTATTTACTTCTTTCCCTTCAGCGTTGTATAGTATTGTTAATGTTACTTTTTTATTACCTTCTGGATCATACACATATTGATCTTCTCTTACTTTATAGTTATGTCTTTTAGCAAAGTCATCCGTATAATTATACTCTATTTTAGTAATATAACCTTTCGCAAGATACATTATGCAGTTTGAAAATCCATATTTTGAAACAAATTTATCTGTATAGAAAAACAGAACCTGAACAACCTCTCCATTTTCATCAACTATGTCAATCACTTTATAAAGTCCCTTTTCATCTGCATATTTTTTGGTGTAGAAAAATTCAGCCTTATTCACCTTTTTATTTTTTCCATAATACTCTATCTTTCTTTCATAATTTTTCTGTTCTACAAAATCCTTATTAAAAAAATATTCTACCATCACAATTTCATTTTTATAATCGTAATAAGTTAATGCTTTATATATCTTCAATTTTTCAAAAAAATTATCTCCTTTTGAGAATATTGTTTCATATGTTTTTCCATCAAAATCATTCTTATTTTTTATAATTCTTGTTGTTTCTGAAAATAAAAAGCTATTAATTAGCAATAAAATAACCAGAATAATAACCTTCATAAAAAGCCTCCAGTTATAAAATACATCCATTATAAAAATTTTTCAAATAATTTAATATAAAATATTTTTTCTTCTGTATATAAAAGGCATAAGAAAGAACAAAGGGAGGCTAACAAAAGAATTATAAAAAATTTCACCTGCCAGCTTGATAAGGAGATAAAAATTGAAAAGTTCTATCTCAAAAATCAAATAAAGAATTGAATATAGAATATATTTGACAATTGTAGCAATAATAATAAAAATAATAAAAGAAAACAAATCGGAAACAAATATGTATTTCCTATAAAACCCGAGAAAAGCTGAAATAAAAGTAAAAACAAAAGCATTTGTCCCCAAAAGTGTTCCGGACATACTATCTATAAAAAGGCCCATAAAAAAACCAAAGAACATTCCTACATAATCTCCAAAATAAAGACAATGAAGTATAACAACTATCAATATTATATCAGGGGAAATGTCGAAGATAGATAGAACATTACTTGCCTGTAAAGCAACAAAAATAACAACAACTAAAGCATACTTGACGTAAAATAAAAATTGATTTTTCATTCTTTATATTCTACCTTTTTTTCTAAAATTTCTTCTTCATTTTGCCATAAAACTACAAAAACATCTTTTATCTTTGAATAGATAAGCACTGGCTTCACATAAACTCTCCTAAAAAATTTGTCAGTCATTGAACTACTACTTGCTATTACCTTTCCTACTCTTATATTAGGTGGAAAAATATCGCTCTCACCACTTGTTAAGACCCCTTCTCCTATTTCTATAGGTGCTTCAACTGGCACATAATTAACAACACAATTATTAAAACTTCCACTCCCCTGCATTATGCCAATATATCTATTCTTTTCAAACACAACTCCAAGATAAAAATCCGAAGCATTCAACACTTTCACCTTTGAGGAAAAAGGAGAAACCTCTACGGTTTTACCAACAAGATAACTATTTCCTGCTTCATCATACGAAACCACACTCATATTAACCTTAACTCCATGCACAGAACCTTTATTAATTATAAGTGTCTGATTCAAAAAAGATGGGTCCCTGAATACCACTTTGGCATATATCGACTTAAAAGAAAAAGAATTTTTAACCTCTAAAGCCTTTCTTAGCTCTTCATTTTCTTTAAGTAGTTGCTCATACATTGTGAGAAATTCCTGATATTTGGTAAGTCTTTCCTTAGTCAACGAAAGCTCTTTTTCCAGTTCTTCAATCTCCTTAAAAGAGGAAAAAGTCTTAACTACGGAATTGCCTATCCAGGATATAGCCGTCTCAAAAGGATAGACTACAAAAAACAAAACATTCCTTATCTGTAAAAAAGAAATCTTAACATTGAAAAACATCAAACCGAAAGAAATAACCAAAAGAATAATTAAAGTGAAAGTCTTTTTATTTTTGTAAAAATACAAAAATTGCATAAAATTTACTCAACATACTGACTTTCATATTTTCTAATCTGCTCTAAAAATTTTCCTGCACCAAGAACATCACAAGTCAAAGGATTTTCAGCCAGAAATACCGGAACACCAGTATTCTTTGAAATAAACTTTGGGAGCCCTCTTAGCAAAGACCCACCACCAGCCATAACAATACCTCTCTCGATAATATCAGAGGCAAGTTCAGGTGGTGTCTGATCAAGAGTCTGTCTAACAGCCTCAAGAACCTTATTAACTGTTTCCTGTAAAGCCTCTCTTACTTCAACGCTGTCAATTTTTAAAACTCTTGGAAGACCACTTATAGCATCTCTACCTTTTATCTCCATTGTCTCTACTGTTTTAAGTGGATATGCACTACCTATCTTAATTTTCAATTCTTCTGCTGTTCTTTCTCCGATCACAAGGTTATGATATTTTTTAAGATGTGCCATTATTGCTTCATCAAATTTATCTCCACCAACCCTTATAGAATTTGATATTACTATACCACCAAGCGAAAGAACAGCTACCTCAGTTGTTCCTCCACCTATATCTATAATCATATGCCCAGCCGGTTCATCGATAGGTATATTAGCTCCAAGTGCAGCTGCTTTTGGTGCCTCAATAAGATAACTCTTTGTTGCTCCAGCTTGTTCGACTGATTCTTTCACAGCCCTCTTTTCTACTTCTGTCACTCCAGTTGGAACACCAATAACAACCCTAGGATGAACAAGTTTCCTTCCTGTCTGGCTTTTGGTAATAAAATATTTTAACATTTTACCTACTACCTCAAAATCAGCTATAACACCTTCTCTCATAGGCCTTATAGCTACTATATCACCAGGGGTCTTACCAAGCATATTCTTTGCTTCCCTACCCACAGCCATAACCTTCCCTGTACCAGTTTGAATCGCAACAACGGAAGGTTCAGAAAGAACTATGCCTTTCCCTCTGACATATATCAATGTGTTAGCAGTCCCTAAGTCTATTGCTAAATCATTGATAAAAGCATCTCTTATAGCTGAAAATATATTCATACTCTATCCCCTTTTTCATTGTAAAATCATCTTTATATTTTAAGACATTTTTCAAAAATATTCAACAGAATTGATGATTACTGTTTTTTTAAAAAATTATTTTTTATTCCGATAATATAATTAATAATTTTTTGGAGTTAACAAAATGGAATTCGTTATAATTATAATCGTTTTGGCATTTTTTGTTGCATATTATCTATTTTACTCATTCAGAGAAGTAAAAATTAAAAAAGCAGAAAGAGCTGTAAAATCAGGAGATCTTGACACCGCACTTCAAATCTTTATGGATTCTTTAAGAAAAAATCCTAATGATATTGATACTCTATGGCATTTAGGTAATATAAATGAGGAGAAACAACTTTATCCTGAAGCTATTGGATATTATACAAAATTAATAGAAATAGGAAAAGAATCAAAATATTTCTCTATCTTTGAATTATACAAAAGAGTTGGTCTACTCTATAGAAAGATTGGGCGCGAACAAGAAGCTCTAGATTACTTGATGCAAGCATTTAATATGCTTTCATCATCTAAAGAAGTTTTATATAACATTGCTTCAATAATATATTCACAAAAATTTTTCTATAGGGCTTTACCATTTTTTGAAAGAGCTCTCAACTCTTACAAAAACCATCCTGAATTCTTAAAAGAATATGGTTTCTGCCTCCTTATGATTGATAAATGGGAAGAGGCAAATCCTCTTCTTGAAGCATCAACAAGGCTTGATGATAAAGATTATAGAAAGAAAATTTTATTTGCTTACAATAACTTGAGACTCGGTTACCTTTCTAAAGCAAAAGAAATAATCGAAGATACTGCCAATAGATTTAAAGAAATAATGGATGTAAAAGAACTTTTTTATATAATCAAAATGCTTTATCTCATTTATTTAAGTGAAAACAATTACGAAATAGTGAAAGATTTAATTACACAAATGGAAAATATTAGTAACAATATTCCCGATAGTCCATTCAAGGAAGATATAACAATGGCTACTTTTTTCTTCCGAATCCAACAAAAATATTATGATATTGCTCTTGAAATATTGAGTAAATCAATAAGTTTCAAATCAAAACAGAGTGAAATTACAGAAGAAGACAAGAAAAATCAAAGTCATCTATATGAGATAACCTCTATCTTAAGCAAGTATAAAGTAGAAAAAGAACTACAACTATATGCAGAAAAAAGGCCATTCAAAGATGAAATAGAATTTTCAGAGCTCGAAGCCAAAGCCAACCAGGCATCCAAAGAAATAGAACAAATCTTTAATAGCTGGAAATGGAATTTTATAAACAAAGATACCCTATGGGAATTTTTTGGGCCAAAGGTTATAAATAGATTTGACCCTACACTAATAATTGAGAAGTATGCAGAGAGCAAAATAAACTTTTTAAAACAAAAAACAGACAAAAAATCAGTTGAAAAAGAAGAACCTAAAGTTGAAGAAGAAATTGAAGATATATGCGAAAAAATTCATTCTATGGATATTCCAACTTTTTTAAATTTTGCAAGAGATCTTGCTGAAAAAATGGGTTTTAAAATCATAAACCAGAATGTTAAAACAGATCCAGTAGCCTCAGCAGAAGGGCAGGCTGTTGATTTTCTCTGTGTGGAAAAATACCAGACCTCAAACCGTGTTCTATTTTGCTTCAGAAGATGGAAAGAAGCAATTGGCTATATTTCTCTCACAAATATTATTTCTGTAATGAAAGATATGAAAGTCAATAGAGCAGTTATTGTTTCTACTTCAAAACTATCCTCGGAAGCCTCACATGCTGTTGAAACAGATAAAAGAATAACCTTTTACCTATGTGAAGATGTAATTCACTATATGCAGTAGTCTTCTATAAAAAAGTTTAAAATTAATTTTTTCATAAGATTTTTACTTGACAGATTTCAAGGTAAGAATATATAATAAGTTAAGAGGTTATTTATTTTATAGAGCAATAGCTAATGAGAAAATCGGAGTTAATATGAATATGGTAAAAAAGATTTTTATTTTTCTGTTAGATTTTTTAATAATTCTCTTTATATCTTTATGGATTTATCTATTGTATATTGAATTCACAAATCTTCCCAAAAATACAGATATGCTTAAATTTTCAATTTTCCAGATTAAATTAACATTATTTACATTATTTTTGATTTCTTCTATTGCATTTCTATGGTGGACAACTGCAAAAAACGAAAAAATAGATTTAAATCCCATACAAAAAGAGTTAGAAAACATAAAAAAAATAATCCCAGAAGTTAAAAAGGAACAGCAAATTGAAATAACTGATTATTCTCTTGAAATTGATAAAATCTTAGATTCAAAAAATTTAGATGAACTGTTTAACAACCTTTTTAAGTTACTTAAAAAAAACATCCTATCAGAAAGAATCTCAATAGAATTTTACGATTTTAAAAAAGAAAAATTATTCATTTATCAAAAAACAGATTTCCAGTTAAAAGAAGAAATTGAAGATAAAAATCCTCTCTCCTATTTCGTATTCAAAAATGAAAAAAGACTTTACGTAACAAATATAGAAACTCACCCTGTAATTGGTAGAAAAAACAAACAAATTTACAACAAAAAATCATTTATAATCTTACCCATAAAAATAATTGGTAAAACATTTGGAATAATAAATATATCGGAAAAAAAATCAGAAGATGGTATTTTCTCTATAGAAGAATTTGAAAAGGCATCTTTTATCACAAGCATATTCTCTCAAAGACTTGAAAATATGATTCTCTATCTCTCAATAGAAGACCTGATAAATAAAAAAGCGTGGTAAAAACCACGCTTCTTTTTACTTTTGATAAACCCTTACCCAATCTACATACATATACTGCGGAAAAGGTGTGGCAGCAGTTGGATACCCCGGCCAGTTTCCTCCAACAGCAAGATTAAGAATTATAAAAAATGGATTATGAAATTCTGTCGTTCCAGCGGTTGTTATGTCCATGGTGTAATAATAAGTACCATCTACCCCTATCTTTATATAACTTGATGTCCATTCAGCATGGTAAATATGAAAGCTCTGATAAGCTGAAATAGTCCTATTTAACCCATAGGAAGCATGCCCATTTTCCTCCCAGTGTAATGTCCCATACACTGTGTATGCCTGATCACCAAGCCACTCCATGATGTCTATTTCTCCACAGGCTGGCCATCCTACAGTCGAAATATTTGTCCCAAGCATCCAGAAAGCAGGCCATATACCCTTCCCACCCTGTGGCAAAGCAATTCTCGCTGCTATAACACCATACTTCCAGAATTTTTTACCCTGGGTCTTAAGTCTTGCTGAAGTAAAACCACCAGCTTGTAATCCTCCTATCTTGATTGCCTTGATCACAAGCATACCGTTTGTAATATAAGCATTAGCTCCTCCCGACCCGTTATCAGTGTAATTTTGCCATTCATTGTTTCCCCACCCACTAGCACCGGTATCATAACTCCAGTTGTTAAGATCAATGCCACTACCGTTGAACTCATCATTCCAGACAAGATTATAACCCGTTCCAGGATTAAAAGTTCCACCATTAGTGCTTGGTAAACCAGACGATGAAGAACTTGAACTTGAAGAAGAAACTATAGAACTTGTTGAGCTTGAAGAACTACTGTCTGAGAGACTTGTCTGCAGATTACAACCCATAACCAAAAACAAGATCAACAAAATTAAAATCCTACTCACATGCACCTCCATAAAAAATATCTATTTCTGATAAACCCTCACCCAATCGACAAACATATATTGAGGAAAAACAGTAGTATAATCAGGATACCCCGGCCAATTTCCGCCAATAGCAAGGTTAAGTAGCAAATAGTATGGCTGATGAAATTCTGTCTTTGCAGTTCCTGTAATATCCATTGTAAAATAAAAATTTCCATCCACACCTATCCTTATCTGATTTGATGTCCATTCGAGTTCATAAACATGAAATTCAAGCGGATTAGCTATAACAGTATTGCTTCCAAGATACTTATGACCACCATCATCCCAGTGAACTGTCCCATAAACCCTCGCAGGCTCATGACCAAGTTGTTCCATTATATCTATC
>JAOACQ010000117.1 GCA_026417755.1 Brevinematales bacterium | reverse complement strand
CTCGTATTTGGTTCAACAATGCTTGCTTTGAATAAAATTATGGGAGTTTTTAAGCTCTAATATATACAAAAGGCTTGCCGAAAGAGGCAAGCCTTTTTATAATATATATATTCTGGAGGTAACAAAGATGAGCGATAATTGTCGATGCACATACCCAGGATGTTCCAGACACGGAAATTGTAAAGCGTGCCTTTCATATCACAGAGAAAATGGAGAATTCCCGGCTTGTTTTTTTACCCCTGAAGGTGAAAAGACATACGATAGATCCTGGCAAAATCTACAAAGATATTATAGATTTAAATAGTTTCAATATTTCTTCGAGTGAAAGAGATTGTTGTTCCCCACTATCAAGTTTTCTTAAAGTGTATTTTCCACTTTTCACCTCATCTTCTCCGACAAGGATAGCATATTTTGCTTTTTGACTATCAGCGGCTTTCAGATGTTTTTTGAGATTATTATACTTATACTCTGTCGTCACTGAAATACCATTCTGTCTTAGATAATCAATTATTTTAATAACTTCATCAATATTATCTTCTCCAATATATGCCACATAAACAAGCGGTGGATTATAAAAGTCTTGCTTCTTTTTCCCTGAAGAAGCCTCAATAAGTAAACCAAGTCTTTCCATACCTATTGCAAAACCAGAAGCAGGAGTATCAGGTCCACCAAACTCCCTGACAAGATAATCATACCTACCACCAGCAGAAAATGTGCTCTGTGCTCCAAGAAGGTTTGATTTAAACTCAAATACAGTTTTGTTGTAGTAATCAAGCCCCCTCACAAGTTTTTTATCGATTTGATAATCTATTTTATCCTTCTTAAGAAGACAAATCAACTTTTCAATATGTTTTTTGCAATCTTCACACAAAAAATCTATATTTCCGGGAGCATTATCAATATATTTCTGACAAATTTCTTCTTTACAGTCAAGAATTCTTAAAATATTTTTTTCATATCTTACCTTACAATCTTCACACATTTTTTCTATCTTATCACTGAAATATTTTTTTAAATTTTCAAGATAGTTGTTTCTGCATTCTTTACAACCAATAGAGTTAATAAAAAGTTTGTAATTTTTTATTCCAAGTTTTTTAAAAATATTATCATTTATTTTAATAAGCTCAAATTCTGAATATGGCGTAGGATCACCAATATATTCAAATCCAAATTGATAAAATTGCCTGTATCTACCAGTTTGAGGGTTTTCTGCCCTGAACATAGGCCCAAAATAAAACATTTTTGCCGAATAGCCCTGCATATTCAGATTATTTTCAAGATATAATCTTACACTTGAAGCTGTTCCTTCCGGCCTCAAGGCAATAAGTCTTTTTCCTCTATCTTCAAAAATATACATTTCTTTTTTTACAACCAGATCAGATGATTCACCAACACCCCGCTGAAATAATTTGGCATATTCAATTATTGGAAAATTTATTTCCTTAAAACCAAACTTTATTGCTTCTTCGTATATAGTGTTAAAAATCCATCTATAAAAATCCGATTCTACTGGCAATATATCATAAGTTCCTTTCAACTTACTGTATTCCATATAACACCTCTCTGGCTAAAAATTCAGCAATATTCTTTGAACCCCCACTCTCCCCCATTCTTTCTTTTCCTATCTTTCCTCTTCTTAAAACTTCTTCTTTATTGTTAAGGAGAAATAAAATCTCTTTCGCCACCTCTCTACGTTTTCTCACAAATTTGATAGCCCCACCAAGAAGTTTTTCCTGTTCTTTCATTCTCTTATAATTTGACTGAACCCCACTTCCAACAAAACTTAACACAGGCTTCCCTAAAGCTACCGCCTGTTCATTTGCTGTTCCTGCAAGACCAATAAAAAATTCAGCTCTATTTATTATTTCTGAGAAAAAACCTTTGGCAAGAATCAATGATATATTTAACTTTTTGCCACTTACAACATCACTTTTTTTAATATCATAACCATTTTTCTTTAAAACTTCAATAAAACTTTCGTAATCAAGATTATCTGAAATAGCAGTAAGAAAACAAATATTTAAATCTTTTAATTCTTCAATAATTTTAATAATAATCTCAAAATTTTGAACTGCTTCTTTTCTACTACCAGGAAGTATTCCTATAATTCTTGACTCTGCGGGGATATTAAGATTGAAATCTTTAACTTCAAGCCCATCAACAAGAGGATTACCAAGAAAATAAGCATTTATACCATCTTTTCTGAGATTTTCCTTTGTAAAAGCATCTCTAGTTAACATATAATCTACATTTTTCTTTATATATAATTTTTCAATCCAGTAATGAGGCATAAAATAATCACTTTTGGCTAAAGCAAGAAACACTGTTCTTTTTGGCTTAAGTGATTTTTTAGCAAGATAGAGTAAAAATACATCACCCACAACAATTAAAATATCGATTTGTTCTTTAATTTCAAGTAGTTTTCTTTTAAAAAGAATGATATTGTTTAAGCTCCCAGAAAATAAGTCTGAAACGAATCCCTTCAAACTTTTTGTCGGAAATCCACCGGATGGCGGAATTTCCGACGAATATATTACATCTATCCCTTTGTTTTTGTAATCTGAACCATTACTTATAAGAGAAGCACCAAAAATATTATATTTATCCCCCAAAGTTTTCTTTAACTCTGAGGCAATAAAAGAGGCCGCTCTATCCTCTCCAAAGCAATTACTAACAAAAAGAATACTTTTTTTCAAAGCCCTACCTTGTAACTAAGAGTTTGCAAATTCATCATAAACACTATCATCAATATCTGCATTTGTAGCAACAGCCTGAACATCGTCATGCTCTTCAAGTTCATCTATAAGTTTAAGAAGCGAAAGTGCCTTATCTTTTTCAATTTTAACTGTATTCTGAGCAAATCTTGCAAGTTCAGAACTCTGAATTTCTATACCTTTTGCTTTAAGGCCATCAAGCACATTAAGAAAATTTTCAACACTTGTATAAATTTCTATAGCATCACCTTCTTTCTTAACATCATCAGCCCCAAGTTCAAGAGCTATCTCCATAATCTGATCTTCAGTATATTTATTTGCATCTACAGAAATATAGCCTTTCTTTTCAAACATCCAGCCAACACACCCAGCTTCACCAAGATTACCACCAAGTCTTGAGAATATCTTTCTTATTTCTGAAATAGTTCTATTTCTATTATCAGTTGTTACATCAACTATCATAGCAACACCGCCAGGACCATACCCTTCGTAAGTCAATTCTTCAAATGCTGCTCCTTCTATTTCGCCTGTCCCTCTCTTAATACTTCTTTCTATATTATCCTTTGGCATATTGTATGAACGAGCTTTTTCTATTATAGCCCTCAAGGTTGCATTTGTCTCCGGGTTACCCCCTCCTTTTCTTGCAGCTAATATAATTTCTCTCGAAATTTTAGAAAACATATTTGATCTCTTTGCATCCTGTGCTGATTTTCTCTGTTTAATATTGGCCCATTTATTATGACCTGACATATCTATACCTCCAAAAATTTATGAAAATTATAACATAGAATTTATTATATTTCAAGGATTTGAAATAATATAAAATTTTTGTTGTCATTCAAATCAATAGCGGAACAGTTTCTCCAAGTTTGAAATTGAAAAATTCTACAAAAGAATTCTGTTCTTGTATTAAAGCAATTTTTGTCTCTTTTCATATAGTAAGTTTTTATTTCAAAAATTAAAAAAAACTATCAATTTTCACCAACTATTCTAAAAAATAATAATAAAACATCTATCATAAACAGCCCATTCAAAACTATCCTAAAACTCGTTTATTAAGGTTATTTAAATCTTCTCTTCACAATTTCAGAAAACAAGTTATTGTAAAGAGCAAATCCACCAACAACCCCCACACCCCACTGCGCGGGGTGTGGCTCGCTAACGCTATGCCGTCTCTGCCTGTAGGGTAGCCGCCCTGAAGCTCTCTTTTATGTCCGGGAGTAATAATCGGGCAAAACTTGACATCCTGTCTACGGTAGTAAAATCACTCGCTTAAAAAATCACAGCCCATTTCAAAAGTAAAAAATTTTAAGAAAAAATCAATGGGTACCCACTGTGATTTTTTAAGCTCGTTAAATAGTATAGCCAACATTTGCCCTTCATCGGCAATCATCCTGATTGCCTCAGCTTAGGCACTCGCACATAAAAGAGAGCTTCAGGGTTACAATGTAGAAGACAGGCAGATACTTACACCAACAAAAAATTTAAAAAAATAAAATTTTTACTTGTTTTTTATGAAAATTATGTTAATTTTTTTAGATAGGAGGATAAAATATGAAAAAATATTCAAATTTTACAATTTTTTGCTTACTATTAACTTTATTTTTCTCATCTTGTTCAACTCTTCCCACTCAAGATAATTCCGAAGCATCATCTAGTTCCGAAATGAGTGGCAATGTAATTGATTGTTTAATCACTTCTGGAACAACTTTTGTAATCACAGCAGACAATAAGTTATGGGTTTCAGGAAATAATAATCATGGCCAACTGGGGCTATCAGATATTTATCGACAAACTAACAATTTTATCTTACTTTTTGATAATGTAGCTAAAGTTTTTTCAAGAGGAATGAATGGAACCTATATCTTGAAGAAAGATGGAACATTATGGGCCACTGGAGAAAACGAATGTGGAGAACTTGGCATTGGCCATTATATCTCTCAAAGTTGTTATATAAAGATAGCTGAAAATGTATCTAATGCCTTTTTTGGAAACCATTGTACTTTTATTATTAAAAACGATGGTGGTCTCTGGGGAACAGGATTTAATGATTGTGGTTCTTTAGGTATTAGTGAAGAT
>JAOACQ010000054.1 GCA_026417755.1 Brevinematales bacterium | reverse complement strand
TCTTAAAATTCTTTACTTTTGAAATGGGCTGTGATTTTTTAAGCGAGTGATTTTACTACCGCAGACAGGATGTCAAGTTTTGCCCGATTATTACTCCCGTACATAAAAGAGAGGTTCAGGGCGGCTACGCTACAGGCAGAGACGGCTGGCGATAGCGGGCCACACCCCGCGTGGCGTGGAGTGGGGGCGGTTCCTTGCTATACTTCTCAAAATGACAAATGGATAGATAAGATTTCTAGCAATGATAAAAACAGAAAGAAAAATCTTCTGTCGATTCCAAAAAATATTTTAGAGCTTTTTTTTATAAAAATTAAATGAGCAGTAAAATCTCTGTAATATCAATTTTAAATCTGAAATTGGCTTACTTAAGTTCTGTCTCATTTGTAAATTATTAGGAAAGGTTATTTAAATAAAATTGTGGTTTAAAAATTTTATTTTTTTTGTTTTTATGTTAATATATTAATGGAAGAGAGGATATTATGAAAAAGGTATTATTGTCTTTTTTGATATTATTTTCGTGTGGTTCTACTGTAAAAGAAAGTGGTTCACCAAGATTGATCAAAGCCTCAAGTCCCAACCAACCTTACTGGATTTTAAAGAAAAAAGCAACAGATGATAATTATTACTTTGTTGGCATAAGCAAGAAAAATAAAAATCTTCAGGAAGCAAGAAAATCAGCTATTGATGATGCAGTTTCAAGGCTGCTTGAATTTATCGGTTTCAGGGTAACAACAAAATTTGAGTCAAAGAAGGAGTATAATGATATAGAAGAGGGAACAGTCTTTAGGGAAAATATTATTCAGTCAATTGAGGGTAAGGCGAGTGCAAGTGTTGCCACTGAGATAGAAGATGTATACTATGAAGAATACACTGATGGTTATGTATTTTATGTGATGATAAAATCTCCTGTTAAATGGGTTGAAAATGAGAGAAAAAGATTAAAACAACTGGTTCTTTCTCAAAGGGAGGAATCAACAAGATTATTAAATGAAGCAAAAAAATTTTATGAAGCTGGTGAAGTTGTTAAAGCTATTGATAATGCTTTGTCAGCTTTTGAGATAAGTGAGAGAGCTGAAGAAAATTCTGATATTTATCTTGATTCAAAAGATTTTATCTCTCAGGTTCTTTCTTCATTAAGGATTTCTTTAAACAATAATCCTTCTTTTGTATATAGGGAAGGTGGTAGTGATGATATTGAGATTGTTGTTAAAACTACAAAAAATTATAAACCAGTTAAAGGTTTGCTTGTTGCTTATGAGTGCAATGATTCTGGAGCTCTTATAACTGCAAAAAAAGGTTTTCAGACAGATGAAAATGGGGTTTTAAACTTTAATATTGAGAAAGTATCTTTGAATAATGAAATAGAAATTAACTTTTATTTTTCTCTTAAAAGATTTGAGAAAGTAAATAAAATTGATGAAGAATTTTATAATGATATTAAAAAGTATAGTGACTTACTTAAGCTAAAATTAAAATTAAAGGTTACAGATAAATTTAAGGCTATACCATCGGCTGTTGTTTTAATAGATGTTGAAAACGAAAAGAATAGATTTTTCCCAAAGTTTCAGGAAGAGGTTACAGGTAAACTTGCTAATAAAGGTTTTCAGGTTAAAGCCATTGATATATCAAAAATATTCAAGGAGAATGACTCAAGCGATAGTTTAAGAGATAAGATATTGAAATTTGTGGCAAAGGATTATAAAGAACTAAAAAATTTAATTCTCATATATAGAAATCATAATTATCTGGGAGAACTGGGCAAAGATATTAAGTTTACTGAATACGATCTCGGTGCATCTGAAATAAAAATTTACGAAATACAGACATCTATATCAATAATTAATATTGCAACTAAAGAAACAGAAAGAGGTTATAAGTTCAGCGTAAAAGGTCAAGGACTTAATAAACCTCAAGCTATTGATATGGCGGATAAAAATTTTCTTGATAAGTTGGACGAATTTTTTAACTAATTTTCTTTTTTTAATTTTCTTATAGTATATATTTTTATGAAGTATTTGAAGAGATTTTTGTTAATTATTTTGCTTTTCATATTTTCTTTGTATTTTTTGATTTTTTTGGGGAGCAATCTTTATCTATATATTAATAAATCAAAAATAGAAAAGATTATTGCAGATGCTTTAATCATTAATAAAGTTAACATAAGAGGTATGTTTAGCATACCTTTCTTATTTATTAAAATAGGTGAAGTTAAACTTTCCGATTCTGAAGGTATGGAATTAAAACTCAGAAATACAAAGGTTTTTTATAATATATTTAAGTTTAACACTCTTTATCCTGCTGAGGCATTTTATCTTATCAAGGTTGAGAGGGTGTTTTTTACAGCAGAATATAGGAAGGCTTCCGGATATTTAAAAAAATTGTTTGAAAAATATCCTGTTTTTTATGTTTCTCCAGCCCAACAGAATTTAATCAAAATAAAGAATATTTATGTTGACTTATCTTTTTTCCCAGATATTAAGGCTAGTTTTTATCTTACTGATTTTAATAATTATATTTCTCATAATCTTATGAGTTTTAATGGGCTGTTGTTTTCTGAAGTCAACCAATCTCATAGAATAAATTTCATTGAATCTGTTTTTGATTTTAGTATCAATCTTGGTATAATTGAAGGGTCAAACTTTGTTAATGTTTCTTCTTTGTTCAATATTTCTAATGTTATAGTAGGAGGAGTGCCTCTTATTGAAAATGAAAGTTTCAGATTTGTTTCCACAAATCTTCCAGATATTAAAGAAGACTTATTTAAAAACGTATTTTATGTGAAAAACCTTGAGAAGGGCTTAAACTTTGAAGTAAAAAGAAATTTTAATATAAATTATCCAGAAAAAAGTAAATATTATCTTCTTGAATACCTTATGCCAAAAGGGGAATATTTTGCAAATTTAAATTGTTTGTTTAAAAATGAAAATTTTGATATCGTTCTTTTTGTTTCAAATATAAATGCAAAGGATAGGTTTAAGTTAAATTTTTCAGGAGATGATTTAAAGAAAAAACTTAATATACAACTCAATACATATCTTTTTAAGAATTTTAATGCCTCTATTAACTTTGCTCAAAATACAGATGGGGCTATTGATTTTGACTTACTTTATATAAAGCAGAGATTAAGGGGTAAAATAAATTTTATTTACGATGATAATGTTTTAAGGATTTTCAGTGAAAATTTGAGATTGAATGATATTAATTTCTATGGATTTGATTCATATTTTTATTTTGATGGCAAAAATATTAATATCAAAGGAATAGATAGGTCTTTTGGGCTTGTTTTTAATGGGGCATTTTCAAATGGAGAAGGAGAGTTAAGATTAAAAATCAAAAATTCTTTTATGAGTGATAGCTATAGTTTCTTAAATGGAGATAATATTTTTAAAGTTTCTTTTAACCCCTTCAGGTTGATAACTTTTAGTGCTAATTTGAAAGCGTTTGATAGAGTTAAAAAGGAGATTTTTGCTTCTGATTTAAAATTTGATAAAGATAGATTAACGATAAGCAAGTTTTCAATCTTGAATCTTTTAAATATTAACTTGATAGCAAATTTCAGTAACACAAATATAATTATGAGTGGAAATATTGATATTAACAAGAATAAAATTCCTTTAGCAGGTAGTTTAGTCTTAAAAAGAGACTTTTCCCTTGATAGAGCTTTTTTGATTTTTGATAAAAGGATTTTACTTAATATAACAAATGAGAGAGGAAAGTATAATTTTAAATTTAATACACAGGATTATAATATAAAAAAATTTGGGATAGATGGTATAGTGAATCTTAATTTCAGTGGCTTATTTTCAGAGTGGGGGATTGAAGAGGGAAATATAAAAGGGGAATTTAATATACCTGATTATGATAGATTTTTTATCTCTTCAAGATTTGTTTTAATTGACAAAACAAACTCATATTATGAAATTCCAGTTTTTTCTATAGAAAATTCAGAGAATACACTTTTGGGTAAAGGGATAATGGGGCTTTCTGATACTAAAAGATTTGTTATTGCTTTTATAAGGGGTGGTAAAATTGATTTTGCTTACAGGCTGGGTAGATTTATTTTAGAGGCTGATATTCAAAAATTTTTAGTTAAGAATCCTATTTTCAAAGAAAAAAGAAATCTATTTCTTAATTTAAAAACAATTGTGAAAAAAGAAAATATATATGATGATCTATCAATAAATGGCAATTTTTTTGTATACGATACTAAATTGCCAGAGTATTTTTCTTTTAAAGTTGATAATTTTATTATTAAAAAAGATGATGTAAATATAGTTAATGCGAAATTAACCTACAATAACTTTAATCTTTCTGCTTCAATTAATGGAAATAATGATAAATTCGTTGTAAATGGAAAAATGATATATGATAATATTTTTTCTGCAGATTATGTCTCAACTATTGTAAATAAAGGAGATGGCTCATACAATGCTTTATACAGGATATACAATATAAATCCTTCTGGGATACTTGAAGATATTTCTGGTAGAGTTGCTATAGATTATCCCTATCTTATGTTTTATTCCGAAAGTATAAATGGTCTTAATGGTCATATAAATCTTTCCAAAAACAAAAAAGACTGGAAGATTGATTTTCTTAACAAGAATTTTGAATTGTTTACCAGAGGGATAATTGATAAAGAAGATATTTCAATAAGTTTAATATATAGCACCTCTCTTTATTTTGTTAACAACTTTTTACCATTAAAGTTTAATAGTGGTCATTCAAGAGGCAATATAATGATAACCGGAGATCCTGAAAATCCTGATATAAATGGAGTTATAGAATTATATAATTTATCAAGTTCTATAAACTATTCTAGGACTCAAATCACTAATTTTAATGCCACTTTGCAGTTAACTAATAGTTATATGTTTATGAACAAAATAATTGTTCCTACTAAAACAGGAAATTTTTTATTAAATGGCTATGTTGATATAAGGGATGTTTTTACTCCTTATTTTGATATAAAAATCACTCCAGTAAATCAAAAAAGTTTTGTAAGCGTTAACTATAATGAAAGAAATCTTTCTTTAAGTGGAAGAGTATTTTTTAATGAAATTCAAATAGCAGGAAACAAAAATAGAATAAATCTTAAAGGTGATTTGAAGTTTGATAATTTTTCTGCAAGTTTACCTATCACTTCATTTTTTGATACTGAAAAACTTTCTTTCAATGGGGATTTGCCAGAAAATGTTAATTTAAATCTTATTCTTACGATTGGTAACAATAATAAATTTTCAACCCCACTTAATCAATTTTTGTTCAAGAAAAATTCTATTCTCTATGTAAATGGAGAAGTTAATTCATTAAATATTAAAGTAAAGGGGAATATTGGTATTGAAAGAGGAGATTTTACATACTTATCTAAAAATTTTATTATTAAGGAAGGAAATCTTATTTTTAATGGAGAAGATTATATTCCTTCTGTTGATATTGTGTTATGGTATAGATACAGAGATTTTGATAAAGAAAATGTTGATATTTATTTGACCTTTGAAGGAAAAGCTACTAAAATTATACTGAAGGATTTTTATTCTGTTCCAGAGAGACCTAAAAATGAACTTGCTTTGATTCTTGGAATAGGACTTGATAATAAAGAATCTGTTACTAATATAGCGACTTCGGATTATTTAAAAACTGGAGTTGGGGTTGCAGAAAATCTATTTTTCTTTAACCCGCTTTCTCTTGAAATAAAAAGAAGAATTGGTCTGGACGTTTTTAGCTTCAGATCAACTATTTTACAAAATTATGTAGAGTCCGGATTTGGTAGAAATACTAACACAGATTTCAGAGATTATATCTCTGGTAGTGGAATAGTGATGGGAAAATATATTTTTCCGATGTTGTTTTTTGAATATGAGTTGTATTTTGAAAAGGATCCTTACTCTGTTTATGGGCTTATACCGCTTCACTCTCTTGGGCTTGAACTTGATTTGCCTTATTTTGATGTGGGATGGAAGTATCAGCCATATGATACAGGTGGTAAGGATAGGAAATATGAACAACTTTTAGAATTTAAATTTATGCGAAAATTTTAGATAGAGAGGAAATTATGCTAAAAAGGATTACTTTGATTTTGTTGTCTATTTTTATAGTTAGTGTTGGATTTACACAGCAACTGAAAATTTATAAAATTCAATTTGAAGGCCTAATAAATGCAAAAAAAGAAGAGATTAAATCTTTAATTGATTTAAGGGAAGGGCAGACTATCAATGAAAGGATCCTTAATAATGCTCTTAAGAAAATGTATGGTCTTGATATGTTTAAAAAAGTAGAACTTTATGTTTCAAATACTACAGATGGCCAAATAATCAAATTTGTAGTTGAAGAAAATCCTTATTTAAAGACAATAAAATTTGAAGGAAATAAATCAATAGCAAGGGATGATTTATTGAAAGAGATGAAGATAACAGAAGAGTCTTTTATTACTGAACAAAAGATTAAATATTCTATTGCTGCAATAGAAAAAAAATATAGAAGTGAAGGTTTCTTGGATGCTATTGTGAGTTATAAACTGGATGTTCATGATGTTAAGAAAAATTCATACAAGATTACTTTTAATATAAAAGAAGAAAAAAAGGTGGTTGTTGAAAAAATTAACATAAAAGGAAATAAAAATTTAAAAAAAGGTGAAATTACCTCCATTATGAAAACAAAAGAGAAATTTTTGATTTTTGTTTCTGGAGTTTTGAAAGAAGATGAATTTGAAGAAGATAAACAAAGGATTTTAGAACTTTATCATCATAAAGGATATATAGATGTTGATATTAAGAGGTTTGAGTGGAAGATAGAAGAACTAGGAAAAGATAAAGATAAACACAAAGCGATTGTAGTTTATATTGAACTTGAAGAAGGAGAAAGATATAAGACAGGTAATATAAATATAACTGGCAATACACTATTTTCTACAGAAGATTTAAATAAGTATATAACGCTCAAGAAAGGAGAATTTTTTGATAAAGTAAAGATAGATAAAACAAGATATGATATTTATAATAGATATAGTGACAATGGACACCTTTATGCGAATGTTTCTTTAGTTTTTAATAGAGATACAACAAATATGATAGTGGATGTTGACCTTGTGGTTACGGAGGGACCCCGTGCACACATAGAAAGTTATACAATTTCTGGTAATACAAGAACGAAAAGAAAAGTTATAGAGAGGGAAATAGTTTTCAAAGAAGGTGAGATGTATGTTCAAAGTAAGGTGAGACGCTCCTATGAAAGACTGATGCAGCTTCAATATTTTTCTACTGTTAATTTTACTCCACTTCCTGGTAGTGCTGAAGGACTTATAAATCTTGACATAAGTGTTGAAGAACAGAGAACAGGGCTTATTACAGCTGGGTTGGGTTATGGGACAGAGAGTGGATTTTTCCTTAAGGGTAGCATATCTGAAAATAACCTTTTTGGGACAGGTAGGAAGGTTTCTTTAAGTGCCGGTTGGGCTGAAAAGTCTCAGGGTATATCACTCGGATATACAGAGCCTTATTTATTTGATGATCCTACAACTTTCAGTGTCTCTCTTTCATTCTATAGATATATTTTTAATATTGCTGTGGATGAAGACAATGATGGAGTACTTGATAAAACTTCATTAAATTATATAAATGATCCTTCTGCTACTTTAAGTGAAATTCCCAAAGATTATTTTTATAACAGATATGAAATATCTCTTGAGCCCAATATTTCAAGGAGATTTTTTGAATACTGGGTTGCTTCACTTGGATTCAGGTCAGAGTTGTATATTGAAAGGGATGCCAATTTTCATAATCCCTATGTCTACGATACTGCCCAAAACAAATGGGTCTTTTATTCTGATTTAACAAATAGGCTCTCAAGAGATTGGAGAGTAAAAAATAGAATCAACATAGGAGCAAATTTTAACTCTACAGATCATCCAATGGCACCAACTTATGGACAAATTTTTTCTATGAATTATAGTTATATTGGAGGATTGGTTGGTGGAGAGTTTGATGCTAATAAGATAACCTTTTCTTTTACTCACTATCAGACTCTTTTCTGGAAACTTGTTCTTGCATTGCATACTTCTCAGGGATTTATTTTTAATCAGTTTGATGGTAAATTTAATGTTGACTATGTTGACCAGTATTACTATGATGGTGTTTATAACTTAAGAGGCTGGCTTGGAGCAGCTTCAGGATATGGAAATAGTAAATTTTATTTAAGTTCTGAGTTAAGATTTCCTATTTATGATCCTATATGGGGTGTATTCTTCTATGATATGGGAAATCTATGGTCTACTTATGAGGGATGGGCTCCTTTCAATCCAGAAGGTTATAGACTGAGTTTTGGAGTGGGGGTTCAGATAAATATTCCAATGCTACCTATAAGGTTTTATCTTGCAAGAAGAGGTTTCTATGATAGCTATCAAAATAGATTCAGACTCACAAAGGGAGATGGAATATTTGATGAGATTTCACCTGTGATAAGTATACAGGGATTATTTTAAAAATATTCTGGAGGTATGAATGAGAAAATTTTTAATTTTGTTGATTCTTATAATAGGAGTAAATTTATCTTTTTCAGCAATAAAACTGGTAAGAATAGGTGTGGTTGATCTTGATAGGGTTTTTGCAGCTTACCCCGGTATAGCTGATATTCAGAAAAAACTCAAGGATGAAAGGGATAAATATGAGGTTGAAATAAATAAGAAAAAAGAGGAAATAAATATTCTTGAAGCAAATGTTACAAATCAAAATTTAACAGAGTCTGAAAGAGCTTCAAGGTTAGCAGAAATTGAGTTCAAAAAGCAAAGATTAAGTGAATATGTTAACGAAGTAAATAATAATCTTATTTCTTTAAAAGATGAGATGACAAAATCAATTTATCAAAAGATAAATATTGTTATTCAGAGAGTTGGTATGGAAAAAGGGTTTAGTGTAATTTTTAAAAGGTCTTCTGATGCTATTCTTTTTGTGGATAAAGAGGTAGATATAACAGCAGATGTTATTACAAGACTCAGAAAAGAAGTAGAGATTGACAGAAGAAATTAATATGAAGAGACTTCCAGCAGGACTTTATGCTATAACCTGTGAAAATCGTTCTCGTGGGCGTAAAAATTTAGAAGTTGTAAAAGAAATGTTAGAGGCTGGAATAGAAGTTTTACAATACAGGGAAAAAGAAAATAAAACCATAAGAGAGAAGTATCTAGAATGTAAAGAAATAGCTAAAATGACAAAAGATTATGGAGTTATTTTTATTGTGAATGATAATGTAGATATTGCTATGGCTGTTGATGCAGATGGTGTTCATATAGGGCAGGATGATTTACCGGTTTCGGAAGTAAGAAAATTAGTAGGAAGTGATAAGATTATAGGTCTTTCAACTCATAACGAAAAACAGGCAAATATGGCTTTATCAGAAGACATTGATTATATAGGTGTTGGGCCTATTTTTAAAACTGATACAAAACAGACAGAACCTGTTGGACTTGGTTATCTTGAGTATGTGGTAAAAAATATTTCTCTTCCTTTTGTGGCAATAGGTGGAATTAAAGAATATAATATTGACGAGGTTCTTTTGAGAGGAGCAAAAACAGTTGCTCTTGTTACTGAGATTACTGAAAGTGTTGATATAAAAGATAAGATAAAAAAATTGAGAAAAAAGCTAAAAGATTTTAAAATAATATAAAAAATTGGAGTTAATTTTATGGATAAACACAAAAGTTTTTCTCTTATAGATTTTATTGATAACATAAGTGAACATAGGGATGTTTCTTTGGGTACTTTTTTTGTTGCTTTTTTGTTATTTGTTTTTGCTATTTTTACGTTTTTAAAGAATTATAAGTATAATGATAACCATCTTAACTGGCTTAATCATGATTATTCAAAAAATTTGCTTATGTGTAGTGAGCAAAATTCTGTTTTTATGACTGAGGGGGGGGATAACCAAGTTTTTGGTTCCCTATATTTTACCTATGCAGAGAAAATAAGACCGGACATTTCTCCTTATGACCAGAAAGGAAATATTTTCAAAAGAATATACGGTGATTTAAGATATGTTGATTATCAGACAATTCAAAGAAGAATGCAACTTGTAGATACTCATTTGTTTGCAGGCGAAGAGCCTTTTTATGTTAATATAAGGGATAGAAAGGATCCTTATTTTATTCCATACTGGCAGGGTAGAAGACCCGTTTATCTAACGTGGGAAAGACCAGCACCTTGGGAGCTTGGAGAAGTCTATTTTCAGGATTTCAAAAGACCTTTGCCGCAAGATTACATTAAATCTTTGGGATTAGGAGATTACTACTATAAGAGATATGGAATAATGTATAAGGTGCAAAATATTAAATATAAACTTGTGGATTATCTAGAGGTTAAAAAATCCATTACGATGAATGATGCTATCAAACTTTTCAGTGATTGGCTTAAGAGAAGTGTCAATAGAGACTTTGTAAGTGAGAAGGTAAATGAACTGAAAAAAGAAGGGCTTATAAATGTTAATGGTGATAGAATAAGTTTTGTTAAAATGTATGAACCACCACTTAAAGATGGGTATTTTGAAAACCTGTTACTTAGATGGAAAGAGATACCGAATGCAAGATATTTTGATGTTCTTTCAAGAGAAATAGTGATAAATTATGGTTATCAGTTTGGTGAAATATATAGAGAAAGAGTGAATGAATTGATTGAACTTAAAAAGGGAGAAAAAAATCCTGAAATTATAAAGAATATAGATTCGTTAATTAAAGAAAACTGGGAGAAAGCAAAAGAATATTATGAAGTAGCCATATATTATGGCTGGGATTCCTTGTCTGTCTTACATAATGTAGGGCTTGTTTATTTAAGAAACGAACTAGAAGACCTTTCAGCTAAGGCAGGTGAGTTATTCAGAAAGGGAGTAGAACTTTATCCCAATTCTTTTGGGACTTATCACGTTTTATTTGCTTATCTTTTGCTTGATAGTTTTAAAAATCCTGCTAATGAGTCAAAGAATCTGGAAGAGTTTGAAAAGTATCTCAAGAGACTCAAAAAAGTTTTGTTGTGGTATAAGGATTCGCGGGGTAAATATGATAACCACCCGGCATGGAGAAATTTTGCTCCTCTTGAAGCTATGGTTGATAATTTAAAAAAGATACCATCTTCAATTTTAAAAGAAAAGATAAGTTATTATGAAACAGTTCTTAATAGCAAGATGCCTATTGGCCAGGATAAAGTCGTTGATTTTCAGAATACTATAACTTTACTTTATATGAGAGGTATAAATTTTGGTTATAATGTTTATGTGGAAAAGGCTGATAAATTTCTTGAATATCTTTTAAAAACCAATCCTGATAATGATGGACTTTTTAACTGGGCTTTTTTTATTACTTTGCAAACACAGAAGTTTGAAAAAGCCTATGAAATAGGTAAATTATTAATGAAAAAGAAGGGTTTTTCTGAAATAGAAAGCTATTATTATTTTGGAATAGTTTCATATTCTTTACAGAAATTTGAAGATACAAAAATAGCATTGAGGAAGTTTGTTGATCTTGTTTCTGAAGATAGGAAAAATATGGTCAAAAATAGGCAACTTATAGATAATGCTAATAAAATACTATCTTCTATTAAATAAATTAAGGGTGGGTTAAAACCCACCCTTTTTTTATCCAATGGCCTCTTTTCCTTCCTCTCCGGTTCTTACCCTTATACATCTTTCAAGAGGAAGGACAAAGATTTTTCCGTCTCCTATTTTCCCTGTCCTTGCAGCTGTAAGGATTGCCTGAATTGTTGGCTGAACAAAATCATCATTTACAGCTATTTCAAATCTTACTTTTTTGAGGAGGTTCACTTCTGAAATTGCTCCTCTATATGCTTCTTCATATCCACCCTGTTGGCCACAACCAATGACATTTGTTACTGTCATTTTTCCTACCCCTGCTTCAAATAATGCCTGTTTAACTTCTGTTAGCTTTTCCGGTCTTACTACTGCTATAATTAACTTCATAAATACCTCCTTTACTTGGTGATAAATCCCTGGAAGTCAGGGTATGCTTCTTGCCCATGTTCACCAATATCAAGACCTAAGATTTCCTCTTCCTTTGTTACCCTTATACCAATTGTAGCCTTAATCACAAACCAGATGAATAAAGCAAAGAGGAATGTATATAATCCTACAGCTACTACTCCAGTAAGCTGAGCAAGCAAAAGTTTAAAGCCACCACCATAGAATAATCCATTACCTGTAGCTGTTCCTGTAATTCCGTCTTTTGCAAATAATCCAACAGCTATTGTTCCGAAGATTCCATTTACAAGATGCACGGATAAAGCACCAACTGGGTCATCTATCTTTAGTTTATCGAAAGTTACAACACTTATTACCACAAGAACCCCGGCAATTAAACCTATTATAGCTGCTCCATTAGGAGTTACAAAGGCACAGGGAGCTGTTATGGCAACAAGACCAGCAAGACATCCATTTATTATCATAGTTAAGTCTGGTTTTTTCTGTAATATCCAGGATGTAATAGTAGAAGATATAATTGCCATAATAGCTGCGAGGTTAGTTGTTATAAATATGTGAGATATTGCTTTCCCATCTCCTACAGCCATTGTAGAACCAGGGTTAAATCCGAACCATCCAAACCAGAGTATTAATCCACCGAGTGTAACAAGAGATAGATTGTGTCCCATAATTGGGTTTACACTACCATCTTTTCTATATTTACCTGTTCTTGGTCCCAAAAGAAGTACTCCGGCAAGTGCAGCCCAACCACCTAC
>JAOACQ010000041.1 GCA_026417755.1 Brevinematales bacterium | reverse complement strand
CTTTGCGAGTGGTTGAGGGCTTTTGAAAGTAGCTAACTAAAGGTCTAATTAGATAAGTTAACAGAAAGAGGTAGCTTTCTAAAAGTTTCGCAAAGTTTTTGAATAAACATCCGAAGACAGGATGTCGAGTTGCTGTCGATTCTTGCTACAGGTGGCTAAAGCGGAAAAATTCATTTGCTATTCCAGCAGAGACGGCATAGCGGTAGCGAGCCACACCCCACGCAGTGGGGTGTGGGGGTAATCCCACAATGAGAGAGAAAGATTGTTTTCAAGTTAACAAAATCATATTTTAAACTGATAATCTTGAATGAATAAATTCAATTCCAAAAGTTTGACATTGGTTATTTTGAAAGTTAAAATATTTTCAAGAGAAAAATATGGATTTTTATGAAAAAATAAAACATGCAAGAGAGCTATTGGGTATTCCTGAAAGAGCAAGTATTGAATTTGTAAAAAAGAAATATCAAGAGGCGTTACTAAAATGGCATCCAGACAGATGCAAGGATGAAGAAAAAACGCTTTATGAGGAGAAAACAAAAGAGATAATAAAAGCTGGAAAGTTATTACTTGATTATTGTAACAAATATGAGATAGATTTTTCAGAAATAGAAGTTAATAAACATATTCCGGCAGAAGAATTCTGGACAAAAAAATTTGGTGATGATCATTTGTGGGGTAGATAATTGAATAGAATAGCAATCTTTGATAAATATTTTAATAAATATGATGAATGGTTTAAAATAAGCAGAGATATTTTTCTCTCAGAACTCAATGTAATAAAAAGTCTTATTCCTGAGAACTCAAGAGCTATAGAAATTGGAGTTGGGTCAGATATCTTTGCAGAATCTTTTGGCATAAAGATGGGAGTCAAACCATCAGAAAATATAGGTAAGATGGTGAGAAGGAATTGGTTGGATTTGTACCTCTTTGATAGTTATTGAAGAAAATTGTATAAAAATAAAAGGAAAGTAAATTTTATAACAAAGCCAACTTTTATAAAAATTCAGAAGTTAAATTTCTTCTTGAATTAGCAGGTTTTAAAAATATTAATGAAAGAGAAACTCTTTTTGAATATACGAATGAATATGTTCAAAATTATATTTATGGTAGTTGTCGAGGTGGTTTTGTTGTTTTAAAAGGGAATAAATCTGTTTTATGAATAGAAAAATTGTTTTTGGTTTTTTACTTATATTATTTGTGGTAGTTTTAAATCTAAAAATATTTTCGGTCTATTTACACTCAAGAAATTACATTGATTATAGACAAAGTAAAATTTCAGGTGTAGCAGATATTATTTCCACTCTGGATATAAAAACAAAACTTGCATCCCTTTTAATGGTTAATTTTTATGAAGATATAAATATTACTGTTGAATTAATTGAAAAGACTAAGATTTCGAGTTTTATTATTATGTCCTATAATGTTGATAGTAATTATGAAAGGTTTAAAAAAAAGTTGAATTTTATTAAATCTCATTCTAACACTCTTCCGATAACTTTTTCTGTTGATCAGGAAGGTGGTTATGTAGAAAGGCTTTCTCCTATTCTTGGTGAGACGGAGGTTTTGCAAAAAATATTCCTTGCGGAGGGGATGGAAGGTGTGGAAAGGATTGCACACAAGTTTGGGAAAGAATTAAGAGAACTTGGTATAGATATAAATTTTTCACCTATTATTGAGGTAATTAAAAACCCTAAATCTGTAGTTAAAGATAGAGTTTTTTCTAGCAATTTACTTTCTAATTTAATAGCTTCTCAAAGGTTTATAGATATAATTTCTTCTTATGGAGTTATAGCCGTTGCTAAACATTATCCGGGATATGGAACAATAGAGAAAGATCCTCATTATGAAATATGTATAGATAAAAATTCATATTTAGATGAATTAAAAGAACCATTTGAAAAAATTACAAATATTAAGATGATTATGTCTTCCCATGTTATTTATTCAAGAATAGATAATTTGCCGGGGACTTTATCTGTTAAGGTTATGGGATATACTACAAATTTTTTTGATGGAATTCTGATTACTGATGATTTACTTATGGATTCGATAACTTTAATTTATGACTATAGATTGGCTGCTTTAAGAGCTCTGCTTGCTGGAAATGATATAATCCTTCTTGTTGACAAGGAGGGTGATTATAAAAAATGGCAACAAAAGATTGAAAATTTGATTGATTATCTTTATCAGGCATATAAAAATGGTGAATTAACGGAAGAGCAAATAGATAGGTCTCTTAAAAAGATTATTTACTTAAAGTTTGGTTTGTATTAGTCATTTTCTTTTCGGATAATTTAATATCGTAATTTCCTATGAAGAGGAATATTCCACCATAGAATTTACTTTCTTCTTTTCTTTCCAAGTAGTTGTCTTTGTAATATGGATAGTAAACCCAGCCAATTTTTAATCCAATACCACTGAAGTAAAATCTCAGGTTAACATCATAATAGCTGTAAGAAGGAAGAAGTCCACACCATTCTGCAGTTAAGAAAAGATTTTTTCTATTATATTCATAACTATCCGGAAAAATATAGAGAGGAAGATAAAGAGTTATCGGTAGGATACCACCTGCATTGGAGCTATGTATATCAAAAATTCCAAGTCCCACACCAATTCCAAAGAAAGTTTCAGGAATAAGCCATATTTTTGAATATTCTAGTAGTTTCACAGTAAACCCAATCCCATTTCCATAATCAAATCCCTGATTATAGAAAATACCCACATTTATAAAGTCAATCATTTCATAATCATTAACGTAATTATTTTGTGCTATTTTTCTTGTATAATATTTTCTATAATCGGTTATTTCCTTATACGGCATCGTCTTTTTGCCATTTATAAGGGTAATAATTCTTTTTGCAAGATTTTTCCCAGCTTCTTCAAAACCTGCATTTCCCCATATATCTTTTGTGTAAATTGAGTCCTCTAGGATAAAGTCTTTTTCTGAAACACTTCTTATTATGGTATTTATTATGTAAGTTTCTTCATAATCCAGATAAGTTATTGTTAAACTTATTAGATAATCTGGATTGAAATTTTCTTCGAGAGCGATGTAGTTAAGTTTATATTTTTCAAGGGATAAAATTAATGTATTAGTTAAAGCGTTTATTTTGTTCTCATCTATGGAATGGATTATTTCTACAATCTTGTATGTTGCTGATTTTAATCCATAACTTGTTGACATAGCTAAAAGTAATATAAGAGAATAAAATATTTTCATAAATTTTCCCAAAAATGCCTTTTTATGTTATAATAATTTTGAAAAATTATCAATTATATTTTCGGAGGAAATTTTGAAAACAAAAATTATTCTTGCTTTAGATGTTAATTCAGAAGCAGAGGCGTTTAAAGTTATTGATGAGACTTTTTTTTATGTGGATTGTTTTAAAGTTGGCAGTATTTTATATGCTGAAAGTGGAAATAATGTTATAAATTATATAAAACAGAAAAATAAAGAGGTTTTTCTTGATTTAAAATTCTTTGATATTCCAAATACTGTTAAAGGTGTTTCAAAGATTGCGACAAAAATTGGTGTTGATATGTTTACTATACATTTGCTTGGTGGAGTAGAGATGATAAAAGCAGCTATTGATGGAGTTCACGAAGCATTTGAACAATGTAGACTTAATAATAAACCTCTCATACTTGGTGTTACCATATTGACCAGTATGAATGAAGATATTATAAAACGGGACTTAAAGATTGAACTAGAGTTAAAGGATATGATTCTTCATTTGGCAAAAATGGGATATGAAAATGGTCTAAAAGGTTTTGTATGTTCACCCCATGAGATTAGTCTTTTAAAGACTAATCTCTCAAAGGATATAATTGTTGTAACACCAGGTGTGCGTCTTGAAGCTGATGAAAAAGGTGATCAGAAGAGAGTTATGACTCCACAAATGGCTATGAAGGAAGGAGCAGATTATATTGTCGTTGGTAGATCGGTTTTGACAAAGCCAGATAAAGAAGAGGTTTTAAGAAAACTCAAGGAAGAATTATCTTAAATAAGTATTAAGTTTTCTTATATCCATTCTTTTTATTATTTCTTTGGCATCAGTTATCATTATTTCTTCTTTTAACTTGTTGTCAATTTTTTTCTGAAATAAATATTCCATTTTGACTGTGTAACCCTGATTTGCTTGATTTGTAGAAATTATAAATAGCATTGTTAAGTTGTCATTTTCTATTAAAGTCGGAATTTTTTGTATTTCAATTTTTTTGAAACCTTTTTTATCTGAAAGATAATCAAATGAGACAAATAAGCCTAAATTTTTGCTAAAAATATCCTCTGTTGCATCAATTGTTACTGTGAGATTTATATTTTGGTTTGAGAAAAATTTTTGAGAATATATTTCAATTTCATAGTTGCCTTTCTCCATTGTGATTCTTGAGAAAGTGTTTGTGTTATAAAGAGAATAATTAGTGAGAGATGGAATAGAATCAAGCATAAAATTTTCAAGAAATAAAAGTAATTTATCAGAAATAGCGAGGGAATTAATGATAGAAGTTTGTAAGTTTAATCTTCGCAATGAGGAATTTAATTCCCCAAATTCTTTTGAAACATTTTGAGAAAAAAGTATAGCAGGCAAAATAAATAAAAACAATTTAAACCTCATCTTTTCCTCCTCTTAATTCTATTAAGACTACTTCAGGCCTTGAAAAAAACCTGAAAGGAATATAAAAACTTTCTCCAACACCTTTTGTTACAACAAGTGTAGTATTATTATGCTTTGAAATTCCTCTTATCCATTTTCTTCTGAGTTTACTTCTCACTACGATTGGAATTCCAAAAAATGTCAGTTGCCCACCATGTGTATGTCCTGCGAGAATTAAATCTACTTTGTCTTTGTATAAATATATAACCTCTGGATAATGGGATAATAAAATTTTAAACTTTTTATCTGAAAAGTCAAATTTTGGGTCTATAGAGTTATAATCTAATCCATATATTATAAATTCTTTGTATTCAATTTTTTCATTTATAAGAATTTTTACTTTTTTTTCAAGAATTTTTTTTAATTCTTTAATATCCTGAGGTTTTTTATCTATTTTTGAAAAAATTGGATAAAGAAAATGTAATATATTATAATCCCAATAATCATGGTTTCCAAAAACTCCATAACATTTGATATTTTTAAATTCTTCAATAAATTTTGATAATTTATTTAAACCAGTTTGATTATCGATAAAATCTCCAGTGAAAAAAATTATGTCGACTTTCTGTTTTTTTAATAGATTAAAGATAGTATTTCTTAGAATTTTTAGCTTGAGATCTGTAAATCCTTTGTGAAAATGAAGATCTGAAATGAGTAAAAAAGAATAGTTATTTTCCATTTTTTCAGTTGAAATTTCAAGTTTTTTAACCTGAACAAAAAAAGTTTCAAGATATGCAATTATAGCTATTATCAATAAGAAAATCAAGATTAAGTTCAAGACATTGCCTCACTATTCTTCTTGTAAATATCCCATATTAAATAATTCAGATTTCTGGAAATTTGTGGGTTCTTTAACTCCTTTTTCGCGTCCAAAGAATCCCACCCCTACAAGTTCTCCTTTCTTTGCAATTGGAACTATAAAAATTTCTTCAAGGTTTTTGATATCACTTTCATTAAATTTGCTTTTTACATATTTTGAATCAAGATTTCCCTTAATATCTACTGATTTTCCTTTAGAGAGAAATAGAGAAACCAGAGGGTCATTTATATCGAAAGAGATATTTGAATTTTTAAAACCATCCTTTATAACCGTTGAAAAATGGTTGTTTTCTCGCTTTAAGATAGAAATATTTGTCATCCCAAGATAGTTTTTTGCAAGCTCTCTTGCTACATTTCCATAGTCTTCTACAGTTGCTATAGTGCTTATTTTCTGGGGGGGTTCTTCCATTACATTCTTAAGGTCTGCTTCCATTTCTTCAATAGTTTCAACTTTTGGTTGTTCTATAGCAGTTGCCTCTTCGAGTTGAGTAAGATTATCCGCCATATTTTCTACCTGAATATTTTCAACTTCTGGTATATCAAACTCTATTGATTCTTCAATTTCTTTTAATTTTTCTACTTCCTGTGCTGTTTCTTCAGCTGTTATACCTTTTAAACTTTCTTCTTTTTCAATATAATCATTAGTTACTTCTTGAAAGATATTTTCCTGTTCTGCAAAGAGTTTTGTTTCATTGTTTGGTTCAAGTTCACTATAGTCTTTAAATATTTTTTCTGGAGATTTTTCTTCAGAGAGAGAGATGGGCTCAACCTCGGGAAGTGATGTTTCTTCTATAGGTTCAAAAGAAAATGTTGCTTCTTCAGTTTTTGGCTCCTCATATGAAGGTTCTATATAGGATGTTTTATCTTCTTTAGTAATATCAGATGGGGTGGCATATAGATCAACGTTGTTCTGCATTATCATCTTTTCTATACCTTCTTCTGCAATATCACTCCTTACTATATTTTCTTCCTCAATATCGCGAACGAGATCTCCTATTTCTGAATGGTTGCTATCTACAGTGTCAGTTTTAAGCGTTTTTAAGGCCACTTCCTGATACATTTTTTCTTCTCTGAAAAGCTGGAAAAGGGTAAAAATAACAAGTAAAAGAAGAATTAAATCTATTATTATAAAAAGTATTGTCCATGGGGATACAAATTTTTCATTTTTTGAGTAATAAACAATTTTTATTCCGTCAAATTGTGAAATAGCACCTATTGTTTTTTCAAGCCCTTCTTTTTTATTATCTTTAAGTTGTTCATAATTTTCAATGATAAGATTTAAATCTTTTTTATCTATATTGCCTTTTGAAAGAAATAGAAAATTTTCGTATGAGAATGGAACTTTAACTTTTTTAGTTGGTAAACCATTAATTAACTTATTTGAATTATAGTAGATTGCAATATATCCTTCTTTAAGTTCGTTTGATACAACGATGCCCTGTTTTTGTATTACTACAAATTGTTGATTATTTAAGAAATAAAAAAATGGTGTTTCAGAGTAAGAAAAATGTTTAACTATTTTTGTTAGCACACTTTCCTTAATCTTTTGAGATAGATTCTCTTCACTGGCTGTTGAGAATACAACTAAACCTTCTCTATTTATAAGCTGTATCTTATTACAATCAGATATTTTTGCTTTTATTTCATTTATTTTATTTCCATCCAACTCTGAAAGTGAAAGATAATGAGCTTCAAAAATATTTCTTACAATTTCTTCCTGTGAAAGGTAGTTTATCTCATTTTTTATTATTCCAACATTGGTTTGAATTGTCCTTGTGATAAGTTCTGTATTTTTTTTCACATGTTCATCGTATATTCTTCCGAACATTCCAATTCTATTTTTTGAAAAATATACAATAACAAATAGGGAGACTAAAGAAAATATCAAAAGTAAAACAAGAATAATTTTTTTAAAATTCATAACCTACCTCACACAAGGATAATATATATTTTCGGTTGAAATAACTACTTTTCTTGAATTGATTTTGTATTTTTTATTTAAAAATAGGACTGGGGCTATTCAGAAAGTCAACATTTGCCAACTCTGCTTCCGGATTTTAGATTTATAACTACAAGATTAATAATATAGCAAGTTGGCTTAATTTTCTGAATAGCCCCAGCCACTCTATTGGTATTTATTTGCCATTTACTACAGATTGCTTCATTTCTCTTCCAGGTTTAAAGAATGGAGTTTTTCTATCCGGAACTTTTACTTCTTCACCGGTTTTTGGGTTTCTTGCTACTCTTGCTTTTCTCTTTTTGATTCCGAAAGTACCAAAACCTCTTAATTCAATTCTGTCATCTTCTCCAAGTTTTTCTATTGATTCTCTCAATTTTTCAATAAAATTACTTACAACTACAGCGACTTCCTTCCTTGAAAGCCCAAATTCTTTGACTTCTGGAAGCTCATAAACCATTTCAACAATATCAGCTTTGGTTAACTTATTCTTTGACATAAAGTTCCTCCTAACTTATTTTCCTGATAAAATTTTATTTGCCAGTTTGTCAATTCTTGAAATCAATCTTGAAGATTTATTTCTCTTAAAGATACCTTTAGCCCACATTTTATCAACCTGAGATCTGTAATAATCAAGAGCTTCTTTTTTCTTTTCGACGGATTCAGTTGAATTAAGAATCGCAAGAGTCTTTTTCTTAAGATTCTTGATAAAAGTTTTGAGCATCTTATTTCTTTCGTATCTTTTTTTGTCTTTTCTGACCTTCTTTTTTGCCGATTTAATTATTGGCACAATATCCTCCTTTCAAAATTTTAAACTGCATTTAATATTTTATTTTATATTCTATAATTAGTCAAATTTTTTTAAAAAACTTTAAAAAAATTTTTTAGTGCCGAAAAAATAGAGTAGGAGGCAAGTATGTCTGCACCTGAAATCATAGATTTTTTTAGTGATGAAAAAACACAACCATCAATGCTTGATAGAGATTTTTCGTTTTCACAGGAAACAGAAAAGACAGCTCAAAAAAAAGCTACAGCTTCAAATTTTAAAAATTTAGGTTATGATGAAGGTAATTCAGTTGATGATAAAGTTGTATGGGTTACGGCTATATTTGTATTTTTTGGAATTATGATATTTCTCTTAGGATTTTGGCTTGGTAAAACCAGTATAAAGAATGCTATTGAAAAAGAAAAACAAACTATAGCTTTTGAAGAGAAGAAACTTGAAGAGAAAAAAGTAGAAAATCTTATAGTTAGCTCACCTGAGAAAAAAAATGACTCTCCTATAGTTGTAGAGAGTATAAAGCAACCTGAAGTAGCTACAATTCCCGAAGTAAAAAGTCCTCAAACAGAAAATATAAAAGTTGTAGAAACACCAAAACAGGAAAAATTAGCAACACCGAAAGTTCCAGAGATAAAAAATTCTGAAGCTATAAAATTTCCTGATAAAAAAAGTACACCTTTGCCCAGACAAGAAGTCAAAACAGCTACAAAGCCAGCTTCTCAGGATGGAAGTTATAGTATACAGGTTTCTGCTCACACAAGTATGGAAAAAGCAAGAAGCGTTGAGGATAGCTTAAGAGGGATGGGGCTTTATTCTTATCTAGTTGAGGCGAATGTTAACGGAACGACATATTATCGAGTTAGGGTAGGAAAATTTACCAGTAGAGAAGAAGCTGAGGCAACCTTGAAGAAGCTAAAAGCCTCATCATACGGAAAAGATAGTTTTATCATAAATCTTAAATAAAAAGGAATATTTGTGAATAAACTGCTTACAATTTCTGTGCTTTCAATTTTATATTGTAGTATTTATTCATCTGTTGACTTAAATATTTTTAATTCTTCTTATGCTTATAATGGAGAAAATGCTTCATACTGGGAAGAAACAAGATATACTCTTACTTACTTTGAAAATCTGTTTCAGCCATATTTTACTATCAAAAGTGGTGAAAATCTTATTTTTAAAATAGGATGTGGATTTCTTCTACCATTTAATCAAGAAGATAAAATAAAGAACTATTATCCATATTTTCAAACTAAAGTTGTAAATGATGGTTTTAGTTTTATAATTGGTAGCCTTGAGAATGATCATAATTTCCCAGCCTGCATTCTTGATCCTCTTGTCAATATGACACCACAGGTGAGAGTAATAACAAAAAGCCAGATACCGATTGATTATGAAAATTTCCCTTATGGAATATATAGCCATGGCTTTTATGAATATGGTTTACAGCTAAAATATAAAGAATATCTTGATTTTTATTATAACTGGCAACTACCGGATAATCTATTTCATAGAGAAAGGTTTGATATAGGACTAATAATTAACTTTAATTCTATTTATTTTGCTACACATTATTGGCATAATGGTGGCCATGAAAATCCTCATCCTGTTGAGATTACAGAAAATTATATAGTAGCAACTGGAGTGAGAAATACTAATTTTTCCATTCTTTATCTTTTATCTTATTTTTTACCTGATAGGGATGCACATCCTGAAAAGAATATCTTTGGGCAGGCTTTATATCTTGAATGGAATCTTATTTTGTTTGATTTTAAATTGCAACCAATATTTTTTATTACAAGTAGTTTTATTAATCAAAGTGAGAAGTATATTTCTATAGAAGGGGATCCTTTTTATAGAGTTCCACTTTATGCAGGCTTTAATGTAGAAAAGTCGATAAAAATAGGCGAAGAATGTATAATAAATATAGGTTTTGTTAATGGAACATTTCTACCTTATACAGATGTTAGTTGGACGCCAATGATGATAAGGTATGATCAAAAATTACAGGTAAATGTTGAATATAAATTTTCAATTCTGGAGTAAAAATGATAAGAATAATTTTAATCTCTTTTTTAATTACCACTTCATTATTTTCTTTTGAAAATATTTCAGAAGATAAAATTGAAACAAATACTCATAAAATCCATAGTTATGGAGTATTGTCTTATGGATTACACAGTAATACTTTTCATTTAAGAAATGCTTTTTTAAGGTATAATTTGACACCTTTTTCTGAAAAGGTTCAATTCTTTTTTACCGTTAAAGGTTATAGAGACACTCATATTCCTGAGACAAACTATTCATCTTTACTTAACAATCTTGAACTTTATGATTATGGGGTTAATGTTTGGTTGTATAATGTATTTTTATCTTTGAGAGGAGCAGCGAACTATCAGCAGAATACTGATAGTTTGCTTTTATTTATCCCGTATAAAATTCAAAATGATACGGAATTTGATTCGCCAGATATTTATAAAAATTTATTTCCATCTTATGCAGGTATAAGATTTGGGTTTGACTTCAGTAATTTTATTATTGCTTATTCTCAAGGAGATTATAGACATATGATCCCTTCGGGAGTATTTGCGAAATTTTTAATGGAAGACTTTTATATCAGATGGGTTTCGTTATTTTATCATAATAATCCTTTAGTTTATGAAGCAGATAATTTGTATTTTGTTCATCAATTAAGTGCGAGAAAGGATTTTACTTTTTATGAGTTTGTTTTTTCGGGTATTTTTGATATCACTTATTATACTGATAATGACGTGATTTTGAGATTTGAGGAAGGGATTACTTATAGTAAGATAACTTTAGGTTTAAGAGAGTTATACAATTTTAAAGACAACAAGTTTATCTTTGAGGCTTCTATAAAAAGAAATTTTGCAGATATTTTTAATATTGGGTTACAAATTGGTACAGATGGTAGGTTTTATATTGCTACGGAGATAGATTTTTGAAAAAGGGCAGAACATTGTTCCGCCCGTTATTTATAATAAAGGGTTTATTTTTTCACTTTATCGTAAAAAATTTCCACATCTTCAGAAGGAAGTGAAACTTTTTTCTTCACTGCCTCTTTATATGCTTTTTCCTTTTCCGGGTCTATCCACCAATAAACAAGAAAATCATAAACATTTCCATATTTTGTAAGATAAGTTTCTGGCATACCAAAAATAGGCTTATAAAATATTTTTTCATAATTTGCACTCCAGAAAAGGATATAAGGGACATCCTGATATATTATCTCATCAATTTTTCTTATGATTTCGTGCCTTTTTGAAATCTCAAAAATTGGGGGAAGTTTATCAATAAGATTATCAACTTCTTTATTGGAGTATCCCGGCAAATTATTTCCTCCAGCTTCATTTATATGTTTGGAATGCCATAATTGTTCCGGATCCTCAAAGAGACTTGTTGACCATCCTATTGTTATAGCATCAAAGTCATAGTTATCAAGTTTTTTCAGCAATGTAGCCCATGATAAAATCTCAAGATTTACTTTTATACCAACTTTTTTACAACTTTCAGCATAAGAAGTGAGATGTTTTTCAAATGCTTCTGTTACATAATTTATCTTGAATTCGAGTCTTTCTCCATTTTTGTTTACTAAATAACCTTCTTTATCAAGTTTATCATAACCTGCCTCTTTGAGAAGTAGTTTTGCTTTCTCTGGATTGTAGGAATATATATTTTTTGGATTTTTGTTTATTGATGCCCAGTAAGAATTGAGAGGTTTATATTCGTTATACATAAGTTTTTTGATTAATTCTTCTCTGTCAAGTAGCATAAATAAAGCCTGTCTTATTCTTTTATCTTTGAAGATAGGTTTTCTCATATTTAAGGCTATACCAGAAAAACCCTGAGGTTTATAATTGTATATTTTCTTTCTTAAAATCCAGTTTTTTTGAAAATGAATAGAATTTGTTTCTGTTACCCATCTTTTTGCAGTAATGCTTGTAAATATATCAAAGTCTCCCTTTTTAAAGCCTTCAAAAGCAACATTATCATCTCTTACGATCTTAAATTTTATTCTATCAAAGTTAAATATTCCTGTATGGTGGGATAACACATATCCCCAATAATCCTCTCTTCTTTTTAAGACATAATATCTTCCTTCTTTAACCTCAGATAGTATATAAGGACCACTACCAGGAGGGAGCATATTGTTAAAATCTCTATTGAAATTTTTGCCTTCAAATAGATGTTTTGGAAGTATGTTAAGCCCACCAAGTGTTATAAAATTATTATAATGAACATTCTTTGCTACAAATTTTATTTTTCTTTCTCCTAAGATTACCGGTTTTTCAAATCTTGATAAAAAAATTCTCTGCACAGAGGTCATATTGGATGGGTTCATTATTGTTTCATAGGTGAACAGGACATCGTTTGCTGTTACTGGTTTACCATCCGCCCATTTTGCCCTTTCGTCTATCTCAAATATGAAAGTTTTTTTGTCGTCAGAAATACTCCACGATTTTGCAAGAAGTGGCATAAATTCAAGTGTTTCAGGATGAATCTCTATAAGGCTTTCATATATTAAGCTAAAAACAATAGAAGCATCAAGAGCATTATTTACGTAATAATTAAAAGATTTAGGGAATTCTGGGGTATGAATTGTAATACTTCCACCTTTTATAGCATTCGGAGAACCAAATGGCTTAACTTCTTTAGGATAGAATTGGTTTGTTAAAATTATTAAGCTCAATAAGACTAAAATTTTATTCATAAGGTTACCTCTTTTTAAAATTAATCCATTTATTAAACTATCATATTTGCTAAAAAATTTCAAGAAAAAGTTGACTTTTCTGAAAAAGGCACTATAATATTATTAGTTTCAATCCTAAGTTCTGGAGTTTCTGTTTCAGATGCACTTCTTTAACATCTTAGGACAAATTTTTGGAGTTATCAAAGAGTGAATAATCGATTAATATACAATTCTGTTAATAATAAATCTTTAAAATTTTGAAATAAAGAGGTCTTGAATTATGCCAAGAAGATTGAAGTTGAAAACAAATAATAACGAAGAGTTTGTAAATGAACAAAATGAGTTAGATGATATTGAAATTTCTGATTCAGAAGAAAAAACGAATAATTCAAATGGAAATGGTCTTTTTGATTCTTATATTCCATCTGAGGATATTGAAGAGGTTAAAAGACAGGTTTTTACAGATGATGGCAAACTTTATATCAATAAGTTGAAACAGCTTTCTATTACTGAGCTTATGATGCTCGGTGATTATATGAAAATTGAAAATTTTGAAGCTATGCATACCCAGGAGCTTGTCTATCAGATTTTGAGGAAGCATTCGGAGAATGATGGAATTATATATGGTGGTGGAACTTTACAGGTGATAGAAGGTGGATTTGGATTCTTAAGATCAAACAGATATAATTATCTGTCCAGTTCCGATGATATTTATGTTTCTCCTTCCCAGATTTCTCTTTTCAGGTTGAGAACAGGTGATACTGTAGAAGGACAGATAAGGCCTCCAAAGAAAACAGAAGAAGAAAAGTTTTTTGCTCTTTTAAGGATAGAAAAGATTAATGATAAAGCCCCTGAAGAAGCAAGAAGAAGGGCATTGTTTGATAACCTTACTCCTTTATTTCCAGATAAAAAAATAAAACTCGAAACTGATCCTGATGAAATCGCAATGAGAATAATGGATCTTTTTACTCCGATTGGTAAAGGTCAGAGAGGTCTAATAGTTTCTCCCCCAAAAGCTGGAAAAACAGTTTTACTTAAAAAGATTGCTAACAGTATAACAAGAAATCATCCCGAAGTAAAGTTACTTATCTTTTTGGTTGATGAAAGACCGGAAGAAGTTACCGATATGCAGAGGTCAGTTAAGGCTGAGGTTTTAAGTTCAACTTTTGACGAACAACCAAATAGACATGTCCTTGTTGCTCAGATGGTACTTGAGAAAGCTAAAAGGCTTGTAGAAAGTGGCTATGACGTAGTAATACTTCTTGATTCTATCACAAGGCTTGCCCGTGCTTATAATATGGTTGAACCACCAAGTGGCAGGGTGCTTTCTGGTGGTATTGATGCAAATGCTTTGCATAAGCCAAAGAAATTTTTTGGAGCAGCAAGAAATATAGAAGAAGGCGGCAGTCTTACGATTATTGCTACAGCTCTAGTTGATACAGGTAGCAAGATGGATGAAGTTATATATGAAGAGTTTAAAGGGACAGGTAATATGGAGATTCATCTGGATAGAAATCTTGCAAATATAAGAATATTCCCGGCAATAGATATTAAACTTTCTGGAACTCGAAGAGAAGAGTTATTGCTTCCATCTGATGATCTTGAGAAAGTAAGAATGCTAAGAAAAGTTTTTGCAGGTATGGCGAATGAAGAAATTATTCCAAAGATAACAAATGCAATGAAGAAGACTGTTTCTAACGATGAATTTTTAAATAATTTACAATATTTCTCAAATTCTTAATTTTTGGTTTACTTTTTGTTTATTTTTTGTTATAATTTTTTTGTTTCTTTGAAAAGTAAGGATTTTTAAATGTTAAAGGAAGAATGTGGTATTTTTGGCATATATGGTATTCCTGAGGCTTCAAGATATGTTTATCTTGGGCTTAATTTCCTTCAGCATAGGGGGCAGGAAGCCTGTGGGATAGTTTCTACAGATGGAAGATATCTTTATAAGCAGGTTGGCCTTGGTAAAGTCACAGATTTTTTTGACGAAGAAAAGATAAGTTATTTAGAAGGGACAAAGGCCATAGGTCATGTCAGATATTCAACAACAGGCTCATCAACACTTATCAATGCACAACCAATAAGTGCTGTAACATCAAAAGGTGCTATAGCTATAGCTCATAATGGAAATATTACAAATGCTTCAGAAATTAGGGAATCTCTCATAAAAAAAGGCAAAATTTTTCATTCAACAAGTGATAGTGAGGTTATTTTACATCTTATTTCTGATGCACCTTTTGAAGATATTGTTAATTCTTGCAGATGGGCTTTTAGGCAGCTTGAAGGAGCTTATTCTTTACTTATTTTAACAAGAGATTTTATTATTGCAGCAAGAGACCCGCTTGGTTTTAGGCCACTTTCTATGGGGTATATTGGCAGTGGTTTACTTGATGAACCTGAAACCATTGTTTTTTCTTCTGAGGATAGTGCTTTTACAATTGTTGAAGCTACAAAAAGAAAAGATGTTAATCCGAATGAAATGGTGGTTTGTTCTCAGGCTGGAATTAATTTTATGAAGATAGTGGATAAAGAGTCAGAAAAAAAGCAATGTGTGTTTGAATTAATATATTTTTCAAAACCTTCTTCTGTGGTTTTTGACAAACTTGTGTATGATTTCAGGTTTAAGATTGGAGAAATTCTTGCAAAAGAATTCCCTGTTGAAGCAGATTATGTAATTCCAGTTCCAGATTCTGGAATTGTAGCAGCTCTTGGTTATTCTAAATATTCTGGGATCCCGTTTGCAATGGGGCTTATCAGAAGTCATTATATCGGTAGAACATTTATAGAACCAAGTCAGAAGATTAGGGATTTTGGGGTTAAGATGAAATTTATTCCTGTGAGGGAGTTAATAGAGGGTAAAAGAATTGTTTTAATAGATGATTCAATAGTCAGAGGGACTACTTCAAAAAAGATTATCAAAATGGTAAGATCTTTGAACCCAAAGGAAATTCATTTCAGGGTTGCGTCTCCTCCAGTTAAGAACCCATGTTTTTATGGAATTGATTTTTCAACAAGGGAAGAATTATTGGCCAATAAACTTAATACATTTGAGGAGATTGCTGAATTTATAGGTGCTGATAGTGTTGGTTATATAAGTGTTGAATCAATGTTTGAAAATACAGGCATTAATAAGAAAGATTTTTGTAAAGCATGTTTTGATGGGCTTTATCCAACAAAATTGAGAGAATTCAAAAAAGAAGGATTTGAAAATGACATCAAGCAGGATGACATCAGATAAAATACCTGAAAAAACCCTCTCTTCCGAAATTATATATAAAGGAAAGGCTTTTTCACTTTATAGTGATATTGTTTTGCTTCCTGATGGTAGAAATGCAAAAAAAGATATTGTAAATTATCCTGAAGCTGTTGCAATTCTTGCATTTCAGGGAGACAAAATTATTCTCGAAAGACAATACAGATATTCTGTAAAAAATTTTCTTTATGAAATACCGGCTGGCAAAATTGATAATCCAGAAGAAAATCCAATTGATGCTGCAAAGAGAGAACTACTTGAAGAGACGGGGTTTGTTTCTGATAAACTTACCTATCTATTTTCATATTTTCCTGCAGTTGGGTATAGTACTGAGAAGATTCACTTGTTTAAAGCTGAAAATCTGAAATTAGAAAAACAACATCTTGACGAGGATGAATTTATCGAGGTTTTATTTTTTAAGATTGAAGATGTAGTCGATATGATTAAAAATGGGGAGATTATGGATGCAAAGACCATACTTGGGGTGCTTTATTATATAAATTTTTTCTATAAAAAATAATTAAATCTTTTTATGAATTTGTTCCTTTCAAAAAATCATAGTTCATAAAATTTGACAAAATTGATAATTTTTGTTACAATATATAAACAATATGCGACGCGGGATAGAGCAGTCTGGTAGCTCGTCGGGCTCATAACCCGAAGGTCGGAGGTTCAAATCCCCCTCCCGCAAATTTCGTGGCGGGGTAGCTCAGCTGGTTAGAGCAGCGGAATCATAATCCGGTGGTCGGGGGTTCAAGTCCCTTCCCCGCTAAAGCATTATCTTTGGGGCTGTAGCTCAGATGGTTAGAGCACTGGCCTGTCACGCCAGGAGCCGCGGGTTCAAGTCCCGTCAGCCCCGATTAATGTTTTAATATTTGTTTTTTTAATTTCTTATCTACTCTAGTTTCAGATAATATCTTATCTATTTCAAATTGGTTAATATTAGAAAAATTTTGATATAGTCAGACAAAGTTATTTTGGTATTAAATTTTTCTCTTCATTATTTATTATTGTGAGTGTTGTAGTTAAAATATCGAAAGCATTTTTGATGTATTGAAAAAGTAAAACGTTATGTTTTTTAAGTTAAAGCTATTTGAAATTTCTTCTATTTTACTTTATAATTTTTACTAAAATAATATTTGGGGAAAAAGATGGAATTTGAAAAGATAATTGTGCCATTGGAAGGAGAAAAGATATCTGTAGAAAATGGGAGATTAAAGATTCCAGACAATCCTATTGTACCATTTATTGAAGGAGATGGAACAGGCCCGGATATATGGAGAGCCACAAAGATTGTAGTAGATGCTGCTATCGAAAAGTCATATAAAGGTAAAAAAAAGATAAGCTGGATGGAGATTTATGCCGGAGAAAAAGCAGAGAAATTGTATGGAGCTTATCTTCCTGAAGAAACATTGATAGCAATTCAGGAGTATATTGTTGCTATAAAAGGTTAGAGATTTAAATATTAGG
>JAOACQ010000024.1 GCA_026417755.1 Brevinematales bacterium | reverse complement strand
ACCACCTATTATTATTACATCCTTATCCTTTGCATCTATATAATTTTCTACCTCTTTACCAGAAACTCTCATATTTGCCTGAGTCAAATATTCTACAGCAAAATATATTCCATCAAGTTCTCTACCCGGTATATTTAAATCTCTTGGCTTTCTTGAACCGGCTGTGAGGCAGATTGCATCAAACTCTGAAAGTAACTTACTTACTTCTATATCCTTACCTGCCTCCGTATTTGTTTTAAAAATTATACCTTCTTCTTCATAAATTTTTATTCTTCTATCCAGTATATGTTTTTCAAGTTTAAATTCTGGAATACCATATCTCAAAAATCCACCCGCTTTATCCGCTTTTTCATATACAATCACCATATGTCCGGCTTTGTTTAACTGATCGGCACAAGAAAGCCCTGCCGGTCCTGAACCTATAACAGCAACTTTCTTGCCAGTTCTTTTAATGGGTGGTTCCGGCTTTATCCAACCCTGTGAAAAAGCATACTCAATAATATTTAATTCATTTTCTCTTATAGTAACTGGGTCATCATTTATACCAAGCACACAAGAATACTCACATAAAGCAGGACAAAGTCTTCCTGTTATCTCTGGAAGATTATTTGTTGCCCTGAGCAGTTCGTAAGCCTTCTTATACTCCTTTTTATAAAGAGCATCATTCCATTCAGGAATATAATTTCCAACTGGACAAGCCCAATGACAAAACGGCGTTCCACAATCCATGCATCTTGCTGCCTGCTCCACAGCTTTTTCAACAGGCCTTAACAAAGCAACTTCTTTAAAATCTTTTTTTCTTTCTTCCACAGGTCTGTATTTTGTTTTTTCTCTTTTTATCTTTAAAAATCCTTTTGGATCACCCATCATAAACCTCCGTTAAGTTAAGAGAAGCGGTTACCTTCTTTGCCTCAAGAATCTTTTTATATTCAAGTGGAAATACTTTCACAAATCTTTCTTTGTTTATTTCAAAATTTTCAAGTATTTGTTTTGCTTTTTCACTTCCAGTATACTTGTAATGATTGGAAAGAAGTTTTTTTATCAGATTCTCATCTTCTTTCTCAAGAGTTTCAAGTTCAACCATCTCCATATTGCATTTTTTAGCAAAATCTTTATCTTCATCATATACATAAGCTATCCCACCAGACATCCCAGCCGCAAAGTTTATACCTGTCTTACCAATTATAACTACATGACCACCCGTCATATATTCACAACCATGATCTCCTACACCTTCAACCACAGCATTAAGCCCAGAATTTCTTATACAAAATCTTTCTCCAGCAACTCCCCTAATATAAGCCTCTCCGGAAATTGCTCCATAAAAGGTAGTATTTCCAATCAAAATATTTTCTTCCGGCTTATAATTGGCATTTTTAAACGGATAGATTATAATTTTGCCACCGGATATGCCCTTTCCAACATAGTCATTAGCAAGCCCTTCTAGTTCAAAGGTTATACCCTTTGCAAGCCATGCCCCAAAACTCTGCCCTGCTACACCTTTAAACTTAAAATGGATTGTTCCATCATTAAGTCCCATTTCTCCATATTTTTTACACACTGCACCCGAAAGCATTGCTCCAGTAGTTCTATTGACATTCTTTATCTCCAGTTCTTTATAAACTTTTTCTGTCTTTTCAAGTGCAGGTTTAGCAATTTCAATTAATTGCCTATCAAGAACATTATCAATACCGTGATCTTGAGAAATCTGACAGTATACACCTACACTTTTATCAACCTTTGGTTTAAAAAGAATTTTTGAAAAATCAATACTAGAAAACTTCCAGTCAAATATATCTTTATTTTCTTCAATTAAATCTGTTCGTCCCACCAATTCATCTATAGTTCTAACCCCAAGAGAAGCCATTATCTCTCTTGTTTCCATGGCAACAAATTTCATAAAGTTAACAAGATACTCTGGCTTACCCTGAAACCTTCTCTCAAGAATCTCATCTTGAGTAGCAACACCAACAGAACAGTTGTTTAAGTTACAATGTCTTAACATCACACACCCTAGTGTAATAAGTGCTGCCGTAGAAAATCCATACTCCTCTGCACCAAGAATAGCTGCTATAACAACATCTCTACCTGTTCTCATCTGGCCGTCTGTCTGAAGTCTCACACGACTTCTTAAATTATTCAAGACAAGGGTTTGATGGGTTTCTGACAAACCAAGTTCCCAGGGTAACCCAGCGTGTTTTATAGAACTTATCGGAGAAGCCCCTGTTCCCCCATCTCCTCCAGAGATAAGTATCATATCAGCATGACCTTTTGCCACACCTGCTGCAATCGTTCCTACTCCGATTTCGGATACAAGTTTAACACTTATTCTTGCATCTGGGTTTACATTCTTTAAGTCAAAAATAAGCTGGGCAAGATCCTCTATCGAATAAATATCATGATGTGGCGGTGGAGAAATAAGGGTAACCCCCGGAGTTGTATATCTAGTCTTAGCTATTGTTACACTTACTTTATGCCCTGGAAGTTGCCCGCCTTCACCCGGCTTTGCTCCTTGTGCTATTTTTATCTGAAGCTCATCGGCATTTACAAGATAATTAGTAGTTACACCAAACCTTCCAGAGGCAACCTGTTTTATAGCACTTCTTTTACTATCTCCATTCGGAAGTGGTTTAAATCTTTCTGGGTCCTCTCCTCCTTCTCCAGTGTTTGATTTACCACCAATTCTGTTCATCGCTATAGCCATTGATTCATGAGCACCCCTGCTTATAGAACCAAAACTCATAGCCCCGGTAACAAATCTCTTCATTATACTTTCTATTGGTTCAACTTCTTCAATTGGAATTGGATTTGTTTTCTTAAATTTTAAAAGACTTCTCAATGTTGTTGGATTTTGTGACTGATCATTTATAATCCTCGAAAAATCCTTGAATCTTTCATAATCTCCTTTTCTCACAGCGTCCTGAATAGCTGCAATACTTTCAGGATTCCAGAGATGAAATTCTCCATCCTTTTTCCATTGGTACTGTCCACCAGTATCGAGTATTCTCACATTAAAGCTGAATTCATCAGGATAAGCAGCCTTGTGCCTTAACATATTTTCTTTCGCCAGAGTTTCAAAGGTTGCTCCTCCAATTCTGGAAACAGTTCCTGTAAAACATTTTTCAATAACTTCATCAGAGATACCAAGTGCTTCAAATATTTGAGCTCCTCTATAACTCTGGAGAGTAGATATACCCATCTTAGAAAGTATTTTAAGAATAGCTTTATCTATTGATTTTATATAATTCTTGATTGCCTTTTCCTTATCAAGATCTATCTCTTTTTCTAAAACCATATTTTCAATTACTTCAAATGCAAGATAAGGATATACAAGATCTGCTCCATATCCAAATAATGTAGCAAAATGATGCACTTCTCTGGGTTCACCGGACTCAACTATAATATTTACTTTTCCTCTTTCGGAGATCTTTACAAGATGCTGGTGAACTGCACCAACAGCAAGTAACATTGGAAGAGGTGCTTTTTCTTTTGAAACCCCTCTGTCGGAAAGAATTATTAAAGACACTCCTTCTTTAAGAGCTCTTTCTGCTTCTAGACAAATATTATCTATCGCATTTCTAAATGCTTCTTTTTCTTTTATATTGTATAAAACAGAAATTATCTTTGTCTTAAATCTTTGATCACTAATAGCTAAAATCTTTTTAAAATCATCATCTTTAAGGATTGGGCTTTCAAAAACTATTTTTTCACAATGTTCCTTTCCATTCTCAAGAATGTTATGTTTTTTACCTATGAATGTTGAAAGACTCATTACAACTTCTTCCCTGATTGGATCTATAGGAGGATTTGTAACCTGTGCAAACAATTGCTTGAAATATGTATATAAAAGCTGTGGTCTCTTTGAAAGAATTGCATGAGGTGTATCATTTCCCATTGCACCCACAGGCTCCTGACCTTCAACTGCCATTGGTTTAAGAATAACTCTCAAATCCTCTCTTGTATAACCAAAAGCCTTAAGATCAAGCAAAATATCCTTTGATTTTTCAATTACAATCTTTTTCTTTTCATCTATCAAACCTTTTGGTAAATTTTTCCAGAAAATTGTTTTTTCTTTAATCCACTCAGAATAAGGATACCTCTCAACAAGAGTTCTCTTCAAGTCTTTGTCTTCAATGAGAAGCCCTTTTTCCGTATCTATATAAAGCATTTTACCCGGTTCAAGCCTTGCACTCTTCTTGATTTTTTCTGGAGGAATATCAAGTACTCCCACTTCAGAAGCCATTATTACAACTTCATCTGTTGTAATTAAATACCTTGCTGGTCTCAACCCATTTCTATCTAAAACTGCACCAACTCTTTTTCCATCGGTAAAAGCCATCGCAGCAGGACCATCCCAAGGTTCCATAAGAAAATTATTGTATAAATAAAAATCTTTTAACTTTTGATCAAAAAGAGGATTTTTTTCCCAAGCAGCTGGAACCATTATTGACATAACCTCTTCTATACTTCTACCCGATAAATAAAGAAGTTCAAAAACGTTGTCAAACATCGCTGAATCACTACCACCGGGAACTATTGTGGGAAATATATCCTTTAATCTATCTCCAAAAAGCTCACTTTTCAAACTTCCTTCTTTTGCCTTCATCCAGTTAATATTTCCACGAAGCGTATTAATCTCACCATTATGAGCAAGATATCTGAAAGGTTGGGCAAGATCCCATGTAGGAAATGTATTGGTACTGAATCTTGAATGCACAAGAACAATGGCACTTTCCATAAGTGGATCAGAAAGATCAAGAAAATAAGCTCCTACCTGCTCAGGGGTCAACATCCCTTTGTAAGAAAAAGTTTTACTAGAAAGATTGGTAATATAAAAGAAACTCTTTTGAGAAAGAGATGAATTTCTTATTTTATTTTCTATCCTTTTTCTTAAAATATACAATTTTCTTTCAAGTTCCATAGAATCTTTCAATTTCCCAGAATACCCCACAAAAATTTGTTCCATTATCGGTTCCGATTCTTTAGCAGTTTTACCAATATCTGAATTATCCAGCGGAACTTTCCTAAAGCCAATAAACTCAAGACCTTCTTCTTTTATAAGCTCAATGAACCATTCTTTTATTAGTTCCCTTTCTTTTTCAATCTTTGGAAAAAATACAATTCCTGTTCCATACCTACCTTCTTCAGGTAAGGTAAATCCTAACTTTGAACATTCTTTCCTGAAAAATTTGTCTGGCATTTGCAAAAGAATACCAGCACCATCTCCTGTTTTAGGATCAGCTCCTGTAGCACCCCTATGAGAAAGCCTATTTAATATCTCAAGACTTTGCTCAACAATCTTATGAGATTTTTCCCCTTTAATATGTGTAATAAACCCAACACCACAAGCGTCATGTTCATAAAAAGGATAATACATACCACATTGTTGCATTTTATATACTCCATTTAAAAAATAGATTTGAAACCTAATATATAGCAAAATTTATGCCACAAAAATCCATTTTCATTTTTTATTTATTGTGAAATAAAATAAAAAAAAATACAAGCTAATTAAAAAAAAATTTCTGCCTAAAAAATAGGCAAAATTAAAACAAAATCATAAAAAATAGGCAAAATTACCCAAAATAGAAACTTGACTTATAAAACAGAAATTTATTAAATTGAAAATATATTTATATCAAAGGAGGATATTTTTTATGAAAGCAAAAATGAAATTCATAATCTTATCCACATTAGTATTGATATTTTTTGGGAGTTTCATAGCATGCAAGGGCAACTTATTCAGTAAAAATCTTGATTACGAAACAAAAAACAAGATTGTTGAATCAATGCCGGAACTTGATACCGCTTTGAAACTACAAAATGTATATAGAAATATAGCTAAATCTATAATGCCAGCTGTTGTAAATATTCAAGTTGAAGGCGAAGCAATAATAAGAAATCCTTATAGTGATTTTTTCAATGATCCATTTTTCAGAAGGTTTTTTGGGGATGAATTCTCTCAACCAAGAGAATTCAGGAGAAAAATTCAAGCTACCGGTTCTGGAATAATTATTACAAAAGATGGTTATATATTTTCAAACCATCATGTTGTTAAAGAAGCAAAAAAGATTTATGTTTTTCTGAGTGATAACCGAAGATTTGAAGCAAAAGTTGTTGGTGCAGATCCTGAAACTGATATAGCTCTTCTCAAGATTGATGCTGACAATCTCCCTGTTGCTCCACTTGGAAATTCTGATGAAGTTGAAGTTGGGGATTTTGTTGTTGCAATAGGTAATCCATTTAATTTAAGCTGGACATATACCACCGGTATTGTAAGTGCTATAGGAAGAAAGGGAATGGTTTCAGGGTTTCAAAAATTTATACAGACAGATGCTGCTGTTAACCCTGGTAATTCAGGTGGCCCTCTCGTAAACATTAAAGGCCAGGTTATAGGTATAAATACAGCCATTCAATCCCAAACTGGTGGTTATCAGGGTATAAGTTTCGCTGTTCCAATAAATATTGCCAAAAATGTTGCCAAACAGCTTCTCACACATGGTAATATCGAAAGAGGCTTCCTCGGGATAAATATAATGCCCATAGATGACGTAACAAGAAAGGCTTTAGGGCTTGATAATAATGAAGGAGTAATGGTAGCAAATGTTGAACCAAAAGGACCAGCAGACAAAGCAGGAATTAAAAAAGGTGATATTATAACAAAGATAGAGGGAAAAAAAGTCGGTACTCCCGAAGATCTTATGTATGAAGTCGGAAATAATGCCCCCGGTTCTGTTATAAAAGTTGAAGTAATAAGAAACAAAAAGAGAATTGAATTCACCGTAAAACTTAAGGAAAGACCATCACAACTTGCCTCAAAAAATGAAAAAGATGAGAAACAGGAAAGTCCTCAGAAAGGGGCAATAGAATTTCTCGGGGCAAGATTTTCTAATGCTCCCAAAGAACTTCTTGAAGAAAACTCTGTTGAATTTGGTGTTGTCATTGAAGCTATAAAGGATGATAGTCCTCTCTACGGAGTACTTGAACCGGGTCTTATAATTGTTGGAATTAATGATACAGAAATAAGGAATATAAATGATCTTAAGTCTTTTGTAGAAAAAAATAAAAATGAACGAAGATTTATATTCCTCATTGCCAGAAATGGTATGTTATTCTATAGAGGAATTGAAAGATAATTTGTAAATGTCAGGGCAGAGAATATTCTGCCCTGACAAAAAATATTTACAGGAACAAAAGTTAATGTATAAAGTTATTTTATTTTTTTTTATTTCTATATCTTTCTGTTTTTCTTCAGAGGATTTAATAAAGATCACTCAACTATTTGAAGAAAGAAAATTTGCTGATATAGCGTCAAATTATTCCTTAGAATATATAATCTCAAACAAAGAATTTTTTACCGATACAGGCATATATATATATTCAAAGGCTCTTTTTGCCCTGGAAGATTTCACAAATGCTTTAAAAGCCATTAAAAATATAGAAAATCAAAGTGAAGAAATTAAAAAATTGAGATTTTTCATTTTCTTAAATTTGAATAACATAACAACAGCAAAAAAAGAAATTATTAATTTTAAAGAACCAGACAAAAGTTTTTTAAACTCATTGATAAGTTTTATCGAAAATGATATAAAAAATGCTACAAATTATTTAAAACAATATATTGAATCTGAAGACGACAAAAATTTCAACTTTGAAGCACTTTTGTTAGACTATACTTTAAATTTCAAAAAAGATCTATTTCCCAAAACTATAGAAGTCATCTTAAAAAAATCAATTATCGAAAGCACCCCATTGATAGAATCAAAAACAAAAAAATCTCCTCTCAATGATTTTATAATTTACAAAAAATGTCTCTCTCTTATAAAAGAAAACAAAAAAGAAGAGGCAAAAAACATACTTTCTGAATTGATTAAAAATTCAGATTCTTTAATTATTAAAAACTTATCTTCTTATGAGTATCAACAACTAAATTAATCTGAAACTTTTCCTATGATATGGTGTTATGCCAAATCTTGCTATAGCTTCTCTATGTTTTTTTGTGGGATATCCTTTATTTTTATCCCACTCATAATGAGGGAATTCATCATGAAGTTTTGCCATTATTCTATCCCTTGTAACTTTTGCTATTATAGAAGCACAGGCAATTGTAAAACTTTTTCTATCTCCTTTTACTATAGAAAGAGATGGAACCGAAAGGTTCAGCCTAACATTTCCATCTATAAAAACACAATCTATCTTCTCCAATACACTATCAACTGCTTTTTTCATTGCAACTTTAGTAGCATTAAGAATATTAACCTCATCTATAAAATTATTCTCACAAATTCCAACACCATAAGCTAAGCAGTTAGAAATTATTTTTTCATAAAGAAGTTCTCTTTCATTTGAAGAAAGACACTTTGAATCGTAAACACCTTCTATCAAGATTGGCTTCTCAAAAACTACACACGCAGCCACAACAGGGCCAGCAAGTGGCCCCCTTCCAGCTTCATCCACGCCAGCAATTTTTCTAAAACCACGCTGTCTCCAATCTCTCTCAAAAAGAAACAGGGTTTCACATGCCGGCACTTTCATATTTAAATCTTCTCGGTAAGAACAGCAGACTTTCCGTATCTATCTCTTAAGTAGTAAAGTTTAGCCCTTCTTGCTTTACCTTTTCTTACAAGTTCAATACTATCTATTACGGGAGAATGATATGGAAAAACCCTTTCCATAGCAACACCATAGCTTATCCTTCTAACTGTAAAAGTTTTTCTTGGGCCACCATGTTTTATGGCTATTACAGTTCCTTCATATGCCTGTATTCTTTGTTTATCGCCTTCGATAATTTTAACATTAACCTTTACGGTATCCCCAATATTAAATTCTGGAAATTTCCCGTTGTTATTCTGTTTTGCCAAAAGCTCTTTTTCAAGTTCTTCAATAGAAATTTTCTTTTTCTTTTCAAAAGATTTTGTCTCTACTTTAGTTTCTGTTGCCTTTTCTTCTATAACTTCATTATTCTGAGTCTGAATTTCTTCTGACATATCTCCACTCCTTAGCTATTTTTTGTATATTAAAAAGATATTCTTTCAAAATTTTATTCTGTTTCTTCAAATTTTTAAAATCCACCACCTCTAATTTATCTTTAAGGTAAGAAACAGAAAACCTCTCTAACAAATCAATTCTATTAAAATATGTCTTCTTAAGTGAAGAATAAAATCTATACTCTTTTATCGCTTTATGGTTTCCACTTCTTAAAACCTCAGGTATCTTTATCCCCTCCCATTCGTTCGGTACAGTATAATGTTCATACTCCAGAAGGTCATTTTCAAAACTTTCCTCTTTAAGAGCCTGAGATTTAACAGTATCACCGACAAAACGACAGATAGCATCAATCAACACAAGAGCAGGAAGCTCTCCGCCTGTAAGCACATAGTCCCCAATAGAAATCTCAAGATCAACTTCCTTCTCTACAAACCTACCATCTATCCCTTCGTATCTCCCGCATATTAACAGAATATTTTCATAACCCGATAGCTCTTTTGCCATCCTATTGTTAAAAACTTTACCCTGAGGAGTAAGGTAAATAACCTTACAATTCCTAAAATTCTCCCTCACATTCCTAACAGCTTTTTGAAGTATAGGTGCTTTAAAAAGCATTCCTTTACCACCACCAGCAATCCTATCATCAACCCCAAGCCTTTTATCTTCTGAATAATCCCTAAGATTATACAGATGAATATTAACAACCCGGTTTTCAACAGCTCTGGACAATATCCCAAATTTAAAATATTCCTTAAAAAAATCCGGGAAAATAGAAAATATATGAAAATTCACACTCTCTCCAAAGCTATCCTATAAAAAATCCTCAAGGTTATCTGCTATAACCTTACCTTCTTTAATAAGAACCTCAGGAAAGTATCTATCCTTAAATGGGACAGCTAAATCTTTGCCATTAAGGAGTTTCATTATCAACACAAACTGACTTGCAGTATCAATAAAATTAACAACCTTACCAAAAACTTCTTCTTTGTAAAAAACTGTAAGTCCAATTAAATCCTTAATGTAATAACTATTCCCATTCAACTCAGGAAGTTCATCTTCATCCACATAAATTTCCTGATTCTTTAAATTTTCCGCCAAAGTCCTATCTACAATCCCCTCAACCTTGAGAATGAAAAAATTATCTCTGTAAGATAAAAATTCCAAACCTAATTTCCGATAACCACCAGAAACCTTCGGATCCTTCAGATAAAAAGAAGAAAAGTTCTCAAGATCCAGAGCTTCATCTATAAAAAAAATCGCCTTTATTTGCCCTTTAAGGCCATAAGGCTTTAAAAACTTGCCAATACAAAGGTAGTTCATCAGTCAAGAATCTCTAATATTACCCTTCTACCATTTTTTACAGCTACCGCGTTTACTATAGTTCTTATAGACTTAGCGATAACTCCTCTTTTACCAATAACCTTTCCAACTTCTCCAGCTCCAACCTTAAGTTCAAGAATTGTCGATTTTTCTCCATCAACAACATTGATATTAACTGCAGAAGGATTATCTACCAGATTTTTCACAATAGTTTCTACAATATCTTTCTCTGTCATAGTCCAACTCCTTTTCCGTATTTGAATAGAAAATTAAGCCTTTTTTGCACTCTTTATGAGTTTTTTAACCACCAAAGTAGGGATAGCACCCTTCTTTACCCATTCATCATACTTTTCAAGATCAATCTTAACATTTGCTTCTTGTCTCAATGGATTATAGAATCCAAGAGACTCTATATAAGCTCCATCTCTCGGCTTTCTACTATCAACCACAACAACTCTATAAGAAGGTTGTTTCTTCTTTCCAAATCTCATTAATCTAATATGTACAGCCAAGCCATACCTCCTGATAATTCTTCAAGTTGATATTTTAACTTAAATTAAGAGCTTTGTCAAATTATTTGACAAATAATTGAATTATGTCGTTCCAAGTCAATAGTGTAATAGTTTTTGATAGTTTAAAATTGGAATATTTTACATTATTTTCAGACCTTTTTAGGTTACTTCGCATTCTATAAAGGTCAAAATGACTGACCTTTTCGTAATTATTCGGAGGTTATTAACAAAGCAATCTACTTAAAAGTAAACTTTTGGACAGCATTAGAAAGACATATCCTTCCTTCCCACCCTCAAACTTTAAGTTATTTTTCCCACTTCTCATCATTCTAACAACAAAATAATTTAAAATTAAAGTAAGTGAAGTTTTTACTATTAATTCCGATAAAATATTTGATATGTTTTCCGGATTTTTAACATAATATTTTTTAACTTTAAAGCGAGGAACTTTATATGATTACACATTTTGATCTAGTAAACAACAAATTTTTAAAACGCGACAAAAAAACAAATATTATTCATTTCTATAATATTACAGATGAAGAAAGAGAAACGATTATAAATAAATACAATATTGATGAACATTCTATCAATTCTTGTTTAGACGCCGATGAGGTTCCAAGATTAGAAATTGAAAAAGATAATATTAATTTAATATGGAAAATACCGACAACTCTCAAAGTAGGAGACAAAACATCTTTTGATGTTATTTCTGCCGGTTTCTTCATCCGTGGTTCAAAATTGATAATAATAACTTCAGATAAATTTCCATATGTAAAAGACAAATTCTTTATAAAAAAAAATACAATCTATGATATTATCATTTTTTTCCAGTATTCTACTATAAAACACTTTATTGAACATTTAAAAGCAATAAAACTTATTTCTCGTTCTCTTCAAAAAAAGATAAATGAATCAATGGACAATGAATATTTACTCAATATGTTCGATCTAAGCGAAATTTTAATCTATTATTTAGACTCAATTAATGGAAATAAATCTGTCTTACTTAAATTTTATTCATTTTTAAAAAATGAAAATATTTCTTATAATGAGGCTTTTCTAAAAGATTTATTAAATGAAACAGATCAGGCAAGCAAACAGGCCGAAATCTATTCTCAAATTTTTGCAGGTTTAATGGATGCAAGAGGAACAATTGTAAATAATAATATGAACTTACTAATAAAAAATTTAACTGTAATTAATATCATCTTTTTACCATTGAATTTGATAGCCAGTATGGGAGGAATGTCAGAATTTTCTATGATGACTCAAGGAATCCCTTGGCCAATATCTTACAGTTTATTTACTTTGGGAATGATTATAATAGGCTGGATCACTTTAGTAATAATCAACAAATCCAGTAGCAAAAAGTAAAATCAAAAATCTCAAACATAATTTCATAATACGTTATGCTATTGACAAAAAATTATAACAATTTTATATTTAATAAATAAAAATAGGGAGAGGAGGATTTTTAATGAAAAAATTTTTGTTTTTATTAATCCTATTGATTCCATTATCTTTTATTTATGCAGAAAAAGTTGCTGTTATCGGTTTCATAAACAATGGAGACAAGACTGAAGATGATTATAATTATATACTTTCCTCTTCTATTTTCAGTTTCCTGTATAAAATTTCAGACATTGATACAACAGATAAAGAAATCGTAAATAAAATTACTCTAGAAAAAAAGTTTTTCAATCAAAAATTTGACCCTGAAAGGGCTTTAAACATTGGACTTTCTCTATCAGCCTCAAAAATTATTACCGGAGAATACACAGTAAATAAAAAAAATAAAAAGATAAATATATCGCTTTATGTATATAATGTTAAAAACGGTGAACTAGAATTAAAAAGAAATTACATCGAATCTACAGGAGCTGATATATTTGATGGGATTGATAAAATTAATCAAGCTCTTGCCTCACATCTTTTAAGTCGCGTGATTGAAATAGGGAGACTTTCAATAACAATTGATACAAGTGGAGATTATGAATTATATTTAAATGGAAAATTTCAAAAAATTATCAATAAAAATATTTCTTTTAACGAAACAATAATAGCTAGTGAAAATATAAAAGTGGTTTTGAATAAATTACCATCAAAAGAAATGGTTTTTTCTAAAGAAATAAAAGTAAACAAAGGAGAAACGTATAATCTTGTTTATTCTCCATCGGCCAATTTGATAATTAATTTAAAAGGTTTTGAAGAGGGGGATGTTTTAATTAATAATACAATATACAGTAAAATTCCAAAAGAAAATCCAGTGGTTACAATAAGCAATATTCAGCTCAATAAAAATATTAAGATTGGAATTTCAAGAGAAAAAAAGATTCTTGCAGAAAAAAATATAACATTAACAGAAACAAGAGATTATCTACTTGATTTTTCTAAAGATAAAGATGGAACTCTTTCTGATAACTCAAAACAAACATCAAACTCAATGCAACAATATTTATTGGGGCTCAATGATGGCAAACTTCGAGCAAAACAAACCATTAGTGGTTGGTTATGGCTTGGTGGAACATTTCTTGCTTCAGGAGTAACAAGTAGCTTTCTGAGTATTTTAGGACTTTTGCCAGGGGGAATTATGGTCGCCTTGGCTTTTAATCTTCCTCCTGCTTTACCACAGGATGAACTTTTAGGAAAAGACATAAACTATGTAAGAGGTTATAAAGAAGGTTTTTATAGTGAAATAAAAAATATAAATCTTATCAATTCAAGTATAGGTTGCTGTATTGGTTCCATGGCCGGAAACCTTGTTTTTCTCATTATTATTTCACAAAAGAGTAAATAAAAATATCCTTTACAACATCTTTGATATATTTTATAAGATCCTTCTTTTCATACAAAATTTAAGTTGTTTATCGATTTTGCTCTATCCAGCAATTTATGTGATCAAATTTTGTTCATACACCCACATCGAATTCCATAAATCTTAAACTTTTTTGACATTTTTTCTCTCCACAAATATTATTATTTCTGAAATTTTTCAGTTCGATTTGCGAGAGATAGACAAATTTTTTTTAATCCATAATAAACTACAATAACTGGAGTGATGGATGCTTCACTATCAGAGGTGATAATTATTTAAGATTTATACAAAATTTTGGGGTGTATAATCCTGCAACAGGACGATATAATTATTCAGGTGCATGGGGTGCGAATACTATGCGTGGTACAGTATATGTGATAAGGTAGGAGGTTAAAAAAATGAGAGGTCTCATATTAGTTTTCTTGATTTTAAGTTTAGTAAAAAGTTATAACATATATGCAAGGGAGATGTTATTAGATGGCTCTAACAGGGATTACTTAATTTCAAGTGTAATTCCCTCATCTGATGTAAATCCCCTAAAATATATGATTTTTAATCTTTTTGATAACAATCTTGCAACAACGGTGGCAGTGAATTCAAAGTATAACCCTTATAAGGAAGTAAAATTCCCCTACTTTAGAATCTGGTTTAAGAAACTTTATAAAGTTGATAAGATAGTAATTTACAATGGTTTTCAGAAGAATGATGAATTGTATTTTAAAAATTGTAGAGGAAAGGAAATATCTATTACTGTTTTGAATTATACTGATAAAGAAAAAGTTGATGAATATAGTATTTCAATAGAGACAAATATCTTGCTAAATGATACTAAAGAACCCCAAGCTATTAACTTACCGGATGTTTCTGGAGAACATTGGATAATAGATTTTCAATCCACCTACCCCGGCAGTGTATATGACGACATCTGTATAAGTGAGATAGAATTCTGGTATAAAGGAAAGAAGTATGAAGTTGCTAATCTTGAAAAGGCGAAGAAGGAGTATATAGAACTGAGGAGGAGAGAGATTATCTGGCAATGTAGTGGGGTAGATGTTGCTCATAGTTTAGGGATAAAGGATAATATTGACAATGTAACAAATAGACTTAAGGAAGTTGGAATAGAAGTTGATAAGCTGAATATTGACGGATATAGTATGAAAGATAATGAAGGGAATGAGCATATGGTGACAGAACTCACGATAGAGTTTAGTTATAGTAGTGAGACTAATGGTGGAATATGGGCGAATAGAAGAG
>JAOACQ010000012.1 GCA_026417755.1 Brevinematales bacterium | reverse complement strand
GACATAAAGAGGGCTAGAAGAAGCGATCCTGGGCATCCTGATGAATGCAACCTTTATTCTTATTATGAAGCATTTTGTGATGATGAAGATTTTAAGAAAAATATCAGGGAAGAATGTATGGCAGCAAAGATTGGTTGTGTTGATGATAAGAAAAAACTTTATGAACTATTACTTGATTATCTTTCAGATTTCAGGAAGAAGAGGGAATATTTTGCAAATAGAAAAGATTTAATTTATGATATTCTTAAGACAGGAGCAATAAAAGCAGGGGAAGTAGCTAAAAGAACTATGGAAGAGGTTCGTGAAGCTATCGGCATGAGTAGTAAAGTGAGATATAGAGGTTAATAAATGATTGGTTTTATCAGGAATGGGTATAATATTCACATCAAAAATTTTGATGGGCCTCTTGATTTACTTCTTGAACTGATACAAAATTCCAAAATGAGTATTACTGAGATAACTATTTCAGAAATTACTGATCAATATCTTTTTTATTTAAGAACAATGCAATTTTTTAATATAGATATAGCATCGGAGTTTTTTCTTGTTGCTGCATCACTTATTTATATAAAAACAAAAAAGCTATTGCCTTCTCAGTCGAATGAAGAAAACGAGGAACTTATAGATGAAGAGGAACTTATAAGACGTCTCAAGAACTATAAAATATATAAAGGAATTGCAAGGGTTCTTTGGAAAAAGAAAGAAGAAGGAGATATTTATTTCTCAAGGCCTTTTGCAGTTTTGCCTGCAGATAATAAAAGGCTTGAAAGGCAACAATTTTATCTTGGAGATTTAATAAATTCGTTGAAAAGATACAGAGGGGCATTCATTAAAAAACCCATTCCAATAAAGAGAAGGGAGGTTACGGTTGAAGAAAAGATGAAACTTATCATTTCCATCCTTGAGAAGAAAAAATTTGTTTTATGGAGTGAACTTGAAGAGATAGAAAAGACAAAAATCGATAAGGTTGCTACTTTTCTTGGGGGGCTTGAATTATCTTTCAGACAGAAAGTTCTGTTATATCAGATGAAACAGTTCACTGATATTGAGATTAGGGGGAGAGAAATTTTATGAACAACTCTTTATTTATAAATAAAACGTATTCCAGAAATGAGATAAAAGGGCTTATAGAAGGTATTCTTTTTGTAAGAGGTAAACCAGTTACATATAAAGAACTTATTCAAATACTCGAAATAAATAAAGATGATATCAATAAACTTATTGAAGAGATGAATAATGAATATAAAGAAAATAAACATGGTTTTTTTATAATAAATGTAGCAGATGGGCTTCAGCTTGTTTCAAATCCTCATTACAAGGATGAACTAGAGGAACTTTTTGGTAAGAAGAATGAATTTCAGATTCCAAAATCAGCTCTCGAAACTCTTGCGATAATAGCATATAAGCAACCTGTTACAAAAGAGGAGATCGATGGTATAAGAGGAGTTTCAAGCACAAGAAGTATTAATCATCTTCTATCTTTAAAACTCATAACTATTTCTGGCACTCATAAAGAACTTAATTTACCGGTTTATTCAACTACTGAAAGATTTCTTGAAGTATTCAGACTTAAAGATTTAAGTGACTTACCAGCTATAAATACTATAGATTTTAATGCACTTGATGACATTGAGGATGAAGAAGAGGAAGTTGAAGAAAAAGCAGATGAAGTTGAAAATTTAATTTAACGGAGAAATATATGGAAGAAATTTCAAAAATAAGAAAAAATATTGATCAGATTGATAAAAAAATAGTTGAACTTCTTGATGAGAGGGCAGAATGTGTAAAAAAGATAGGAGAATACAAGAAACAAAACAATATTCCTATCTATCAGCCAGAGAGAGAAAAACAGGTTAAAGAGCTTGTTCTTGCTACTTCAAAAAATGTATTTCCAAAGGATGCATTACTTCAAATTTTCACAGAAATAGTTTCGGCAGCTCGTTCTCTTGAGGCTCCGATAAATGTAGGTTTTTTAGGCCCTGAAGGGACATTTACTGAAATGGCGGTCATAAAACACTTTGGTTCTTCTGTGGTTAAAAAACCACTCGCATCTATTCCAGATGTTTTCAGAGAAGTAGAGAATGGTAAACTTGATTTTGGAGTTGTCCCTATTGAGAATTCATATGAAGGAACTGTTAATATTACCCTTGATGAGTTTATTGATTCTCCGCTTAAAGTAGTGGGTGAGGTTTTTGTTGATATTCACCATAATCTTCTTGCTAATGTTAACTCTATTAATGAAATAAAAAGAATTTATTCACATCCTCAGACATTTGCTCAATGTAGAATATGGCTTGAAACAAATATGCCAAATGTAGAGAAGATTGAAGTTTCAAGTAATGCAAAAGCCGCGAGCATGGTTCCGTGGGATAAGTTTTCTGCTGCAATTGCGGGAAGAATAGCGGCAGAAAAGTATGGTTTAAATATTCTAGCTGAAAATATTGAAGATAGCCCGGAAAACTATACAAGATTCTGGATTATATCTTCTACCCCGCGTGAGGTAGAAAATGCTGAGAAGACGACCATACTTGTATCAGTTAAGGACAAACCGGGAGCTCTACTCAAGATTCTTGAGCCTTTTTATCAGATGAATCTCAACCTTTCAAAAATTGAATCAAGACCCTCAAAAAGAAGACCGTGGGATTATATTTTCTTTATAGATGTAGAGGGAGATATTCATATGGATTCTTTTAAAAAGGCACTTGAAGTTGTAAAGGAAAATGCAGTATTCTTAAAAATACTTGGGTCATATTCAAAAGGAAATTATTAGTTAATAAGGTTTAAGTTTTTTTATTAAAAATTATTTCCTTAATTCGTAAATTGCAGAATTTGTTGAAGAAGTTTCCATCCCTTCTTTTTCAGCATAGGCGGATAGTGTAACCCTTGTAACAAGATATGTGTTTGTCCTAAAAGTAAGAGGGGCACTATATTCTACCCAATTATCACTAACTGTCACGGCTGGAGGGAGGTTCAAATCGGTATTGGTATGGAATGTTACATATCTTTTTACGTAAATAATAGCATCAGGAGTTAAACAATTTACACTTACAGTAACACTATTGGTATATATACCAGTGCCTGGATTAAATGTTGGTGTTGAAACTCGATTTTTAAGAAGCGAACAGCTTACGAGAGTAAAAAGTAGTAAGATAAATAATGTCTTTTTCATAACAGAAATCCTCCTTTTTTAACAGATTTATTATAACTTGAAAAATTAAAATTACAATTTTTTTGATTGTTTGACTTTTTATAATAAATACCTTAATATTACCTTAGATATGAAGAAATTTTTATTTTTTTTGTTTTTTTTATATAACTTAAGTTTTTCTCTTATTTTTATTCCGATGGATTCATCTCAACAAAACCATCTTAAGGCTTATGGACTTATTTATTTCTCACTTTCAAAAGGAGTTAAGGTTAAGTGGTTGCTTAATTATCGTGGGGGAAGTTTTGTGGTTCTATCAGATAGTGAAGAGCTAAAAAATTTTGCCATATTAAGACTTATTACTATCCAAAATATTTCACAGAATCAACTTTCAGAGATAGAAGCATCTTTCTTATCTAAGAATCAAAAAAGTATAGAATTAACTACTGCTCCAAGAGTTGCTGTTTATGCCCCTCCATGGAATATGCCATGGGATGATGCAGTAACGCTTGTATTAAAATATGCTGAAATACCTTATACACGTATATGGGATGAAGAAATCTTAAGAGATAAAATTTTTGAGCAGGACAGATTTGACTGGGTTCATCTTCATCATGAGGATTTTACAGGTCAACATGGAAAATTCTGGTTTGCATATTCGGATGAAAATTGGTACAAAGGTAGAGAAAAGATATTTCTTGAGACAGCTAATAATCTTGGATATAATACTATTCAGGAAGAAAAAAAGGCAGTAGCTTCTGAAATAAAAAAGTTTGTAGAGAGAGGCGGATTTCTTTTTGCTATGTGTGCTGCCACAGATACGCTTGACATAGCCCTTTCCAGTTTGAATCTTGATATAATTCCACCTGAAATAGATGGAACACCTGTAAGCGAAAATATTAATGAGAAACTTGATTATAGAAATACTATTGCTTTTAAGGATTTCAAAATAATTACTAGTCCTTATATCTACGAGTTTTCAGATATAGATATTGATATAGCAGAGGAAGGTATTATTTATACTCCATTTTATTTTGAACTTGAGGATTTCTCTGTTGATTATGATGTTATTCCCACAATTCTGGTCCAAAACCATACTAAAAAAATAAAAGGTTTTTTGGGCCAAACTACTGGTTTTAAATTAGAGAAACTTAAAGAAAATCTTGTTACACTTAATAGAATTGATAATAGAAATTGGGTTACATATATTATGGGTGAATGTGGAAAAGGTTTTTTTTCGTTTCTTGGTGGGCATGATCCTGAAGATTATAGTCATAAAGTAGGAGACAAGCCAACAGATCTTGAACTTTATCCAAATTCACCCGGTTATAGATTAATACTTAATAATGTTTTTCTTCCATCAAGTAAAGAGAAAAAGAAAAAAACTTAAATTAATTTTTTTATTTCATCTTCGTTTTCTGGGTCCACATATCTATCAATATATTTCCATCTTTCTATATGAATAAGAGGATTTCCCGGTATTAAGGTTACCATTGGGCTTAATGTTTCTAGTTCACAGAATTTTTGTGAAGTATATATTTCTATTGCACAGTTATCGTCAGGGTATATAGCTCCTTGAATAAAATTAAACTTTTTTATGAATGTATAATTATCATTTGCTACACCTAAAAATCCTCCATAACCAGTTGTTCCTAATTTTGCCATTTCTCCATTTATCTTAACAATAAAAAGGTCTTTGCCTTTTAAAAAATTAGAACTATTTATGTTGGTGCTTTGCCCCGGCCATTTTTCCCAATAGATAATTTTTTTCATTCTCCATTCACCCTCACTTACCCATGGAAAAAATATTTTACCCTGTGGTACAATACAGGTTAATGCCCATATACCTGCATAATAAAGCATTTCTCCTTTGTTGGTCAAAGTATGTTTTACCACAAATTCATCATTTTCTACTGAAATTTCTATTTTTTTTTCAAGTTGAGTTTTTTTGTCTAACATTGAAATAATTATAGAATCTTTGTTTTCCAAAACCTTACATTTATCGTTGTCGGGGTTATATGTATCTTCTGTTTCCGGGCTTGTCCAGAATCTATGACCCCCGTATATTTTCCAACTGCCTCTACCAAGCTCGAGTTTGTCATCTGTAAAAAGTACATTCTTTTCCTTCCCAAAATATATAATTCTTGGACCAATATCTGTAGCTACGATTAACTTTGTATTATTTTCTGAAATTTCGTAGCATTCTTTAAAATTAGAAAAATTTAATTTTTTTATAACCATATATCCTCCTCTTTTATCCACATTTTGAATATCCACAGTATAAACAGGAGTAGCAATCCTCGGTTTTAATAAGGGATTTTTCTCCACAATGAGGGCACACTAATGCCCCATCTATCTCTTTTCCTGCTTGTGGTAAATCTTCTTTTTCTACTTTCTTTATATCCTTAAAAAGCATTGGTTCACTTAAGTTTTTTTCTAGTTTTTCTGCATAATCTCTTAAAATTTTACCAACTGCATCCGGAATACTTTTTATGAGCCTTCCATTATCCCATGTTGCTGATTCTCCCGTAATACCAACTAGTGTCTCTGCAATTCTTGAGACTGGAATTCCTCCCTGTAAAGCTATGGAAATAACTCTACCAAGTGCTTCAGAGAAAGCAGAAACTTCAGAACCATGTTTTGAGATATTAATAAAGATTTCGATAGGTTGACCATCTTCATCAAAACCTATAGAAGTGTAGAGTGTCCCACTACCTGTTTTGGTTTTGACAATTTCTCCTGATAGAGATTTTGGTCTATCCCACTTTTTGCATTGTTTTGGTTTTTCTTCTTTCTTCTTCATCGTAGTCATAGGTTGAAAGTATTTGCAGCCATCTCTATATATTGTTACACCTTTAAGCCCAGCTTTCCATGCTTTGAGGTATATTTCTTCTATCTCCTCTGGAGTAACTGTATTTGGTAAATTAATGGTTGAAGAAATGCTATTTGAAATATATTTCTGGATTGCACCTTGCATTTTAATTCTATCAATATAATCAAGATCATGTGCTACCACAAAAACTTTTCTCACTTCTTCTGGAATTTCTTTTATATTCTGGCAACTTCCACCATTTTCTATGACTTTTAAGATTAACTTTTCATCGTTTTTTATAGCCTTTTTAAACTCAGGATCTACATATACTAAGCTGCCACCATCTATAAGGTTTTTGTTATATGCTAAAGAAAACTGTGGCTCTAGAGAGTAGGTATAAGCATCAAGAATGAGACTTATTGTTCCTGTTGGAGCAAGTGTAGTCCAGTTCGAGTTTCTTATACCATATTGTTCAATAAGATTTTTAATTTCTTTTTGTTCAGATTTATCAAAATATCTCATTGTTACTTTTATCAATGCATCTTTGTTTTCTTCAAAGATTGGGAAACTACCTTTTTCCTTTGCTAATTCTATTGATTCAAGAATAGCTGTTTGAGTCATTACTTTTGAAACTTCTTCTGCAAATAAAATTCCCTCTTGAGAATTATAAGCAAGTTTCATTTTGTAAAGACTTTCAGCAAGTCCAGTAAAACCAAGCCCTATTGGTCTTATCTTTTTAGTATTAATTTCAAATTCTTCTGTAGGAAAAGCTGCTACATCGATCACATAATCAAGCCCTCTTACGGCATATCTGACAGTTTTTTTAAAATCTTCAAAGTCAAAATCTCCATTTTCTTTAACAAATTTAAGAAGATTGATAGATCCAAGATTACAGCTTGTATAATCATGAAGACTCTGTTCACCACAGGGGTTTGTTGAGTTTATTTTACCCAGAGAAGGGACAGTATCAAACTCATTTGCTCTGTCTATAAACCATACCCCTGGGTCTGCAGTTCTCCACGCTGATAAAGCTATCTTTGAAAATAGTTCTTTTGCTTTTATTTTTTTATATTCTTTTTTATCCCACTTGAGTGAGAAATATTCATCATTTTCAACAGCATTCATAAATTCATCGGTTATTGCAACACTTATATTCATATTTGAAAGTGGTTCAAATAGTTTTCTTCTTATCTCTCCTGTAACATAATTTAATATGTTTTGATCGGTAATATATTCTGAAGCTGTATTTGATATATCTCCCAAAATTTTCTCTATAAAACTATCGTCAACGTTAATTTTGTATTCTTTTTTAATTCTGGCTACAAAATCTTTTGAAACTATAAAATCTTCTATATCTGGGTGTTCAATATCCATCATTGCCATAAAAGCCGCACGTCTTACGCCGCCACTTTTCACAGTTTCACCAACTTCATTGAAAAGGTTCATAAAACTTACAGGTCCACTTGAGGTTCCTCCTCTTCCGACAGGGGCTCCTTTTGGTCGTAACTTACCAAAGTTAAGACCCATACCGGCTCCGGCTTTAAAGGTTATAGCAGTATCCATTGCAGCCTTCATTATTCCTTTCATATCATCTGAAAGGCCTCCAACAAAACAACTAGAAGAGATAGGAAAATCGCTCCCTGCATTAAAAAGGGTGGGGGAAGAAAACATAAATTTTTGTTCCATCATAAGATCAAAGAATATCTTTTTGTATCTTTTCTTTATTTCTTCATTTTTTTCGGAAGAAACTACAAAATCAGAAACCCTTTCAAACAATTCTTCTGGAGATTTTTCTATTAATTTCCCATTTTTATCTTTTTTAAAATAAAATTTTTCAAGTATGAAAATAGCATTTTCAGAAAAAGACATATCACCCTCCCTTTTTGAAAAGAAAATTATTTTATAATATTTTAGTTTTTATGTCATCTTTTTAAAAGAAAATTTATTAATTTCCACTGCTTTGTTATTTCGAGTCTGACTTTATTTTTAAGCTTCTTATGGGTTTCCTTTTATTTGTTTTTAATGAAGTAACTTTATAAAAATCAAAAAATTAGTTTGAAGTTTTATAAGAATATTATTTCTTTAAATAATAAGCAGGTAAAGTTTTTTATTTTGATTTAATAAGTTTTTATTAAAATGGTGACTTGGATTAATTTTTTGAATTATATCTCCTCTACTCCAATGTTGAATTTTCTTGCGAGTTCAAATAGTAGTTTGACTTCTTCTTTATTTATAAGTTTTTTGTCAAGATTTTTTATTTTCTCAAAGATCAGATTCTGGATCTCATATTTTTCAAACTCTATACCAGAAATATTTGTTATATCGATTACTTTTATGAGTTTTTTTATTGCAGATATATTTAATTCTTCAATAGCTAAGGTCATATTAGAAATAACAAAGTTTCTTATGACTGGCAAAATGTCTGTGTAATCAAGTTTAAGATTTGCCTTCTTTGCTACAGTTATTGCCTTTATAAACATTGAGAAGTCATAGTTATCAGTACCGATATTCTCGAGTTCTTTAAGAACGAAGCTATTTAATAGTTCTCTTATGGCAATTCTGTCAAACTCTGGAATAGTTATGCCAAGTTCACCATAAAGATCAATAACATCAAGGTATGAGTTGAGTTCGTTACTTGAAAATTGAATAAATTTATGGAGTTTCTGCATCTTTTCATTAAAGAGTCTTTTCAAAATTTCTTTTCTTGAATGTGGTTGTATATCTTTGAGAGTGAAATAATCTCCTAAAAACTCCTTTATATCAAGAAGGATATTTTTCTTTGAATTTTTTATGATTTTTTCAAGATATTTGAAGAAATAATCATCGATATATTTCTTTACAAACCCATAATACTTGTTATCAATTTTAAGCAGAAGACATATAACTTTTTTTATTTCTTCTATTAATACATTTTTTGTTTCTACAATATATAAAGTAACTTCATAATCGTTCTTTGAAACTATTTTTTGGTCAATGATTTTATTTTTGTAAAAATAATAAAATTCATCTTTTTTATTTCCATTTTTTAGAATAAATTCAAATACCATTTTTTCAGTTGAAAAATATGGTTTTTCAACGAAATCTTCAAAAATCTTTTTGCCATTATCGTATTCTTCAATGTTACTTTTTGCCTTTGAAAGTATATTTTTGAATTCGTTAATAATCTTTTCGTCAAATATGTCTTTCATAAGCAGAATTAGCTGGTTTGCGTATCTTAAATCCTGAATTGGTTCAATGCCAGAAATATCTGCAAAAAACCAACCGCAACTTGTATACATAAGCATTTCATAGTATAAAGCTTCAAAATATTTGAGAATTAAAACTTCAGTATCTTTTGAAATTGATTTTTTAAGATGTTTTTTAAGGAATTCTTTTGTTCTTTTCTCTCTTTCATTATAATCAAGTGAATAAAAAACTGTTATATAATCATTTCTAGCATTCCATACATCATAAATATATTCACCCAGGAATTCTTTTGCCTTTTCAAACAAATGATTTCTTAAATAATCAAAAGCATCTCTTAAATAAACTCTCCATTTCTGATTCCAGCCATCTTTTCCACCTGTTGAACAACCGCAATCTTTTCTCCATCTATCTACACCATGGGCACAACTCCACGATGTTCCGAGGCCATCATTCCCTTTTTTTAGTCTTACAATGTCTACAGGTGGGTACTGTTCGAGATAGTTTGCATAGTTAGTAAATATAAATTCTTCCCTTTTTCTATTTTCATATATAAGCCTTGAAAGGCACATATCTCCGAAAGGTTCATGATGACCATAAATTTCGCCGTCAGTAGCATAGTGTACAAGTCTTTTATCCTTATGTTTAAGTATTTCTCCTTTTAGAAAATCCACGTTTCTGAGTAGATGTTCAAAACTTACCTTGCTTGCGAGCTCTGGGTAGTAGAAAAAAACAGCAAGTTTTCCATTTGATTCCTCCAGTATATAAGGTCTTGAATAATCTATGCTTCCATCACTGACATTAACCCATTCTTTCCTATCCTGATAATAAACTTCCTCAACCTGAAAAGGTGAAAGGATAACAAATTTTATACCATAGCGGATTAAATATTCGGCAACTTTATCGTTGATTGCGGTTTCACTTAACCATATGCCTTCTGCATTTCTACCGAAATCCATTTCAAAGGCTTTAAGTCCCCATTCTATTTGCGTTATTATATCCTCATCACAGGCTAAAGGTAGTATTATATGGTTATAAACCTGTGCTATTGCATTTCCGTGGCCGTTATTCTTATTTCTACTTTTTATATCAGCATCTATTATCCTTTTGTATGTTTGATAATCATATTTTTTTATCCATTGGAGTAATGTAGGCCCAAAGTTGAAACTAATAAATTCATAGTTATTTATGATGTCAATTATTCTTCCTGCACTATCTAAAACTCTTGAAGCAGCGTTTGCCGCATAACATTCTCTATTTATTTTTTCATTCCAGTTACTAAAGGGAAAAGCAGAGGGTTGATTTTCTATTTCGAGAGTAGCCGGGTCTTCTCTTGGTGGTTGATAGAAATGCCCGTGAATGATTAAATGAAAACGATCCATTTATTCCTCCTCTGAGAACTTTTCAAAATCTATTAACTCAAAATCTCTAAAATTATTCTGTGAATGTGATACCAGAATAATTCCTCTTTCGCTGGAAAGATAAGAAAATAAAGCAACAATCTTTTCATGATTCTTTTTGCTAAGGAATGTATCTGGTTCATCGAGTATTGAATATTTTACTTTTCCAACAATAGATCTTGCAATTCTTACCAACTGTCTTTCTCCCCCGCTTAGAAAATTATAATCTAATTCAAGATAACTTTTTAATCCCAGAAAGTCAACCACTATATCAAAAATATTTTCTTTCTGAGAGTATAATCCAGTTTCAATAAAATCTTTTACTCTTATTGGAAAAGTTGTATTTTCTTCTTGTGGTAGGTAGGAAATCTTCGATGCGATTTCTTTTCTTGAGAGTCTGTAGTTTTCTACCCCATCAATTAATATTTTGCCTTCATATCCTGTAAATATATTTAAAATTGAGCGGACAAAAGTAGTCTTGCCACAACCATTCTCACCAACTATGAGATAAAGCCCTTTGTTTTCAAATATCAGTTTTGGAATTATTAAAGAATTGTGTGAAAATTTAACTTTATAGCTTTGGATTTCAATCATACTTTATCCTGAAGATTTATTTTTGTTATTAAAGTCCTGCCTTTTCAGAAACAGAGTATTATATATTTTTGAGAAAGGTGTGTCAAGTAGTCTATATGAAATTAAGAAAATATTCTTAAATCAAGACCTTAAAACATATCTAAAACAGACTTATTTATTTTATTAATTCCTCAGATGAAAAACAGAGGAGAAAAAATCTGGATGACAAAGTATAGAGGATTGCTAGTTTATTTTTGAAAAATTGAAAATTAAAAAAAATATATTTAAAATATATATAACAACAAGGAAGGTTTTATGAGGAAGTTTTTATTTTTATTTTTTTGTTTTTCGATTTCATTTGCTGATAATTATAAAGCAAATATCGGTGAACTTGTTAATGTTACAAGAAGAAATTCTTCACTGATGGATGAATTTCTTAAAAATTATTATTATAGTTTTGAAAATCAACTTCTTAACGAATTATATTCTTTTGATATTTCATTTTTGAGAATTGATTTGATTACAAGAGGAAAATGGGTGAGTGGGATTAAATTGTATGAAAATGAAAAGGAAAAGTTAGCTCAGACTGTTAATGGTTTTTCTGGGCTACTGGTTGACATTTTTTTAGGAAAAAATAAGGGTTTTTCATTTTATTATTTAGCAAATGTCCAGAAGATTTTTAAAGGTTTTAATATTGTTAATGCAGGTGACTATGGTGTAAGTTCTACTTTTTATGATGAAGCTATAAAGTTTAGTGATAGACTTTTCAATTTTATATTTTACTTGGATTATCATTCTTTATATTTTGGTTATGTTAATAATTACGTTCAGTTTCCTTATTTATCACAGTATAATGGAATATATTCCTTGCAGAGAATACAAGTTACTACAGCAGACGGTTTTTTTGCTGGTTATAATTATAAAGATTTTTTAAATTTTCAGATTAAAAGTATAAATAATAATATTGAAACATATAAATTTGATTTTGATAGTTTTAAAATTTTGAAATATTTTACTTCGATAACTACCCCTTTTTCCTTCATAAATGGTTTACAATTTGAAAATTATGTTTATCTTTGGGAAAAAATATCAGAGTTTAATTTTTCAACATATAGATTTTATTTTATTCCTCGATGGGATATAACTCCTTTCTGGTATATCAGTTCTTACAATTCTATTCAGTTTGAACCAGTTATTTATCTTGATAGATGGGATATAAGTTCAAAAGTTGTTTTTCAGTTTTTTGATAAGCCAGTACCATCTTTTGTAAGAAATAAAGAACCACAAATTTTTGTGGATCTCCCTGTTTATTTATTTCTTGAGGGGGGATTAAGTTTCTATAAAAATTTATATTCAAGGGTTGAGGATTTAAAAAATGGGGTTTGGGGTTTTAAATTTGGCTTTGGTTTTGGATCAGATAGACCAGCTTTGTTTGGTTTTTCTCTTTTGGGATTTAGTCTTGAAACTTCTTATGAAGTTAATTATTACGATATTCTTTCTCAATATGAAGGATATTATAAAAGTGGAAATTTATATATAGCTCTTGGGATAAGAGCTTTTATATAGGGGGCATTATTATGAAGAGGTATCTTATTTTTTTATTATTATTTTCTGGTTGTGATATTATAGCTGACATTATGAGTATAGGAAATAAAAGTGAGAGTGATTATCTTACTCTTTCTATCATATCAGGAAATAAGGTATTAATTAAATGGGATAAACCGTACTATCTTGACACGAACACTATAAAAGCATTGCTTGTCAGGGCAGAAGAAGATTATCAGAATGATTATAGAGTTATTGAAGATATAAGGGGTTATATTTTTACTTCTTGTACTGATAATACGGTAACTTCGGGTAAAGTTTACTATTATCGGCTTGTTAAAAGATATAGAGAAGTTAAAACATATTATCAGTCAAATGCAACAAAGACAGAAGTTTCCGAAAAAGATACCATCACAGTTCCAAAAGGTATATATGTTCCATAGGCTTAAAGTTTGAAAAAAATCACCTTTCTCCTTAAAATATATCAGGATAAATTTTTATGAGGTTTTTATGGTAAAAACAAGGTTTGCTCCTTCTCCTACAGGAAAACTCCATGTAGGTAATGTGAGAACAGCACTTTTTGCTTATCTATATGCAAAACATACAGGTGGTAAATTTGTTTTAAGGATTGAAGATACGGATCTGGATAGATCTCATAGTGATTATATAGATAAACTTATGGAAGATATGAAATGGCTTTCTCTCGAATGGGATGAAGGTCCTTTGGTTGGAGGTCCTGAAAAAAGTTATTTACAGAGTGAGAGACTAGATATATATAAAGAATATGCTGAAAAACTAATAGAAGACGGTAGAGCCTATTATTGTTATTGCACGCCAGAGGAAATAGAAGCAGGAAAAAAGGAGATGGAAGCCCAGGGCAAAGGTCCGATTTACAATGGTAAATGCCGTAATCTTACTTCAGCACAAAAGAGACAATATGAAGCAGAAGGTCGAAAGCCTGTCGTAAGATTTATAGCGTATGAAGAAGATTTTAGCTTTAAAGATATTGTAAAAGGAGAGGTTAATTTTCCTTCGGGGATGGTTGGAGATTTTGTTATCCTTAGGGCTAATGGTATGCCTGTTTATAATTATAGTGTTGTTATCGATGATGCTTTAATGGGTATAACTCATGTGATAAGAGCAGACGAACATCTGTCGAATACGGTGAGACAGTTAATGATCTATAAGGCTTTAAAATTTAAGGTTCCAGAGTTTGCACATCTTGCTTTGGTTTTAGGCCCGGATAGACAGAAACTTTCCAAAAGACATGGAGCTACAAGTATAGATGAATTCAGAAAGGCTGGCTATTTACCTGAAGCCTTAATTAATTATCTTGCCCTTCTAGGGTGGTCAAGTCCTGATGGTAGAGAATTGCTTTCTAAAGAAGAATTGATTTCTTTATTTGATCTTGATAGAATTTCACCAAGTCCTGCGATTTTTGATATAGATAAACTTAATTGGGTTTCAAAACATTATATAATAAATAGCGATAGTGAAAGGATATATAAACTAGCTTTGCCTTATATAGTTGAAACAGGTCTTGTAGCTACGCCTATTGATGAAAAAAAAGAGAAATTTCTTAAAGCAGTTGTTGAAATAGCTAAAGGCTATTGTTCTCACCTATCAGAAATAAAAGAACATATTGATTATTTTATCACCGATGATTTTGAAATAACAAAAGAGGCAAGAGATGTTCTTGAAAAAGAGGAATCGAAAATTGTTTTAAAACATTTTAAAGAAGCGTTATTAAAAGAAGAAAGAGTTGTAGTTGATAGTGTATTTACGGAAATAGCTAAAAAGATAATTTCTGAAACAAATATTAAAGGCAAAAATTTTTTTATGCCAATAAGAGCAGCTATAACTGGTAGAATTCATGGTCCTGAGATTTACTATATACTTCCGGTAATAGGTAAAGAGGTAGCAATAAGAAGGATTGAGAAAATTCTTAATTCCTGAAGAGGTTAAAATGTCAGAAAAATTAAAGGCTGTGATTTTTGATTTTGATGGAACCCTTGTAGATAGTGAAAAGAATTATTATATTTCTGATAGAAATTTTTTAAAAGAGTTTGGTATAGAATTTACGGAAGAAATGCAGAAAGAAGTTAGTGGAATGGGAAATCTTAATTTTATAAAAAAACTTAAAAAAGAGTATGGTATAAAAGGAAATGAAAAAGAATTGCTTGAAAGAAAAAATGCTCATTATCTTGCTATAGCAAAAAATAATACAAAAGTTTTTCCAGAGATGAAAAGATTTTTAGATATTCTTAAGGAAAATGGTTATAAATTAGGGCTTGCGTCTGGTTCTTCTCCATATATTTTAGACATTTTGCTTGAAGAAACCGGACTTATTAAATATTTTGATGTTGTGCTTTCTAGTGAAAGTGAGAATATAAAAAATGGCAAACCACATCCAGATGTTTATCTTGAGGCTGCAAGAAGATTGAATTTCAAACCTTATGAATGTGCGGCTGTGGAGGATTCAAAATATGGAGTTGAAGCAGCCAAAAATGCCGAAATGAGTTGTATAGCAGTCCCTTACGTGATTGAAAAGCCGTTACATCCGTCTTTTTATAAGGCAGATCTCCTTTTTGAAAATGGTATCAAAGATTTTAAAAGTGAAATCGCCTTTTCTTATATATTAAATTTTAGTTAATAAATTTTATTTACTCATTTCTTAAATTTTAAGTTTCTTTGACATTTTTTCTCTTTCAACATATTATCTTTTATGAAGTTATTTTACTCGAATTTTTGAAAATTGTATCTGTGAGCTTATTATACAAAGAAGAAAAAAAATAAATCAGGTAAAGCCATAGTTGCTACAGCAAGAAAATTACTAGGAATTATTTTTGATACTTTGAAAAATAATTGGGTATTTGAAAATCTTTCTAAATTTAAGGAAATATTTTTGGGGGGCTGGAGATGTGACTTTTATCATAGGAGGAGGGTATTATGTTCACTTGTGAAATAATGGATCGAATTTTGCAAATTTTATATTCTTTTTCAGTTTCAATACTTATTTTTTTAATTATTGCTTTTTCCTCTAAAGATTACTATATCAGTTCTACTATGAGTAATTTATATTCAGAAATTTTGATTTATACCTTGATTTTTAATTTTATTTTTATGTTTGTTATAATATTAATTGATAAAAAAAGTAAATTATCTGAAAAAGTTAAAAATTTGATATTACTAATATTATTCAATTTTGTTTCTATGTTTGTGTTTTTGTTTATGGCAAAAGATGGTAAAAAATTCAATTCTTTTTATACTACATTTATTGAGTTAATTCATTCTCTAACTTTTGGTTTTAGTATGATTATTTTTAATTTAATTTTTACAAAAAATATCAATAAATTATATTTATTAATCGGAAGCATAGTTGTGTTTTTATCGGCTTTGTATAGTTTTTGGCATCTGGTAAAATTTTCAAGGATAAAAATTGGCTATAAAATAATATGGGGATTTTTGATTTTGTTTATTCCTTATTTGTTTGCTCCTACATATTACTATGTAAGTTATTGTAAAGAAAAGAAGGTCATATAAGTCAGTAATTTTATAATTAATAAGATTTTCGACAAAAAGAAACGAATGCGGAAAAAGAAAATCTACCTTTGATAGCGTGTCAGGTGTTGTATAATAGATGTAAGGGAAGTTATAGGGTTAAGAGGATGACGACGGAGGAGTTGCTTAGTCTAAACCCATAGCTAAAGGGGAGAACGAATATTACATAAGAGAAGGGGAGTTGATGAATACCAGTGTGGACAATATGGATGTGTTTAGCCAGATAAAGGCTACTAGGTATGAGAAGGCAATTAGCCAGAAGATTGGTAATCTTTACCAGATGAAACTACAGCAAGGACTTCCAATATATGCTAATGATTTGTTTGGGGCAACGAAGAGTTTATTAACTCCTGGAGAAAATTTGTTAATAGCCAATTCTGATAATATGACTAAGGAAGAATATGAAAACTTGAAGTCAGCAACTTCTATTGTTAAAAGCAGTTATGAAAACCTACTGAATTATGGAATAATACCTACTCAATCT
>JAOACQ010000066.1 GCA_026417755.1 Brevinematales bacterium | reverse complement strand
ATTTTTGCAAGTTCCGAATTTTCTTCTATAAAATTATGGTCAATGATTTCACTTGCAGGCAATGTGGCAAAAATTTTATAAAAATCCTTTTCGTTAATTAAAAGTAGTTCAAATTTATCACTTTCGTAAATACCATTAACTTTTAGTCTCACCCTTTTTTCACCTTCAAATCTTGTTTGGTAGGTAAATTCAATTTCTTTCCCGGGTTGAATGTTGAATTTTTTTGGTAGTAAAACACCTTCTTTCCATAAATCAACGTCTTTAAGACTTGATACAATTTTTATATTGTTGGTGAGCAAGTTAAAGATTTCCTTTTTTCTCCAGTAGGATGCAATTTTTACTTTTTTACCCGTAAGACTTGAATTTATGGAAAAAAGTTTTGGTTTTAACTTTTCTCTTAGTTTGAGTGAAATCGGAATTGCTTTCTTAATATCTTTAAGTGCAATTGTATAGCTACCCACTTCATAAGGCTTAAAGTCAAGAAGTTTACGCATATTTTCGTATGGGACAAAAGCAGCCCAGTCCATAAAAGAAGAGTTTGGCTTTGATAAAGCCACAACTGTAAATCTGGCTGTCTGAACCTGCCCCCTTACTGTCTGGAATGAAGCACTAACCTTATCATAAATTTTCACTCTTAAGTATTTTGCCTTTTCTGTGGTTAAAAGAATGGGATTTTCAAATTTTTGTGTGTTTGTTATATCCCATGGGTTACCTTCTGAGATTTTTAAAAAGTCAAAAAATCCTTTGTCAACTTGAACACCCACGATGTTTACGAGGTCACTTTTTTTGTTTCCGAGAAGTCTTACAAATGCGGATGCGTCTGTGTAGTAATAATTTATTTCGTTTGTGTATTCCAAAACAATATTTTCAATAATTGTTTTATCTTTAAAAAAACTCTTTCCCCTGCCGTACATATCCTGAACATTTCCGATTACTGTTACCTGAATATGCCCACTCATTCCAGTAAGCCATTTATCTATAATAATATCTTTAAGTCCTCGTGTAAAAGCTCCAGAAATAACAAGCATTGTAATTCCAATGGCAACACCAAGCCCCAAAAATATATTTCTTCTCTTTTGCCTTAATAGATTCCTTAATGCAACAGAAAGTAATGTTTTTATAGTCATAATACACCCGCTCCTTATGTTTTTTTGTTCTCATTCCCTCACAACTGCTTCAATTGGTGTAACCTTCTTTGCAAGCCTTGCAGGATAAACAACAGCCAGTATTAGAACAATTAGCAAAACGATAATATTCCAGATAATATCACCTGCTCCTACTATTGGGGTGAAAACCTCACCACCAAAAATAAGTTGTGTCATTTCATTTTTTACAGTCAATTTAAGCATTGCAATTATATTAGAGATAATAGCACCAGAAATAACCCCGCCACCACCAAAGACAAGACCAAGCATAATGCTTTCAAGATATATCATCCTGCCTATAAAATTTTTTTGTGCTCCAATTGCTCTCATCATTCCGAGTTCTGGTATTCTCTCAACCACTGACATAGAAATTGTATTCATTATTACAATCAATGATACAAGAAATAATAGTAAAATGATTATTGAAAAAGTTCCTTGTACCATTCCAATAAGTTGTGCAAGCTGGGGAGTTGCTTCCTTCCAGCTAATTGCTTTTGCGTCAAGATTGGCTTTTTTAAGTTCTTCGTTTAATTTCTTTAAAGCTAAAATTTCATTTTCTCCTTTTTTGAGTTTTATGAGAATAACATTATAAGCATCAGTATTATATGAGATTTTTTGAGTTTTCTTTATGGCTTTTTTGATTTCTTCTTCTCTATATGAGGCTTTGCCAATTTCTTCGCTTGAGAATAAATCATTTTCAAGAATATTATCAAGATTTTCTTCTTTTAAGATTTTCTTTTCTTTCTCAGAAATTTTTGTCTCATATTCTTGTGTGATATAATTAAAGATTTCTACAAAAGATTTTCTATCGATAAATACAAAGCTACCAAAAAAATTGTTTAAATTTTTAAATTTAATAATAGCTTTAATTGGGATTCTCATATCCTGCGTGTAATCATCACTCATACCAAGTAGTACTACTTCAGTTTTATATTCAAGATTATCTTTGTTAGTCAAAATTTTGGGTCTCATATTTGAATAGTTAATTTCTTTACCTTCTGGGTAAAACCAGTAATTGAAAATAGTAGCTGCATACTCCCTTTGTTGTGTTCCTACCATAACTCCCTTTTCATCTTTTTTGAGAAAATCTCCTTCAATAACTATCATATTTGAGCCAAAAAATTTCTGATATTCATCAATATCAACGGAGAAAAGTAGCCAGAATATTGGTATTCTATTTTCTGTGAGAATCATTGCTAAATTTCTACCGGCTGGCAAAAAATCAAAAATATAATCCTGTTGTTTCAGAAATTCTTTTATTTTCGAGTAGTCTTTAAGTAATTCTGTTGGTCTACCAAACATCGAACCAAAAATCTCTTTTTCAAGCTGGTTTGTTGAAATTATAACAATATTGCCTGTAAATCCATTAACCACATTCTTTTCAAGTCCGGCATTCATTCCTTTTATAACTCCACCACCTATTGTCATAATAAGACTGACAATGAAAATGAGCCCTCCTACAATAAGACTTTTTGCCTTATGCCTGAAGAGATTTTTGAAAGCTATTTTAATAAATAGAAATTTCATAATCTATCCTCACCAACAATAGTTCCATCTTTAAGCCTAACAATTCTTTTTGCATATTTTAAAACATCTGGATTGTGTGTTGAAAAAATGAATGTGGTTTTTTCTATTTCATTGAGCTTTTTCATAATAGCAAGGATACTCTCACCAGTTTCAGAGTCAAGGTTGGCAGTTGGTTCATCGGCAAGCACTATATCTGGATTTGTTACAAGTGCCCTTGCTATTGCAACTCTCTGGCGTTGTCCACCGGAAAGCTCGGCTGGTTTATGCTTTATGTATTCTTTCAGTCCAACCTCTTCGATAAGTCTTTCAACCCTTTCGTTAAGTTCTTTTGTGTTTATAGTGGTTTTATCCTTCATAAGTAGAAGTGGAAATTCAACATTCTCCTTTACATCAAGAACTGGAATAAGATTGAATGTCTGAAATATGAAACCAATTTTATAAAGCCTCATATTTGTAAGCTCTTTGTCATTTAAAGCTGTAATATCTTTATCTGCGATTTTTATACTTCCCTCTGTTGGATGGTCAATACAGCCTATTATATTAAGAAGAGTTGTTTTTCCACATCCTGAAGGACCAACGATTGAAATCAACTCCCCTTCCTCCACTGATAAATCAATACCTCTTAAGGCATGGACTGTGGTTTTACCGAGAGGGTAGTCCTTTTTTAAACCTTTTACTTCTATAAGTGGCATAAAAGCTCCTTTTTGTTTACAAAATATATAGTTAAAGTATAACATTAAGTTGAAAAAAATTAAAGTTTAAATCTGAATTTTTTCTTTTGAAAATATTTTTTAAAAAATTGACAAAAAGGTATAAAGTAATTAAAATAATTAGTCGATTTTTGATAAGCGGACTTTGATAGCGGTCTAAATTTGGGGCTGAAGTAGGTTGCTTGTCTAGATATTGATGAAGATAGGTCTTATTAAGAAGTTTGTAGTAGTGTTTGAGTTTTTTTGGTTGGTATAGGTTAAAAAGATTTTATAAAAAAGTTTGACAAAATTGGATAGGTATAGTATAATAAATGCTGTGATTT
>JAOACQ010000061.1 GCA_026417755.1 Brevinematales bacterium | reverse complement strand
ATTAATTTAAAATTAAAACTTGAATTATTTTTAAAATTCTAATATCATTTTTGTATGTTTATTATCTTTTTATTTCTTTTTCCTATTATAGTATTTGCTGAAGTAAAACCACCAGTGATAATTGATGATTTTACAGAATCTACTAATTATTTTGTTACAAACACTCATTTCCTTATAAGTAATGAAATTAAAGAAACTCATTTTGTTATACAACCTTTCCTCTATAAAATTGAGAATAACATTTACCTCAAGGTAAAAATCTATACAAACAAAATATTAATAAGAGATGAGGAGGTATATGTTAAAATCCCACTTTCTGAAAGTAAATGGAATAATCTTATAAAAGACTTAGTCTTAAGAATAACAAATGAAACTGATATGCCATATATTTCATCAGAAGATAAAGAGTTAAGAGAAAAAATAAATAGTTTTGATGATGATGAATTAATCAATCTTTTAAAAGAATACAATAAATTTAAGTCTTTGCAACTTTTAAGTATTTTTAATTTTGGATATTCTTACCCATTGAATCTTGAAATAAGTTTTATAAGTATTTTTAAGACTTGGAATTTTAGTGAAATTTTTTCTTTTGGTCTGGGGACAAAGATTATAAAGATTTATCCACTACTACCTTATGAAACAAATTCGGCTTTAACTCTTTTGCCAATAGAAATCTGTGTTCCATTAATTATTAATCAAAATTCAAGGTTTAATGATCTTATGCTAAGTTTGGAATGGGGGTGGTATAAAAATACCACAACAAACACCATAAAATATAATGAAGACTTAACTTATATAGACCTGAGTATCAAATATATTTTGCCCTACTCAATATTAAAAACAGGAGTTAACTATAACTATTTAAGAAATAATTTACTCTTTTACGTCGGTGCAGATATTTATATTGGCAGATATGAAAAAGAATAAATTATTTCACATATAGCTTTCTTATCTTTGAATATTCTTCCTTCTTTGATGGGTCATATACACAAAATCTATCTTTACCCAAATATTTTGCTTCATAGAGTGCGTTGTCTGCCTCTTGTTGAAGCTTTTGATAATCAGATTCAATCTTGGCATCCTCCAGAAACCTCTGTTCGACAAATCTATAAGATATGGAAGAGATTCCAGCACTCACTGTTACTTTAAGTTTTTGTCCGTTATAATCTAACTCTAGAGATCTAATCTTGTTTATAATTTTTTCAACATATACTTTTGCTCCTTCTATATCAGTAGCTGGTAGGATAACATCAAATTCTTCTCCACCAAATCTTATTACATAATCTGTCGGTCTTGAACCATTCTTCAAAATTTCTGCTATTTCGATTAAAATTTTATCTCCTACATCATGCCCATAATGGTTATTAAAACTTGAAAAGTTGTCAATATCAAATCTTACAAAAGAAATGTGATATAACATTTGTCTGAAACCATCATAAAAGATTCTTGAAGCTGTTTTAACTATATTATTAAGATAATCTTTTTTGAACTTAAGAAGATTTGTTTTTTCATCAACGTTTACCTTTTTTTCAAGCAGATCATACTTATCAAGTAGAGAAAAATATTCAAGTTCTGCAAGTCTTAGATTTTCAACAATATCATCATCAAGCACACCTGCTTTAAATAAATGAGTTATTATTTCAATATTTCTCAATTGAAAATCTTTTAGTTCAATATTTTTATTCTTTTCCATAAGTTAACCCTCTATCTTATCATTGTTGAAAGTATTTTCTTTATTATATTTTCCACATTTGTATTGTTAACAAATTCTTTATCAGAAAATAAATTGTCTATAGCTTTTTTAGCCTCAAATTCTGAATATCCAAGCACTTTTAAAGCCATAAGAACTTCAAGTTTTTTTCTATCAAACTCGTTTACAGTTTCTATCTTATCAGATAACTCAAGTTTTTTAATTTTATCGGAGAGTTCAAGCACAATTCTTGAAGCTAATTTACTACCAATTCCTTTTACGCTTGAAAAAATTCTTTCATTCTCCATAACTATAGCTTTTCTAATATCATCTACAGAAAGTTCTGACAAAATTCTTAGAGATTGTTTTATACCGAGCCCATTTACTGTTAAAAGAAGATCAAAAACCTTTTTTTCATCCTGACTACGAAACCCAACAAAATAAGCTTCATTTTCCCTTAAAATAAATTTAACATAAATTTTCAATTCACTACCTATTTCCGGTAGGGAGTTAAAAACCCTTGTTGGAATTAGTATTTCGTAACCAACACCGTTACACTCAAGAACCAAGAGGTTTTCTTCTTTTGAAACGATTTTCCCTGACAAAAAATTAAACATAGCTTATTATCCAATAAATAAAATTTTATGTCAATGAAATTTTTTTTCTATAAAGTTTTCCAAAATTAAAACCACCAGCACAAATAATCCACTTATACCAACTACACTTGCAACCATTATTAAATCTTTGCAAAACAAAAAGATTCCTGCAATTTGAATTATTATGGCTATAAGAATTGATATGTCATAAATTTTCTTCTTTGAGATAACATAATAATTGACAAGATACGTAATATATGCATAAGGAATAAAAGCTAAGGAATAAAATGGTAAAAGTTTTTCAAAACCAGCATATTGCCCTTTAAGAATCAAAGTTGAAATTATCGGTGAAGAGATAAAAATTAAACCTAAAAATGCCAACAGAAACATTGTAAGAAAAATCAAAGCAAGTCTATTGGATTTTTTTAAATCCTCAGATTTCGATAAAACAGGTAAAAAAACTGTTGAAATAGATAGAGCGATATAAAACGAAGCCTTTCCAATTACACTTACAGAAGAGTAAATTCCTGATAGTTCCGGTAACTTTGATCTTACAATTATTGAATCAATGTTGGATAATATTGTAAAACCACTTATTGCTGGAAAACTATGAATAAATGAAGAAAAGAACTTTTTAGTCTCAAAATTGTTTTTTTTAACTTTAATTTTATCTTTTTTATACAAAAATTCTACCATAATTAAAATAATAGTGAACACACTGCCAGCTATAAAAGCCGCAATAACACCAAGATAGTTTTTTGTTAAATATACCACCAAAAAACCGGTTAGCAATTTGATAATTGAAGGAATAATCTGTATTATGGATAAATAAATAAAATTTTCTCTCGCCTGAAGATAGGCAATAAAAACACAATAGAAAAATGGGAAAAGAGTCATCACTATAAGATAAATAAAGTCTTCTGTCTTCTCAATCTTTAAAAAAACTTTTAACCATGGTAACAAGATCAAATAACTTAATAATAACAAAATAGACAAAATAAATTGCCATTTAAGAGCATTTTTTATATAATATAACGCTTCGTTCTCTTCGTTTTTATGTATCAAAATAGAAAGATCTCTCGTCATAAAAAATTGAAATGTATTGGGTATAAGTGTTATAAAAAGTGAAAGTATTATAAGCGGATAAACAACTCCATACTTTTCTGGTCCTAACATTCTCTGCATAAGAATATGAAAGACAAAATTCATTCCACCTACAAAAAAATTTGTAAATGACATAATAGATGAGTTTAAAAATTCTTTTCTGCGAAAAATATTCAATATTTTCATTTAGCAACCTTAATTTTTGAAATTTCATTTTTTGATAACATTTGAACACCAAAATCTTCAAAATTAACCTTTATCATATTTTCACCAACAAATTTTACGTCCCCTTCTCCAAATGAGGAATGAAATATTCTCATCCCAACTTTTAACTCACTATAATCTTTCAGCCCAAAAAGTTGAAAATCTTTTCTAGTTTCTCTCATTTGTTTTCTTGCATAATCCTTTTTAGCAATATATTCTACCAATTCATCAGGTATATCTTCAAGGAATAAAGAAGGAGAACATTCTTTTACTTCACCAAAGCTGAGTCTTGTATCTGAGTAAGAAATAAACAGCTTTTCTTTTGCCCTTGTGATAGCGACATAGAATAACCTTCTCTCCTCGTTCATTTCTTCAACAGAAGTTCCAGCTGAAGAATGAGGTATAAGCCCATCAATAACTCCAACGATAAAAACAACCGGAAATTCAAGTCCTTTGGCATTATGAATTGTCATAAGAGAAACATAATTTCTTTCTTCATCACTACCAATCTCATCAGAACTACTCTGAAGTGTTATATCGTTTATATAGTCAACGACCGTTGCTTCTTTTCTATTTCCTTCATAGATCTTTATTGAATTGATAAGTTCCTCTACATTTTCCCATCTTTCTTCAGGATTTTCTTCATATTTCTTCAGATAATTTTCATATTCAATAGCATCAAGAAGGATTTTTACAAAATTTGCCGGGGTTATATTTTGCTTATTTTGATTAAGTTCATAAATTACTTCTCCGAGATTATGAAGTGAATCAAGAACAGCTTTACTAACTCTTCCGAGTTCATATTTACCTAAGAGTATATCCAATAATGAAAAACCATCTTCATACAATTTTCTTATCTTTGTGATAGTAGCTTCCCCTACTCCTCTTTTTGGTACATCGACTATCCTTTCAAATGATGCCCAATCCTCTGGATTTACAATAAATTTTATATAAGCCAAAATATCTTTTATTTCTTTTCTTGCATAAAATTTTAAACCACCAAAAACTTTATAAGGAATATTTTTGTAAATTAATTCTTCTTCTATTATTCTTGATTGGGCATTTGTTCTATAGAAAACTGCAAAATCTTTGAAGTCATAATTCCCAAGCATATTGTCAATTGTCTCTACAACCCACCTTGCTTCTTCTTTGTCAGTATAAGCCTCAAAAATCTTTATCCTTTCGCCGCCTTTTTTCTCAGTCCAGAGTTTCTTTTCCATCCTGTTATATATTTTTTCTACAACTTTGTTAGCAGCCTCAAGTATTATACTGGTTGATCTATAATTTTGTTCTAAAGGAATAATTTTAGCATTATATCTTTCTTTAAAATCGTAAATATTTTTGATTTGTGCTCCTCTCCAGCTATATATTGACTGATCGTCATCGCCAACAACACAAATATTCTTATTTTTATCTGCTATAAGTTTTACAAATTCGTATTGGGAAGTATTTGTATCTTGAAACTCATCAATCATTATATAATGCCAGAGATTTTGATATTTTTCTAAGACATTTAAATTTTCAGTGAGAATTTTATAAGGAAGTATTATTAAGTCTGAGAAATCAACAGCCTTACTTTTTCGGAGTCTTTTTTCATATTCTTCATAGACTTTTGCTGCGACATCATCAAAATTTGAATGGATAGACTTTTTAAACTCTTCTGGCCCTATATTATCATCTTTGAGAGAGGTAATTTTATTAAGAATAGCTGAAGAAGAAAATCTATCTTTGCTATAATTTAAATCTTTAAGAATAGAAGTAATTAATGCTTTTGAATCATTATCATCATAAACTACAAAATCTCTTGGATAAGATATATATTCTGCATTTTGTCTTAATATCATTAAACCAGTGGAATGAAATGTTCTTATCCATACATTTGACAAATCATAACCAACAAGTTTTGAAATCCTCTCTTTCATTTCATAAGCTGCTTTATTTGTAAAAGTTACAGAAAGAATATTAAATGGTTTTACTTTTTTTTCCCTCAAAATGTATGCAAACCTATGTGTGATAACTCTTGTTTTACCAGAACCAGCTCCAGCTAAAACAAGCAAAGCACCATCAGTATATAGGACAGCTTCTTTTTGTTTATCATTAAGAGGTGCAAGAATAAGATCAGACATAAAAATTCCTTAATATAAAAACAGTGGTGGGTATTAACCCACCACCTTAAATTATTTATAAATGTTATAAAATGCTTTCAATTGAGGATATATTGCCATATCACCAAGTTCTTCTTCGATCCTGATTAACTGATTATATTTTGCTATTCTATCTGTTCTTGACATTGAACCAGTTTTAATCTGACCTGTATTCAATGCAACAACAAGATCAGCAATAGTAGCATCTTCTGTTTCACCACTTCTATGAGACACAACTGCTGTATAACCTGTCTCTTATACACATCT